>JAOAFU010000176.1 GCA_026416115.1 Bacteroidales bacterium | reverse complement strand
GCAACTGGAAAGGTTGCGGAAACATTATTAGGTTCAACTAAGCAGGCAATTTGTGTAAAATTTAGCCCCAACGGAGCATTACTTTCTTGTGGATATAAGGATGGTGTAGTAAAAGTCTTTGATGTTTCAACAAAAACACTCAAGTATAACATTGGTCAGCACGAAAAAGCTGTGATGGGGATTTCATATAGTCCTGATGGGAAGTATTTAATTTCTGGTAGCCGTGATAATAGCATATTTATTTTCGATCTGTTTGAGGGTAAAGCGATTAAACAACTAACTGATATTTCGGGAAATGTTAAGCAAGCCGAATTTTCTCCGGATGGCAAATACATTATAATTTGTACAAGTTCGCTAATGAGAGGCATAAGGTATATTGATTATAAAAATGCCATTGAGGTGCTTGCTTTAGATGCTCCCAATACCGAAAGTATTGTTGTTAGTCCCGATGAGTCAGAACTCATAAGTGGAGCATTAGAAAAGAATATTTTTATTTGGGACATAAAAGGTGGAATAAAAATCGGAGAGTTGACGGGTCATCAGAAATGGGCTACTGCAGTTGCTTTAAGTAGAGGAGGGAAAGTGTTAATTTCCGGTTCTGATGATAAAACCGTTAAATTGTGGGATTTAGATAAAAGAAATTGTATTGCTACCCTAGAAGGTCATAAGGGGAGAGTAAAAAGTGTTGCGATCTCGGCTAATAATAAATTTGCTGCATCTACTGGATACGATAATAAAATTATTATTTGGGATATTTCGGACGTAAAACTCCCCGAAGAGACCCAATATGAGCAAAAAGAAGAACTTGAAAAAATTCAAGAAACGAAAATTACAGCAGAAGAAAAGCAAGTTTTAGACCTTGCTATGAGGAGTCTTGAATTTGAAACTGGTAAAGCAGTAATACTCGATAAGTCTAAAGGTTCTTTAGATGAGGTTGTGAAAATACTTATAAGTAAACCAGAATTAAAAGTTAACATATTCGGTCATACTGACAATGTGGGCAATGCAACTTTTAATTATAAGCTAAGTGCAGAAAGAGCTGATGCTGTAAAACAGTATTTTACACAAAGAGGTATTGACACGTCGCGAATTAGTGCACAGGGCTTTGGTGCAACAAGGCCCATTGCCGACAATGCAACCGAAGAAGGTCGACAAAAAAACAGAAGGGTTGAAATAATTGTGTACTAAATTTATATATAGGGTTTATAATATAATTTTTTTGAATTATGAAAATTCAGAATATCATTTTTGGGCTTATTTTTACTTTTTCTATTTTCTCATGTTCCAAAGAAATTACTGAGACCCAACTCGAAGGAACATGGATTGTTAATTCATACAATGAAGCACCTCTTCCGATTTCGTATTGTTTTATTCAGTTTTACAAAGGCAAGTATAACATATTTTGGTGGTCGGTCGATAGGTTTTACTATTATCCATCTCGAGATGGTTCTTATAATCACTTCGACGATATTTTATTCTTTAAAGAGGCCTACGTAAGCTATTCTATCGATTATAATGAGCCGGATATTTATTTTGAAATGTTATCAAAAGATACGTTATCTACTGTTAGGTTTAAGGTTTTGAGGGCAAGGAAATATAAGGATATACCAGTTTTTAATAGGGATAGCTTAACCGTTGACATTGAGGGAATATTATATCCAGTTGATACTGCAGATACTGACTTGTTTAATGGCAAATAATTTTAAAATATGAAACGATTAAAAGTATTAATAATTATTTTATTGTACTTATTAGAATTAAAGGCTCAGTATATTAACATGTATGATCATGAACAAAAGCTCTTCAATAACCAGCTTGAAATGGTTAAAGGAAAGCCGGCTTTTATTTTATTTGGGACGGATATGATGTTTGGGAACAATGACAATGTTGGAAGAATTCTGGCAATTCAGACATTGGTTAAACCAGACGCCGACAAAGAGGTAAAGTTTCCATTTGGAATTAGGGCATATTCAACATACTTTGTCGGTATAAATGGCTGCATGCAATTATATGAGTGGTGGCCACCCAATAATTCTTTTGCATACGGAGGTCGTAATTATATCGGTCAGGCATATTATTTCAATAAAGCAGTTATTGCTGGCGGTTTTTATATGAGAATAAATGTTCACGAAGCCTTCGAACATCTCGATTATAAGATTAGTCGTTCCTATGTAGATAAAGAACCTTTCTCATTTAAAATTAGACCTTTTATCACTTATAAATTCGATCGAAGGTTGAGATTCGATTTGACAACCATTATTGGAAATTACCTTAATGCCGACCTTTTTATTAAAATTATCAATCGCGATTTTATAAGATTCATGCCTGGCATCAATTATGAGTCAACGGTTCTAGATACATCATTATCAAAAACAAGTATTACAAGAGTCAGCTATAAGAACATATTTTCACTTCCGGAAAAGAAAATTTTCTTTAAAGGAACAGTTGGTTTTTTCTATGACAAAGGTAAGTTAACCGATGCATTAACCAATGCATTTAATAGTCCAGGTGATTTTTTTTATTACACAATCGAAGGGAATATTAAGTGGTTGCTTCTTGGAGCATGGTACAGAAAAGATTATGGTACAGGATTTTATGCAGGTTTTGGATTTGATAATTTCGACACTTCAAGGGCATATATTAAAATTAAATATAATGACGGTATGATTGAGCCTTTGTATAAAGGAATTAAAAAAATTTGGTCGTTAGCAATAATTATTAATCTACGTGCAGAAGATTAGTAGGTGTGAACTACTAGCATTAAAAATGCCTCTATATCCTTCTCCCTCTCCCTAAATTGGACCACTTTGAAATATTTTTCGAGTGGTCCTTTTTATTACATCAGTTTAAACTTTTATTAATTCTGTTGTGTACTAACAATTACACTCATATTCCCATGTTTTTGAGAAGAATCTGTAACCTTGTCGGATATTGTTGATTTATAGTTCATTTCTCAAGTTTGTTTTAACTACACAAAAAAGAATATTGATTAAACAGATTTATCATTATTTAAATAATAATATTTAAATATCGTAATGATACAATTTTTTTTGAGACAATAAAATGTTTTTTAGTTGAATTTTTTTTATCGGATTTTTTTTAAATTGCATTAAAATTGAGGAGGGAGTATGGATAAACAATTTTTCTTAATATTTAATTTCATTACTTTTATCAATCTTCTAATTTTTGCTGCAATACTTATTTTGCGGAAAAACAACTCGGCCGCCAATATTTTGTTGGGATTGATAATTCTCGACCCAGGCCTAAATTTTTTAAACAACGTATTGATCTTGTCGGATCTGATTAAAAAAGTTCCTTTTTGTTATTTCTTATTTCAAGGAACTGCTATGTTTTATGGGCCTCTGGTGTATGCTTATACCTGTATTATGATTGGAAGACCTTTTAAATGGCTGTTTTGGCCGCATAGTTTTACTATTTTAAATCTTATGTTTACAGGATGGAGCTATTTCAATTTTTTGTTTTCTTCTCCTGTAGAACAATTGGATTATCTCAATTGTCTTAGCAATAAGGGCTGTTATCCACTGGATATGCAAGTAGTCAATTTTCTTTTTGTGTTTCAAATGCTTGTATATTTTATCTATTCTATTAGGTTATTGCATAAACATACCTTTGCAGTTAAAAATTTCTTTTCCGATGTTGAGCAGCTTAAAATCAAATATTTAACCGTTTTTTTGTATTTATTACTATCTCTTAACATTTTGTTAATTGTGGTTTATTCTTTTGCTGCAACATTTTATGTCGAATATTTTTATATTCCTTTGTTCATTAATTTTGTGTATCTGTTTATTTTGTATTATGCTTTTCATCAAAATGCAGTGTTTACTAAATTGCAATATTGTTCTTTGGTCGAACAAACTAATTCTCTCGAAAATTTTAAAAATTATCAGGAACCATTATGTAAAGAAATTAAAGAATTAATGGAACAAAAAAATCTCAAACGATATAGGCTAACAGAAGCGGAAATAGATTTTAATTTTAAACAAATTCAAAAATTTATGACGGATAAGAAACCTTATTTAGACCCCGAAATAAATCTTACTAAATTTTCATCGGCACTCGATGCTTGTTCGCACAACATTTCGCTTACTATAAACACCCGTTATAATATGAACTTCTTCGATTTTATCAATTATCACCGGGTAGAGGATGCTAAAAAAATGCTGACTAAGCTCGATGAGTTAGGAATCACCATCGAGGCAGTTGGGTACGATTGTGGTTTTAATAGTAAATCGTCTTTTTATAGAGCTTTTAAAAAATTTACAGGAGTTACACCATCGGAATTTGTAAATAGCATAAAAAGTAAAGAATTTTCTTTAAATTAGGGGCAATAAATGAAAAAGAGCCGGATGAAAATCCGGCTCTTTTTGCCTAACCCTAAACCCTTATTAACCTAAACACCAATAAAACCTAAAATTAAATTAACCCTTAAATCAAACTATTATGAAATTCATTACAAATGTAATCCACTTTTGGATTATAATTATAATTTAAGGGCGATTTTTATCAATGTTTAGCGGTGATTTTTGTTACCTTTTTGTACAAATGTTTTTTAATAATCGATCGTACATTTCTGCTACAGTTATGCCCATTGTTTGTAGTTGTTTGGGAATGATACTATGGGGACTCATACCTGGAACTGTATTTACCTCAAGCAAATAGGCCTTTCCATCGGAAATAATAAAATCGGTACGCGTGATTCCCTTACATCCCAAAGCATGATATAGCTTCTGAGTCGCATTCTGAACCAATAGGGTCATATATTCATCAATTCGGGCCGGTGTGATTTCTTCAGATAAACCTGAAGTATATTTTGCTTCGAAATCGAAAAACTCTTTCTTCGAAATTACTTCAGTGATGGGAAAGATGAGATCGCCTTCGGGAAATGAGACCATACCACAGGTAACTTCGGTGCCAGAAATAAATTTTTCAATCAAAACCTCGTTACTTTCTTCAAAAGCCTTAACAATAGCATCGGAAAGTTGATGGGCGTGAGTAACCTTAGATACTCCGAAACTCGACCCTGATTCTGTTGGTTTTACAAAACATGGCAATCCTACCTGCTCAATTATTTTTTGTGTTGAAAAAAAATCACCTTTTCGCAAAATGAGTGAGTCGGCTGTGTCGATTCCAATCTGTCGAGCAAAAAGTTTGCATGCGTGTTTGTTAAAGGTCACGGCCGATGCCAAAACCCCACAGCAAGTATAAGGGATATTCAGTAGGTCGAAATATCCTTGTAATTTCCCGTCTTCACCTGGCGTACCATGAATAGCCATCACAATAGCATCGAAACGAATCGATTTCCCATGATTGTTGAAGCTAAAATCGGAGCGGTCAATTGTTATCCTCTTATCCGAAGTGAGATGAACAAACCAACCTTGTGGACTTATTTCTACCAAATAAACTTCGTAACCAGCTTTGGATACTTCTTCAACTAATAATCGACCACTTTGAACCGATATTGGATATTCCGACGAATAACCACCGGCTACAACTGCTACCTTTTTCATCGTAAGTAATGTCGAAGATAATATTAAAATTTAACCTCGGGAGCTTTGTCCGCACCAGCAGCAGCTTCGAAATAGGGCTTTTCACGAAAACCAAACAAACGTGCTGTAATGAGCTGGGGAAATTTTCTGATGTATGCATTGTAATCGCGAGTAACCTCATTGAATTTCATTCGTTCCACTGCTATGCGATTTTCTGTGCCCTCGAGCTGAGCTTGCAATTCGAGAAAATTCTGATTGGCTTTTAGTTGTGGGTATTGCTCAACAACTATCAATAAACGCGATAATGCCCCTTTGAGTTCGTCTTGAGCTGCCTGAAACTTTTTTAGCGAGTTTTCGTCAAGCTTATTAGGATCAATGTTTATAGAGGTAGCTTTAGAACGGGCTTCGGTTACCTGAATTAAAGTGCTTTTTTCAAAATCGGCATACCCCTTAACGGTGTTAACAAGATTAGGTATTAGATCGGCTCGACGTTGATATACACTTTGAACTTGTGCCCACTGGGCTGCAATGGCTTCCTCCTTTTGAACCATGGTGTTGTAACCACAACTGCTAAACAGGGGAACCAACACTATCAGAAAAATCAGATTTTTTAGATTTCTTTTCATATAAGTTTGGTTTTAATCAAGGTAGATGGTTCTTTGTTTGTGCAAATATACTTTTAAATTACTTTTGTACCATATGATGATGCAAATGATGGGCCGAATTTTACAAAGAACTTCCGATGGTTCGTATACCGTTTACGACGAAAGGGTGGGGGAGTGTTTTCATTCTGTTCATGGTGCCATCCAGGAATCCGAACACGTTTTTATCAGGGCGGGTTTTGATTGGTGCAATCTCGATTCTGTTAGGATACTTGAGGTTGGTTTTGGTTCTGGGCTCAATGCATATCTTACATTACTTCGTTCAATCGAGCTTAATAAGCAGATATACTATGAGGCTATAGAGCTGTGTCCCCTTGAATACGAACTAGTTGAGTCCATATCCGAAGGTCTCGCTCATCCTGATTTTTTTTGCTTATTACACACTTCGATATGGAATAATAATATTGAGATATTGCCAAGATTTGTTTTAAATAAAAGACATGTTGATGTTTTATCTGCTAATATTATTGGTCCTTTCGACGTAGTTTATTTCGATGCTTTCTCGCCCGAAAAGCAGCCCGAGTTATGGCAAGAAAATTTGTTTAAGTCTTTATTTAATGCAATGGATAATCCTTCAGTTTTAGTTACATATTCGGCTAAAGGAGAGATAAAACGAAGGCTTCGAAATGTCGGTTTTATTGTTGAAAGATTACCCGGCCCCCCCGGAAAAAGAGAGATGACAAGAGCAGTAAAAAGAATCAAATAACAACCCCAAGGCCGAAAAAACTTTTTGTTGCATCGACTTGATGAAAAGAAAAGTCGAGCTTATGCAACGAATCTTTTGCAATATTAAGAAATCCAAGGCCAGAGCTGCCTGACGCGCTGACGATACCAGAATTGAGCGTTTTTTTATAAACATCCAATAACTCGTTACGATTTAGTCGGTTAAGATAATTAAGATAATTTCTGAAATTCAAAACTTTCGAGTTTTCAATATAATTTCCTGCGTATACAAGAAAATGATTATATCGTCGTCCCATCAGAAATATACCTTCGCGAATGTCATTTTCTACATAACCATGTTTACTAATGTTTTGAAGAATTTCAATTAAAACGTGAACAAGTTTCTTTTTGTTTTTTGCCGATTCGTTCTGGTAACTCAGATTATCCTCAATCATTCGCAGTATCGGTATTATGGTATGAGATGAAAAATCACCTTTGTGAATAAGAAAAATATTATCATCGGCCATAATGCGATGAAAATCTTTTGCAATACCTATGGGTATCGTTTCAACAGTATCATTAGCCGATGGGGCTTTGAGTTTTATTTGAAGGTAAAAATAAGAATGTTCGTTATCTACGAGTTCAAAATCATATTCCAGTTTCTGCCCCGATTTTCGGGCCATTTCTATTAAGCCCAATCCTGCGCCCCCTCTATTAGTGCGTTGATTATTGGTTAGTACTTCAAGATATAGTTGTTTAAGCTCTTCGGCCGATAGCTGATTAAGCATCTCTATTTTTTCCTTTAATCCATCGATATCTTTATTATGAATTAGGTTGGCCGAAGAAATATAATAGGTATTTCCTATGTTACGGGTAACAAAGATACCTGCCGATTTCGACTCATGGTTGAAATCGCCATGCCTCACTATGTTTTGAAAACACTCGGCTAGCAATAGAGATACTTTTTTGCCAATTTTTTGAAGATCGGTTTGTCCAGATAATGAGGTCTCACTTAGATCGATGATGCGATCGGTAATATCGTCGCTAAAATTGCCTTGATACAGCAAGCTAAGCTTATCGTTCTGTAAATTAGCACTTAAATTATATAGCGTTTCTATCTTCATCAGTAAAAAAAATTAAGCTACTAGCAGGTTTTTATCTTTCAAGTCATGATTAACAAAAATATAAATATTTTATTAAGCTTTTTTTTCCTGTTACATTTAACAATTTATTAAGAAAAAAGTTCATAATCACTCTATTAAGGATTTTACGATAGAATATTGTTCAAAGTTGCGGCATGAAAAATATATTTCTTACTTTACTGAAAATTTTGAATAAATGAGAACTTTTGTTTTTATCATTTCTATAATGCTGATAGGTGGATATTCTTTAGGACAGGAATACTCATTGACCTTAAATCAACTTATTGATAGTGCACTTTATAATCGGGCAGACTTTCGTATTGAGAGATTAATCAAACAACAGCAATTGTTAAAAAATTCGGGTTCGCCATTTCTTTCAACTGAATTATCGATTCGTAACGGCTATTTGTATTCAACAGCGCGTGAGCAAGAGATTCGTTTTAGGCAAGAGTTGGGAACACCCGCACAATGGTTCGGAAATGTAGAGTTGAAAAATCAGCTGGATGTAAAATATAGTAATGATTCGATTATAAAAGCAAAACAGTTAATTGCTCATGTGAAACAGTCATACTTCTTATGCGTTTATCGATATGCTTTGTATCGACATTATCAAAAAGTAATGGAACTTATAAATCGTTTGGGAAAAGAAATACCATTTGATAGTCTCGATAATGAGATAACGTTACTTTATTCGGAATGGTTGTTGAAGTTGCAGGATAGTTATTACGACTGGCTGGATGCGCAAAATGAGCTTCGTTATGCATCGGGGCTAAGTGTAATACCTATTCCTGTCGACAGTGTCCCTGAATTGTACCAGATAGAGCCAGCTCCCGATACTTCGACTCGAACACCAGCTCGTCTTTTCTACAATGCTTACTTAGCGCAGATAAGATATAATAATGAATATATTCGAAATCTAAGATATGCTCATTGGCCAGCTTTATTTATCGATTTGTCTGTTCGAAGTAATGAGAATAGAAAGAATTATATGGCCTGGCAGATAGGTTTTAGAATACCCCTTGAGAGTCTTTTTACATCAAATCAATCGGATTTGTTAGTAGTTGAAAATAAAAAAGCCGAATATCAGTGGTTAAAACAGAAATCTGAAATTGATTACAGGTCGGAAAGAATAATTATTCAGATGAATAAATGTTTTGCAAGAGTAAATTTTTATCGCAACAATACTTTGCCACAGGTTGAGAAAGAAACCTATCAAATTATCAATCAGGTATTAGATAACGAAAAGAAAATGCAGGAAGTTTTAAAAAGCATAATTAGCTGGCAGAAATATTATTTAGAATATCTAAATTCGATTTACGAGTATAATTCGCTGGCTGCAGAGCTGGAGATTTTGGCATACTAAGATAATAAAACAAAAAACCCAGAATTGTTATTCCGGGTTTTTGCATAGATATTATTTAGATTTGTCGGGCGCAGGTGGAATTGGTGGTAAAGGTTTGTATTCCTTAAGTTTTTCTTTAGCAATTTCTATAGCTTTGTTGAGTTGGTCGTCGATACCTAAATATTCTCGTGCGGGGTCATTGATGACCTCAATATCCGGATCGACTCCATATCCTTCAATGATCCATTCGCTCGAATCGGCCGAGTAGGTGAAATATTCAGGTTTGCGAAGATCGGTGCCATCTATAAATGGAAGACTACCCGAAATCCCAATTACACCACCCCAAGTACGTTGTCCGATGAGGGGACCAATTTTAAGTTTTTTAAATGCATAAGCAAAAAGGTCGCCATCCGATGCCGAGTATTGATCGATGAGCATAATTTTGGGTCCTACCATCATACCGGGTACAGGAAAAGCAACTGTTGCATTTCTGAATCCTCGTAGTCGAATTAATTGACGATTGAGTCGTTCGATTATCTGTGGCGAAACATTTCCTCCGCCGTTACCTCGGTCGTCAATAATAAGAACTTTTTTATTCAGCTGTGGATAAAAATATTTTGCAAATTCGTTCAGACCTTCGGTTACCATATCCGGAATGTGTATATAACCAACTTCTCCGTTTGTGGCTTCAGAGACTTTACGGATATTGTTTTGTACCCAATTATAATAAATAAGATCAGCTTCGGAGCGTAATGGAATTACAATCACTTTTCTACTTCCTTTAAAATCGGGGGTTTTATTAACTGTAAGTTGGACTTCCTTCTCTGCTTTGTATACGAGTAGCTCATATATATCGGAATAATTTTGGGTAGAAATACCATCGACTGCCAGAATGAATTCTCCTTTTTTTACGTTAACTCCTGGTTCGGTTAATGGGGAACGTAGGTTCTTATCGTAACTGGCCCCCTTATATATTGAGTCAATTCTAAAAAACCCGGAGACATCTTTGGAAAGTTTTGCTCCCAATAAACCTACCGGAATTCTGTCGGCTTTTGGCTTCTGCCCGCTATTTACATAGGCATGCCCTACATTAAGTTCACCAATCATTTCGCCGATAATGTAGGTTAAGTCGTCACGATGACGAACGTGGGGAACTAATGGAGCATATTTATCGTGTATAGCTCTCCAGTCGAGGCCATGCATGTTCTCAACATAGAAAAAGTCGCGCATTTGGCGCCACGCTTCATCGTAAATTTGTTTCCACTCCTGAGCATAGTCGACCCAAACTTGCATCTCCGATAGATCGAGGTATGTTTTCGGTGTTATTTTCGATTCAGGTAGGTCGATAATTGCCCATTTTGATCCTTCTTTAACCAACATTTTTTTTCCATTAGCCGAAATGCAGTAGTTAAGGTTTTTGCCCAGCTCATTTTCTTCGTTCTTATTCAGATCGAATCGTTTAAGGGTTGGTGTACCGTCGGGAGTCGAATGTTCAATGTAGTATATACTATTATTTACAAAAAACAAATTCGAATATCCAGAGGGTTTTATTGGTAAGGGTAGAATACGTTCGGCCAGATTATCAAAATCGATAACAACATTAACTTTTTCATCTTTTTTTACCTCTTTCTTAACATCTTTTCCAGCTTTAGATGCAGGTCCAGTAGAGTCGGCAATTGCAACCTCATCGTTTTTGGGACCGAATGGCGAGGGGATATCTTTATTTAAAAGTATCAAATATATTCTCGACATGTTGATGTAAATGTGATTCCATTCTGTTTCGCCGTAGATGGGATTAAAATCACGTGCCGAAACGAAAGCAAGGTATTTACCATTTGTTGAGAAAATGGGTAAATCGGAGTCAAACCAGGAATCGGTAAGAGGATATAATTTTTTTGAAGGAACATGATAGACATAGATAACCCCCATATTATTTTCGGCAGCTTGACTAAATGCAATCCACTGATTATCGGGCGACCAACTAAAGGCATTAATATGTCCACGGTTCGATTGGGCTACAAGGGTTGTTTGTCGTGTTAGAATGTCGACAAATTGAAGACGAAATTTTCGGTCCGACCATAATATTTTTTTTCCATCGGACGACCATTTAATATCGAAAATATAAGTGTCGGTATTTTTAGTAATTTGAATAGGATCTGTACTACCCGACTGATCTCGAATAAAAATCTCGTTATTCCCAGTAACGTCCGAGATATAGGCGATGTATTTTCCATCGGGCGACCATGCAACATTACGTTCGTGTACACCTGGTGAACGGGTTAAGTTCAGGGTAATTCCTTTTTCGACAGGTAGAGAAAAAACATCGCCTCGAGCTCCAAATACTGCCCTTTCGCCATTAGGAGAAATATCGAATGAATGAATGTTTTGCGAGGCATCTTTATATTCGCTTCTTGCCCATAGTGCATCGTCGGAAATGGAAATAGAGATTTTACTCAACAGCTGTTTTTTTACATCGTAGTAGTATATATATCCTGCATTTTCAAAAACTATATTTTTTCCGTCGGTAGATGGAAACTTTACATCATAGTCGGTAAAGAACGTAATCTGTCGAGTAGTTCGATTATCGGTGTTGTAAGCGAAAATATTCATTCTACCGGTACGATCGGAGGCATAGTATATTTCGTTCCCAATCCACATAGGAATAATATCCTGTGCTGGATTTTCGGTTATATTAGTACTGCTTTTGGTCTGAAAGTCATATATCCAAATATCATCGGCCATTCCTCCGCGATATCGTTTCCATGTTCGGAATTCTCTAAAAACTCGATTATAGGCTATTTTCTTGCCATCGGGTGAATAAGAACAGAATCCGGCAACAGAAAAAGGAAGCTCTTCCGATAACCCTCCGTTCTTACTAACTTTAAACAGCATCCCTTTAAAGTCATTGAAAGACTGTTTTCGCGATCGGTATACTATCGATTGTCCGTCGGGTGTCCAGGTCATTACAATGTTATTGGGGCCCATCCTATCGCCTACATCATCTCTGTCGAGTGTAGCAGTGTATGTTAAGCGCTTGGGGGTACCTCCTTCTGATGGAATAAGATAAACTTCAGTATTTCCATCGTACTGTCCTGTAAAGGCAATCCACTTACCATCAGGAGAATATCGGGGAAACATTTCGTAACCTTTGTGTGAAGTAATTTTTCTGGCTATTCCTCCTTCCAACGTAGTTACATATAAATCGCCACCATAGCTGAAGGCTATTTTATTATCCCAGATAGCAGGAAATCGTAATAAACGACTTTCTTCTGAAAAAGTTTGGAATGTTAAAGCTGTTGTTAACCAAACAATTAAAAGTTTTTTAATCATACTATGAATTTTTTTTAACTTTCAATAAGAAAATAGTGCTAAGGTAATTCAAATAGATATTTTTTTTAAGTTTTTTCAAAATTACTGTGACTTATAACCTACCAAATAAACATACCTTAAAATCCGAATTATAAATATTTTATAAAAACCATTTAAAGCAAAAAATGTTTTATATTTCAAAGCTGATATTTTAAACGATTAGTTATTACATTTTAATAATAGCTAAGTAATAGTATTTTAATTACTTTATAAGAAAAGTGCCGAATGAGTAAAATGAAAAAAAGCGCTATTTATTTTACTATTATTTTTTTAGGAATTAGTACTTCGTTAATTTCTCAACCATTATCTACAAGTTCAAAAAGAGCGATCCAAATGTACGATCTTGCTACACGAAGTATAGATAGCTATGATTATCAGGCTGCAGTAGTTTTATTAAAAGAGGCGCTACGTATCGATAGTAAGTTTACCGAAGCTTGGTTATTGATGGCCGATGCATACGATTTTATGGGGAAATACGATAGCGTGGTGTATGCCAGTGAGAATGCTTTAAAAGTAGGAGGGGAAAAATATCCCGTAATTTTCTTTTTTTGTTCTCAGGCATATTTCAAGGTTGGTTCTTATGAAAAGGCACTTGAAATGGCAAAAATTTTTCTTGAAAAACGAAAATATTCGGCAAATCAGGAAAAGCAAATTCGCAAAATAATAAACAATTGTCAATTTGCCCTTGAAGCATTGAAGTATCCGGTTTCTTACACCATAACCCGAATGGACGATAGTATTAACTCACCATATGATGAATATTGGCCAAGTCTTTCTGCCGATGAGGAGGTAATGGTTTTTACTCGACTTATCCCACGTAATGAGTTGAATACAAAATTTTGGGGAAATTGGCAGGAAGATATATTTGTGACGCAAAAAAAAGGTAATTACTGGTCGACGGCAAGAAGTATTGGTAATCGGATTAACACCATTCAGAACGAGGGTTCTGAAAGTATTACTGCCGATGGAATGAAGATGTATTATACAGCCTGCAACAGAGAGGATGGAAAAGGGAAGTGCGATATTTATGTAAGTGAGTTGACACCAAATGGTTGGACTGAAGGGGTTAATATAGGTGAGCCTATTAATACTGGAAATAACGAAAAACAACCTTCTTTATCAGCCGATGGGCGTACGATGTATTTTGTTAGTAATAGGCCTGGAGGAAAGGGAAAATACGATGTATGGATTAGTCATTTACAAGACAATGGGAAGTGGTCGGTACCTGTAAATGCAGGAGATAGTATTAACACGCCCGACGATGAACAATCTCCATTTATTCATCCCGATAACCAAACTCTTTACTTTTCGAGTGATGGATGGACTGGCATGGGGGGGTACGATATATTTGTATCCCGAAAAATATGCGCTCAGGATACTTGCTGGAAAACACCTGTAAATTTAGGTTATCCTCTGAACACTTCCGCCGACGAAATTGGCTTTACTGTTAATGCACGAGGAGATAGGGGACTCTTTGCCTCCGACAGAGGCTATGCCCAAAAGAAGGATATTTTTGAAATTATTATGCCCATTACATATAGGCCCTTGGCAGTCTCGTACATAAAGGGAAAAATTTATGATGCAGAAACGCTGCAACCTCTCGAAGCTAACTTGGAATTGGTCGATTTAGAATCGCGGGAAGTGATCCATCAATCTTTTTCACAAAAAAATACGGGTGAATTTTTGGTATGTATTCCCGTTTCTCATCAATTAGCATTTAATATCTCTAAAGATCGATATATGTTTTATTCCGAACATTTTGCTTTATATGATACACTGGCTGCCAATAAGCCTTTTCTTAAAGATTTTGCTTTACAACCCATTAAACCTGGTAAAAAGACAATACTCAATAACATTTTTTTCGAAACCAATTCGTATGAGCTAAAAAAAGAATCGGAAGTTGAGCTAAACAAATTAATTTCATTTCTTCAAGCAAATCCTCAGGTAAAAATCGAAATTATGGGACATACCGATAACAGTGGAAGTGAAATTTTTAACTTAACTTTAAGCGAAAATAGAGCAAGATCGGTTGCACGTTATCTCATCCAGAACGGAATTGATGCAAAAAGAATTTTTTATAAAGGCTATGGAGAAAAATTTCCAATAGCCTCGAACGACACCGAACAGGGTAAGGCAATGAATAGAAGAACAGAATTTAAAATTATTGAATAATTCAAGAACCCCAAAAACCCTAAACCATGAAAGTGATTAGGATTTTCTTATATAACATTTTTCTTTTAACATTAACTTCGATTTGGGCACAGAATGTTCCTATAGAGCAGTTCAATTTTCAAAAGAAAATTGAGTCGGGACCTGTCCTTAATCAATTTCGTAGTAATACCTGCTGGAGCTATACTTTATTGGGCATGATTGAAACAGAAATTTTATCCCGCACTGGAAAGAGTATAACTCTGTCGGAGATGTTTCTAGTATACTATGCTTATTTGGAGAAGGCCGAACGATATATTCGTATGCATGGTAAGATAGCGTTTTCTGAGGGGGGGATGCTTACCGATCCGCTATATTTAATTGAGAAATATGGAATAGTACCTTTAGATATTTATTCTGGCATGTTACCGGGCGAAACACTTCCGGATCATACGCAGTTGGAGAGCAATTTAAAAAATTATTTGGATGAACTTTTATTAAAGAAATATATCCCTATAAACTGGAAAAAGCGTTTTCAGGAAATTTTAGAGCTACATATGGGGAAAGTGCCAGAACAATTCGAATATGAGGGGGTCACGTATACTCCAAAGTCCTATGCACAATCATTAAACATTAAGTCAGACGATTATGCATTGTTAATGTCGTTCGATTATTTGCCATATTACAGGTATGCTTTTGTCGAGGTTCCAGACAACTGGAATTTGACCTATGCATTTAATATACCCATAGAGGAGCTTATTTTACTAATTGATTATTCATTACAGAAAAGCTTTCCAGTGGCTATTACCTGCGATATAACCGAAAAAGGATTTTTATGGAATAAAGGATTGGCATTTGCATTTGAAAGCGACATAGAAAGAGAAAAACTGCTCGAATCAATTTATAGAGGCGAATTGCCTTCGATTCAGGAAATAAAAGTCGACACAAAAATACGTCAAATGGCCTTCGATACCTACGAAACTACCGACGATCACAGTCTGGTAATTTTAGGAGTAGCAAATGATAAAAATGGACGAAAATACTACTATGCCAAAAATTCGTGGGGGGTAAACAATAATCCTTACCAAGGATATCTCTTTTTGTCCGAATCGTACATGAAATATAAAATTATTACTTTACTTATTCGTAAGCAACTCCTTCCTTTGTCTTTGATGCAAAGAATGCAAAGTAATCGATAATAGGGATGACAAAGAACGACAGAAGTGTGATCAATGCTTGGTGTAGCTACGACATTGCAAACTCGGCTTATAACCTTGTAATAACTGCTACCATTTTTCCTATCTATTTTCAAGAGGTTACCTCAAATGCCTATTCTCATGGCATAGTGACCATTGGAAAACTCTCAGTACATAACACTGTTCTATACGATTATGCTTTGTCGGCAGCATACCTATGTGTGGTTTTTTTGTCGCCCTTACTTTCGGGGATTGCTGATTTTGGAGGTTATCGCCGATGGTTTATGCGTTTTTTTACTTATCTTGGAAGTCTTGCCTGTTTGCTACTCTATTTTTTCGATGGGAAAAACATATGGTTTGGCCTATCAATGGCTGCGCTTGCAGTTATAGGCTACGCAGGTTCATTGGTTTTTTACAACTCATTTTTACCCATTATCGCTGATAAAGAATTCCATGATAGAATAAGTGCAAAAGGATTTGCTTGGGGATATATAGGAAGTGTATTGCTTTTGATAATGTTGCTTGTATTTATTTCGTATCACGATGACCTAGGAATTAAAGAGTCGTTACAGAGTGTACGACTTGCATTTCCAATTGTAGGCCTTTGGTGGTTTAGTGTTGCTCATATTTCTTTGCTTGCGCTGAAAGAATCACGGCCATCTTCAATTTTTTATAGGGATATATTTTTCAAGGGTTATATAGAATTGTTGCAGGTATGGAAAAAAATAAAGAAACAGACGATTATAAAAAATTTTTTATTGGCTTTTTTTCTTTTTTCTGCAGGAGTACAGACTATATTGTTAGTAGCTACTCTTTTCGGTAAAGCAGAAATAGGATTATCGGGCAATCAACTGATAATTACCATCATATTGATTCAGTTTTTAGGATTGGCCGGAGCCTTACTCTTTGCTGAGGTATCGGTTCGAATGGGAAATAAATTTTCTCTTTTAGCCATGATTAGTATATGGTTTTTTGTTTGCGTGATGGCATGGCTTATTAAAGGTCCAATTCAATTTTATATACTTGCTGGAATAGTTGGATTAATTATGGGGGGTATTCAGTCGCAGGCTCGTTCGACCTATGCAAAGTTAATTTCAACGGAGAAAGATACAGCCCTTTATTTTAGTTTTTACGAGGTGACTGAAAAAACGGCAATTGTTATGGGTATGCTTATTTTTGGTATTATGCAGCATTACTCAGGAAATATGCGATTAAGTGCATTGATACTTGCGGTATTTTTTGTTTTTTCATGGTTTGTTCTTTATTCTACCACTTTGCCCAACCGATCTTAATTAGCCTGTATCAGATATTTTTATAGTGACTAAAGTCATCAAACTCATTTAACATAAATCACCTCTCTATTAGTGTGTTTATGACACCATTGATTTTAACTTTACATTGAAATTAACCAACTAACTCACAAACAACATGAAAAGGGAAGGTGTGTTGATGCAGGGCTCGAAAACACTGCCAACAGTAATTCTTGAAGATGGTCGGCTCAATATTCGTGGACGTTCTATAGGAATAAACCAGCAGGAGTGGTGGGATCGGCTGATTCAAAATTTAAATATTTTACAAATAACATCCAAAGAAATTAGGGAATTGCATATTTACCTAGAATATTTTAACAGCGAGACTAACAGAATCCTCATGCATATTTTCTCATTAATAGATAAAATTAACCAGGAAGAAAACCGAAATATCAGCATTAAATGGCATTGTAGTTTACAGGATGAAACTTTACTTGAGCATATTTCAATATTTTCATCTATAGTCGAAACTCCGATTGAGATAGTGCTTGAATGATTTCGAACAGTTCTTTTTTATCTATCGGTTTTGTTAAGAATGCATCGCATCCTGCTTCCAAGGCTTGTTTTTGATCTTCTGGGGTTGAAAAGGCTGTGAGTGCAATTATTGGTAAATGTGGATATTGTTTCTTGATTAGTCGTGTGGCTGTGAGTCCATCCATTTCAGGCAGTTTAATATCCATTAAAACAAGACTGTAATTTGAAGTATTTACCATATTTATAGCTTCGGTACCTGTTTTTGCCCATTCAATACTCGCTCCCTGCGGGGATAATAAATTTTCTACAAGATCATAATTTGAAATGTTATCTTCAACTATCAAAATATTTAGTGATTTAAATGATGTTTTGGATAACCCGGTATGTTCCGGCTCTTGCGAAGTTGCTTTGTTATATGGTATTGTGAAATAAAAGGTGGTTCCCAAACCAACACTCGATTCGAGCCATATTTTACCACCCAGCATCTCTACTAAACTTTTGACTATGCTAAGACCTAACCCACTTCCTCCTTTGAGCTGAGCTATTTGAAGATTTGCTTGATAAAATCGTTCAAAAACTCTCTCCTGCTCTTCCTTAGGAATTCCGATTCCGGTATCTTTAACATACCATAAAATCTCGCTTTCCATTATTTTGTAGCCAAACTCAATACTTCCTTCCTGGGTAAATTTGATAGCGTTGTTCAGCAAATTGGTCAGGATTTGATTAATTTTTTCTCTATCGCAGATTGCTAAAGCATCTGTTTTATTCAAGTCGCAGTGGTAGCTAAATTTTAAATTTCTTATACGGGGTAAAAATAGTTGATACAGTTCTTCTACCATTGAATTTAAGTTAAAGGAGCTTAGATGGACAGGAACGGTTCTACTTTCGAGACGTGAAATTTCGAGCACGTCGTTAACAATACTTAAAAGCTGCTTCGAACTATTTATTATAATATCGAGGTATTTTGCTTTTCGGTCGGGGGGGAGGTTATTGTTTCTCAACAAATCCGAAAAACCTACTATGGCGTTCATCGGGGTGCGAATTTCGTGTGAAATATTATGTAGAAAAGCAGTTTTGAGACTGTCGCTTTCTTCTGCTTTATTTTTTGCTTCAGTTAGCTGCTTTTCCATTTCTTTTCTTGCAGTGATGTCGCGGGTGATATTCAAAATATGGGGGACACCCTTAAGCATAATTACTCTTGCCGACATTAATCCGGTTAATATTCTTCCATCCTTGCATCTAAATTGGGCTTCGAGGTTCTCGCAATAACCTTTTTCCTGAAGTTCTTTAACAAGTCTTTGTCTGTCTTCGGGATTTGCCCAGATATTTAATTCCAATGAGGTTTTTCCAATGACTTCTTCTTTTTTATATCCTGTAATTTTGCAAAAACCTTCATTTACTTCTACATAAAGTCCATCGGATAATCGGTTAATATTAACCGAATCCGGACTTGTCAAAAATGCAAGCCTAAATCTTTCGTTGCTTTCGTCGAGAGCAAGTCTAATCTGTTTTTCATGTGTAATATCTCTTCCACTTGCAATGACATAATCGTTGGGGCCTAACCGAACTTTCTTAAGCCAGATATCAATCCAGAATATTTCACCATTTTTCCTTCTGGCAAGCCATTCGCAGTGTTGTGGTCCCTCCTCAATTGTTTTTCTGATTAGCTCTTCAGCACGCTCCTGCGTATAACCCCGTTCAAAATCGCTTAATGTTCCAATGTTACACTGTTCGATTACTTCCTTTTTTGAACTATATCCATAAAGTTTTACAACAGCTTCATTGACATCTACAATAG
>JAOAFU010000107.1 GCA_026416115.1 Bacteroidales bacterium | reverse complement strand
TGGCCAAAAAGGTTATTCCTGTTAATTCAAACTCCCATGCGATTGAACTTGAAATTAGCGGTATGCTTAAAACTGGCGTTTATTTAATGACTATCGAATCCAAAACACAAAAAACCTTTGGTAAAATTGTAGTTCGGTAATGTATTTATTATAAACTTCACGACATTCTTGTAAATAAAGCACATTACAAGAATGTCGTTTTATTCCCGAATTGTGCCTTAAGAAAATGCAGATGAATCCATTGCATGGAATATTTGTAGAGGCTGTATGATAAAAACCATTCGATGCCAAAGGTAGATATGCTAGATATAATAATTAAAAGATTTATAACAACACAAAATGCCTGTTCTACCATAAGTTAGCCCCTACGGTGTCTAGATTTGTACCTCAATATGGGATGTCGGAGATACTATGTTTATTAATATCTCCGGCAAGGATGCCGGAGGCGCTATGTTTATTAATATCTCCGGCAGGGATGCCGGAGGCACTATGTTTATTTAATTCTCCGGCAGGGATGCCGGAGGCACTATGTTTATTTAATTCTCCTGCAGGGATGCCGGAGGCACTATGTTTATTTAATATCTCCGGCAGGGATGCCGGAGGCACTATGTTTATTTAATATCTCCGGCAGGGATGCCGGAGGCACTATAATGGGTTAAAAACGCAGGATGTACTCGTTAAGAGGCATATCCTTAGGCAAATTAAGCTTCTTACGTAACCGCAACCTGCTGGCTTCGACCCCACGCAAAGTGATATTGAGGAGCGAAGCTATTTCCTTGTTTGAGAGATTCATACGCAAAAAAGCACACATTTTTAAATCTTTATGCGTAATATCGGGGTGCTCTTTTTTCAGCTTGTTGAGAAAATCGTCGTTGAGCGCATTGAAATGCTGTTCGAAATGTTCCCAATAACTTTCGTCATTAATTTCTTCGTCGAGCATACGAATCAGGCTTTCAATTTTTCGTCGCTCGCGATCGGGCAGGTTTTCGAGTTCGAGCAAACGCTCTTTAATTTCTATAAGTTTTTCGTTTTTCTGGGCTACGTTCATGGTAGCCATTGCCAGCTCTTTATGCTTATTTTTAAGTTCCTCTTCGAGTTTTTCCTTGGTGTGCTCGGCAATTTTCAACTGCATAGCCTTTCGGTTTTCCTCCTCTATCTTTTGCTTTTCGAGTTCAAATTTTTTGTTTTTATATCGAATGAAAATAACAAAAAGCGAAATCATCATCAAAAGATAAAGGGAAAAAGCGAGCTTTGTTTTATACCATGGTGGCAGAACGGTAAAACGAAATGCAGCCTCACGGCTTTCGTAGTCGTAAATATTTTTTGCTTTTACTCTAAAAGTGTAGGTTCCTGCAGGTAAGTTGGTATATTCCTTTTCGTTTTTAGTTGTCCACGAACTCCAGTCTTCGTCAAAGCCTTCGAGCATATACTTGTATTCGATATCGGCAGGATTTTCGTAATACAGGGCAGAAAAACGAAAATGGAGATTATTATGCTTGTTTCGAACAGTAACAATACCTCCTTTTTCGTTGTTCTTTATTGTAGTAATATTCGACATAAGTAAAGAATCGGCTGCCGAGGTGATAGTAACCCTTTCGATAATAGTTGCGAAGGTTCGATAATAATTACGATTTTCGATAGGATTATAAATCAAGAGACCATGTCGAGTACCAATAATGACATTCTTTTCGTCGATAAAATGCAAATTTTCAAAACCAGGGACATAATCGTCGGAGATTTTCTGAAGAGGAATCGTAATATGGTTAAATGATCCGTCGCTCATTTGCTTGTAGATTCCGGTATTTGAACCTACCACATACCAGAACTGATTACTGGGCCCTTCGGCAATAAGACGAACGTGGTTATTGCCAAATAATTTGTAATAGAGCGGATGGGGTTCCATGCGGTCGGTCGTCTTGTTGTAACGATAAGCCCCGTATTGTGTTCCAAAAACTATATCCTCGCCTAATTTATAAATTCCATAAAATAAGCTTCGAGGGAAACCCTGAGTGGAATCGTATAGTTTGAGGGAAAGGATTGAGTCGGCATTCTCTGAAAGCCTTACTTTATAGACACCGTAATAACCACTGGTAACCCAAATGTTACCATCTTCATCTTCTTCGAGAATTCGGCACGATTCGTTCAATCCTTTAAGGACTTTGTGCTGACGCCATGTACTACCCACCTTCTTATAGGTAACCAGACAGGTATAAGTACCGGAAATTACGGTATTAGGTAGTGTTTGTAACTTTCGAAAGGTCCATGCGCCTTTAACGCTCGATATCATCTCGGCCGAATTGTCTCTAATAATATAAGCCCCTTTATCGTGCCCCAGAAAAAGCGTGCCATCGATGTTATTTAGTGTCCAGTTGATCTCACTGATACCCGGGAAAACGTTAAATTCGGTTACATCTTCATTACCAACCAGTTTATTCCAGTCGTACCACAATAGCCCGTGATGGGTAGCGACATACAGTCGGTTGTTGTGTCGAATGACGGAGTATACAAATCCATTAAGGCGTTTAGTTTGAATTTTACTGAATGCTGTATTAAGTTCGACATAGTCGATCCCTTTATCCATCGTAACCCAGAGATTACCGATAAAATCGGTTTTCATGTTGATAATGTTGTTGTTTTGGAGTCCGTTATCCATGTTCAGGTGCAACACCATCTTACCCTGGCGATTGATAATGTATAAACCGTTGTGTAAGGTTCCAACAGCAATATTTTCGTCGATAGTATGGGTACCACAATATAGCTTGTAAGAAGCTAACTCTTTGTCGATGTCGGTATTAAATTTAGTTAGACGCTGATTTTCGTACAAATAAAGCCCATTGGCCTCAGTTCCCATCAGAAGACGATTTTTGCCTAAAGCAAGCAGAAAAACGGGAGAAAGCTTTGCCATATCCCTTCCCAAGGGTATATCATCGAAGCCCTGACCATTCCAAACCCTTACTGCATCGACAAAAGCGACGTATATCTGATTATTGACGAGAAAGGTACGTTGTGCCTGAGCAGGGTGAGGAATTGGTTCGATAGTGCCATTATTATTTAAAAAAAAGCTAACATAGGTCGACTGAAAATATATCCCTTCGTCGGTTGGAAGAATATTCCAAATATAGTCGAACTTCCGATAAGCCGTTGGGATTTTTTGAGCAAGAGAGGCGTAGTAAATTCTTCCCAATGGGTCGCGTTTAAGCATACCTAAGTCGGCATAAGCACCAGCATAAATAACGCCCTTTTTGTCGACAGCTACCGATTTGAAAGCAGAGAGATTGCCAGCTATACCCACTATAGCCCAGGTCGATCCATTGTATGCCAGAACACCACTTTCGTTTGCAAAAAAAACCATTGCTGTACTATCTTCGACAATGCTCCAGCTCTGATCGGCAGCATGATAAACTTCGGGCTTGAAATTACGAACAAAAGGTACTCCAATACGACGTGTTTGTGCTTGCAGCGAGGCAAAAAGTAAAACTATAGCAAGAAAAATGTATTTCTTACGCATAATTTAGTGGTTGGTTAGAGGTTAGTACAAACATATAAAGAATTTTCACATTTCACCCGAAAAAATGTTGGTAGCTGCTAAAATTAAACATTGCCAAAAATTAAAATGCGCAATAATCAAACTATTGATATGTTCTTAAGAAAGGCAAATAACTTATCCATTTCGTTTGGGTTCAACCACAGTGCATCGTTGTATTTTCTGAACCAAGTAAGTTGTCGACGAGCATAACGTCGGGTATTACGTTTAATCAACTCAATTGCATCATCGAGCTCGAACTTTCCGTCGAGATAGTCGAAAAGTTCTTTATATCCTACAGTATTCAGTGCATTTAGGTGGCGGAAAGGAAACAACGATCTGGCTTCTTCGACCAATCCAGCCTGGATCATTTGGTCGACACGTCTATTGATTCGCTGATGAAGTTCGTTTCGAGGCAAATCGAGTACAACAAATACAGGTTCAAAATCTCTTTTTTTGGCTTTTCGGGTAAGAAAAGATGAATAAGGTCGATGGGTCATTGTATAAACTTCGAGAGCTTTTAATACTCTTTTAGGATTAGCTAGGTCGGCAGATTGACAATATATCGGATCGATTTGCCGTAGCTCGTTACGAAGTACCTCGAGCCCTTCAATTTTAAGTCGCTCCGATAGTTCTTGCCTGATTTTAGGATCAATGGTTGGTAAATCGTCGATACCAAAACACACAGCATCGATGTACAAACCCGATCCACCGGTAAGAATCACTATGTCGTTATTGCGAAAAAGCTGTTTCAGTAAGTTAATTACAGCTTCCTCGTAAATACTGGCATTATAGTATTCATGGATCGAGCAGCAAGCAATGAAATGGTGAGGCACTTTCAGCAGTTGTTCATCAGTGGGCCGGGCAGTACCTATTCTCAGCTCTTTATATATCTGTCGGGAGTCGGCCGAAATAATTTCGGTTTTTAAGGCACTGGCCACCTCAATAGCAAAATCGGTCTTCCCTACAGCTGTTGGGCCTGTAATTATTAAAAGTATTTTCTTTTTCAACGGGCAAAATCTATTATTTCGTCCTGTGGCAAAAATAATTGATTTACCGATTTTCCATAGGACAATTCTCGAGGTAGTTGCGGATTGGCAACATAGATTCGGTATATTTCGTTTGAGCTATTGAGCTTTTCGCGAAGGCTATGCTCGTGGTTATAGAACGAATAAAAGACAACACCTGTTGGTGCCCTATTTTGCTCGTCTTCTTTGAACAAAATAAATCCATTATCGCTATGAGGTATTCGATTCATCAAATATACCGATTGGTAATACTGATAGTTATTCATATAGGTATGATGGTTAAACATCTGAGGGTACCACGACTCTGTAGCCTGGATAAAATGGTTAATATCGAAACCTTCGGGGAAGAAGATCTTGCGAACATTCCCACATCCCATTCCAAAATACGAAAAAACATCGGTTGCTAAATCCGAAAGCTGCCTGTTGGAAATGTTATAAGGAACAACGCCAACAGACTGACGACGGATTATTTCAAGTAACGGATATTTGTTATGTAGAAATTGCCGATTCTTTTCGGGTAGAGGAGCACGTGCAGTTAATATTAACTTATCGAACGAGAAAAATTTTTCATCGGTAAAGGTAACCTTACCTTTAAATGTCATTTCGTGTTGAAGATATTCTAAAATCCATCGTAAAACTCGATCGGGCTGGTTCGAACCTCGGTAGTTTACTTCGTGTCCGAGTATAAGCAAGGTTAACAACGAAAAAAATTCTTCGAGGGGAATATTTTCTTCCGAAACAAAAGCAATTTTAAGCTTACGATTCGTTTCTGAAATTTTTCCATAATCGACTTCAAACTCAGGAGAATCGATATAATAGCCTATTGCCTTAATTCGACGGATGACTTCGTCGGCTGTAAACCAATGATGATTGAAATAAGCACTATGAATAAGCTGTACAAGTTCAGGAATAGCATATTCATCAATCCTCTCGATAAGCTTCCTGAAGATAATGCGGAGCTCGTGAAGTGCCATATAGAGTTCAGAGTTGATTATTCATAAAACCCTGTTTTTTAATAACTTCAAGGAACAACTGAGAAAATTTTACATTATCGGCCTTTGTGTATCTAATATCGGTAAAAACTTGAGCCAGCGTTTCTTTAGCATTTTTTATAACTATCTCCTTGTAAAAAGGAAGATTTTCTTTTCTCTCGTATGCTCTATTGATGCTTTCGGGAGTATAATCGTGATAGGTTTGGTTGTGGACAACAGCCGAGAGAGGAAGTCGGTCGGTTAAACCGGGCATTTCGTCGGGATAACCCACAACAAGGGTAGTTACAGGAACAACTGCTTCTGGCAAATTGAGCACCTCCACAATTTTGTGTGCCATATAAATGGTCGTGCCAAGGTAACAAATACCCAAGCCTTTGTCTTCGGCAGCAATAGCAACATTTTGAGCTACTAAAAGTGCATCGATAGCTGCCGTAAAAAAAGAGAGGAAATTATCGTATGCGGGTTCGGCATTTCGTAGCCGGCACCATTTATTGAACCGATTGAAGTCGGCACAAAATGTTAGTACTACCGGTGCCTGACGAACCATCTCCTGCCTAAAGTGACATTCCCAAAGCTTTTCCTTTATCGTCTGATCGGTTGTAACCACAATACTGTATACTTGCATATTCCCAGTGTTCGACGCTCTAATTCCGGCCTCTAATATCTCGTTGAGCTCGGCTTCGGAGATTGGAAGTGTTTTGTATTTCCTGATGGTTCTGTGTTGTAATAATGTATCTAACATAATTCTTATTTTTTAGTCAACTTATTTTTTAGTCAAAACGATATTCGGTAATATTTTTAAAGCCATTTAAAAATTCTTCAACCGACAGCTTTTTTTTGCCTTCGAGCTGCAACGACAAAATCTCTACATATCCATCATGTGAAGCAACTTTTATATATGTTTTCCCATCCGAAACTATGGTACCAGGAGGCAAATTGTGTTTTTGGATGATTGGTTTTACTTTATATATTTTTGTTAAAAGCCGTAAATTTTCAGAGGTTAAGTATGCAAAGGCAGCAGGTACTGGGCTTAAGCCACGTACCAGATTATGAATATGAGTAGCAGATTGATTCCAATTTATCTTACAAGTATCTTTAAAAATTTTAGGCGCTATTTTAAGAGG
>JAOAFU010000012.1 GCA_026416115.1 Bacteroidales bacterium | reverse complement strand
AAAATCAGGTTACCCATAATTCGAAAAAAGAAAAACTGGCCAATCAGGTTTGTTATCCATTCACTAGTTCCTCCAATACTAGTAATATGTTCTATTAAATAACGGCTATCGATATAAAAAACAATCTGTTGGATATCCCATAACTTATGAGCGTTTATCCAAAAAGAAAGAAAAGTAACAACCACTAAGGTTATTAAATTTAATATTAATTCTTTTGAAAGTTTTATGAATGTCATTTTAAGCTGTTTTTTATGTCACAAAAAGGTTAGACCCATAAGATACAAAATCTTTTCTAAAAAAATCAAATACTTTATGAAGTATATTTCCTATCAAATACAACCTTACGTTCTTTTCTTCGACTTAGGAGTCGTATCTTTAATTTATCCATTTGCTCTTAATTTTTCATTTGTAAGCTTGAATAAACCTCATTTCTTTAGTACGTCTGCCGAAATTAAATTAATAGGATCAGAAGGTTTTTTATTAAAAAGTCAATATTGAAGTGCTAAAATAATAATTTATGTTTTTGGTAGTATCAGAGCCATAAATTTTTCATGCAACTTTTTTCGACTATATCGAATTGAATTTTTTATACTCTTTGTCGAAATATTTTTCCTCTTTTTTTCTTTTTCTTTTTAAGGGGAGAAAATAGAAGGGCTATTAGGTGCTCAAAATTTCACCAAATTAAGGTATAAGAATCGACGATTTGGAGTCAGATGTGACTTTATCTTTGGTTCGAAACTTAATTTAAAACTAAAGGGTATGAAAAAGAAAATTACACTCATTGCATTATTAAGTTCATGTTTTTTCGCAATGCAATCGATTGCAGGCGAATACATCATGCTTATTGGCTCATCATTAGCCGATTCAACTGTTGAAAAGGTACTAACCGATGCTGGGTATACGGTTCATCGGGGTACAGGTACCTACACAGGTATATTAAGTCAGGAAAAGCTTGACTCGCTTAACAACGCTGCTTTGGTTATATTTAGCCGTAATGGAGCATCTGCTGCTCATGGTGATGGTTCTTCAACACCAGGAATTGTTGAGCAATGGGCCGATGTTTCTGCTCCCATTTTATCGCTTAGCATGTGGATTATGCGTAGTAACCGTTGGCAATGGATAAATACAACATCTCCCGCTTGTCTTCAGTCTGATACGATATATATTACCGACGATGGAGCCGATCATCCCATATTTACAAATGTCTCGATTGTAAACGGAGGAATCCCATTTACTATCCCGGGCGTTACTCGTAACGAGTCGACAACCGTAACACCCGATCTCACTACAAATGCTTCCATAAAGATATTGGCCGTTGACTCGAAGGCAGATGAAAAAAGAGTTGCAATAGCCGAATGGGAAGCTGGTGTAGAATTTTATAGTGGTGCTCCTGCTCCATCTTCTACTCGTATGTTTATTGCAATTGCTGAAGGAGATAATTGCAAGCAGGAGTCGGTTCGTCCTAATGTAATGTCGGCTTTTAATGGAACCGACCAGGGTAAAAAAATACTCCTCAATGCTGTTGCTTACCTTATGGGTAAACCTATTGAAAATAGCATTAAACCCACATCCAAGTCTTCAATTTCGTTATTCCCCAATCCTGCTTCGAACTATATAGTATTGTCGAATCTGAAATCGGCAGTGGGTTATAAAATCATTAACGTAAATGGCGCTGTAGTACTAAAAGGTGTTGCTAAAAATCGTATTAATGTATCGTCTTTGCCTGCTGGATTGTATGTTATAGTAACCGATAGCGGACAAACTGCTAAATTCATGAAAGAGTAAGCATTGTTGGCATTTTATAAAAAGCGCTCTTTTGAGCGCTTTTTTTATTTTTAAAATGTGATGTTTATCGTAAAAATGCATATTTTTGCCCATACTTTGCATATATATGCTTTATGGGAACAAAGGCTAAGCGTCTCTTAACTATTAAAAACATCCTGAGCACTACCAAAATTAGTACGCAGGAAGAGCTCTTACATGTTCTGTCCGAAAGAGGTTTTTCTCTGACTCAAGCAACCCTTTCACGCGATTTGAAAACTCTTAAGGTGGGCAAAATTGCCGATTCCGAGAAGGGCTATGTGTATTTTCTTCCCGATCACCACGATACATCGACTGGGGAGATAACACATTCTCACGAAAATTTTCCTGTCAACGGTTTTATTTCTTTGAAGTTTTCCAATAATTTAGGTGTGATAAGAACAAAATCGGGATAT
>JAOAFU010000194.1 GCA_026416115.1 Bacteroidales bacterium | reverse complement strand
GCCGAAACGCGTAAAGTAGCTGTAATAAGTACCGATGTAAGCGCCCAACTTTTTGCTGGAGATAATCCAATTGGAAAGTATATAAAAGCTAATGGGTTCCCCATGCTTGTTGTTGGTGTTTTCGAAGACAAAGACAACTGGAATAACAATAATTGCATTTACATTCCGGTAACAACAGCCCAAAAAGTATATGGCAGCAGAAATATCCAAATGTTATCGGTGATGATGCGCGAAAACATTAGTATAGAAGAAAGCAAGAAGCTCGAAGAAAACATTCGAAATCAGATAGCACGTCATCATAATTTCGATCCTAACGATACACGTGCAATAGGCATAGGCAATGCACTTGAAAATTACATCCAAACAAAAAAAATTATAAGTGCTATTAAACTTTTCGTTTGGATAATAGGCATTATGACCATTATTGCAGGGATTGTAGGTATCAGTAATATTATGACCATTGTTATCAAAGAAAGGACAAAAGAAATTGGTATACGAAAAGCAGTAGGGGCCAAACCTATTTCTATTATAGGATTGATTTTACAGGAGTCGATATTTCTTACCAGCATTGCAGGATATATCGGGGTAGTTTTAGGTATAGGGTTACTCGAGTTTATTAATTCAAAGCTTCCACCTAGCGATATGTTTAGAAACCCAACAGTAGATATTAATTTGGCTGTAGCGGCAGTTATCATACTTATACTTGCTGGGACATTGGCCGGATTCTTCCCTGCCCGTAAAGCTGCCCAGATAAAGCCTGTTGAAGTATTACGTGACGAATAAAATTATAAACCTATAAATAGTTAAGCTATGTTTGATTCCGACAGATGGAGAGAGATAATTTCTTCGCTTGCAAAAAATAAAATTCGCACCATAGTTACTGCCTTTGGAGTGTTCTGGGGAATATTGATGCTGGTAATTATGTTAGGTTCGGGTAAAGGATTGCAAAATGGTATGTTTTATATATTGGGCGATTTTGCTACCAACAGTCTTTTTATTTGGACCCAACCTACTACTGAGCCATACAAAGGATTTCCCAAAAACCGACAATGGTTTTTCAACAACGACGACACCAAAGCTATTCGCGAAAATATAACTGAGATTGAGGTTGTTACTCCTCGTGTGCAAGCCCCAACAGGTAACCAATTAGTTGTTTATAAAAAGAATACCGGCAGTTTTGCCATAAACGGTGATTATCCTGAGACAAACCGTCTCGACCCTGTTACTATCCTTGAGGGACGATTTATAAATTATCTCGATCTGATTGAAAAAAGAAAAGTGGTAGTAATCGGTCAACGTGTCAAGGAGCAGCTTTTTGGACCAGAGGAGAGCCCCTTAGGCAAGTACATACAAATATCGGGTATGTATTTTCAAGTAGTTGGTGTATTTAAATCGAAACATACCCAGGATTGGGGAAGATCTCAAAATGAGTCGATATTTATGCCTTTTACCACATTGCAGAAAGCTTACAATTTGGGGAATATAGTATTTTATTATGGCATCATGGTAAAGCCTCAGTACCATGTTGCCGATGTTGAAAAAAAAGTACGTCGACTCTTGGCTTCGAGACATAATGTTTCACCTAACGACTACATGGCATTTGGATCTCAAAACATCGAAGAACAATTCAAACAAATGAACGGAGTTTTTATAGGCATACGATTTTTAACCTGGTTTGTTGGAATATTGACACTTTTTGCTGGAGTTGTAGGCGTAAGCAATATTATGCTTGTAATAATACGCGAGCGGACAAAAGAAATAGGAATTCAACGCGCATTAGGTGCTACCCCTTTACATATTTTAACCCAAATTATACTCGAATCAATTTTACTTACATTCCTGGCTGGACTTATAGGGATGGCAATAGGAATTGGAATAATTCAGGGTGTAGATACAATTTTAAAGCACACCGTTAATCCTGAAAATGCTTACTTCCTCAATCCCGAAGTTGATATTCGAGCGGTGCTCAGTGCCTTTGTCCTGCTGGTAGTTGCTGGAGCCTTTGCTGGAAGCCTTCCGGCATGGCATGCCATTCGAATTAAACCAGTAGATGCTATAAGAACCGAAATATAATATTATCAACAATACTAAATACTGACAAAAATGAAAAAGATTGGACGTTTTATTTTCATCGGATTAATTGTCTTTGGAATGGTGTTTATATTCTATTATTTGTATGGAAAAAACAAAAAACAACCTGTAGTATTCGAAACCAAAACTGCTTTTGTAACAGACATTGTTAAAAAAACTGTAGCAACAGGAACCATTGTTCCACGAAAAGAAATAGAAATTAAACCTCAAGTTTCTGGGATTATTGAAAAGATTTATGTTGAGCCAGGTATGTCTATTAAAAAAGGCGACCTGATAGCAAAGGTTAAAATTATACCTAATATGGTAAGCCTAAACGAAGCAGAAGCAAGAGTGAATAAGGCAAAGATTAATCTCGAAGATGCAAAAGAAATTTACGAACGCCAGCGTAAAGTGTATGAGGAAGGTGTAATACCCCTTGCCGATTTTCAGCGATATAAGGTTGCATATGAAAGTGCAGTCGCCGAACTCGAAGCTGCCGAAAATAATTTGCAACTCATTCGTGAAGGTGTAAACAAAAAAATGGGAACCTCAACAAATACATTGATACGATCCACAATTGATGGCATGGTTCTCAATGTACCTGTCGAAGAAGGTAATTCTGTAATTGAATCGAACAATTTCAACGCAGGAACTACTATTGCATATGTAGCCGATATGGGAGAAATGATTTTTAAGGGTAAAGTCGACGAAACCGAAGTAGGTAAACTTCACGAGGGTATGCCCATAATTCTGACTATTGGTGCCATCGAAAACGAAAAGTTCGATGCCACGCTCGAATATATTTCACCCAAAGGTGTATCTGAGAATGGAGCTATACAATTCGAAATAAAAGCTAAAATTCATCTAAAAAAAGGATTCTTTATACGCTCGGGATATAGTGCTAATGCGGATATTGTCCTTGACGAACGAAAGGGTGTTTTGGCAATACCTGAAAAATTATTACAATTCGAAGGCGATTCGGCATTTGTCGAAATCGAAACACAACCTCAAATTTTTGTTAAACGATTCGTAAAAACTGGTTTATCGGATGGTATTAACATCCAGATTATTGAAGGAATTTCGGAGAAAGATAAAATTAAAGTTCCTTTATAAAAAGCGGGTATCATAAATAATAATAATTAAGGACGTGTTATTCACGTCCTTAATTTTAAATTGATACTTGAAATATCGTTTACCTCTGTTGTTCCATTTTTTGCATTTCCTGATTGTAAATTTCTTCAAATTTCTTCTTATCGTAATCGATAGCTAACTTCTGATTCTTTGAAATACTGTTATTAATACCATCCAAAATAGCTTTTTTCGATACCTCGATAGCAACCCAATATTCGTAGGTTTTGTCTTTCTGAAAAAGCTTTTCGCCAATAATACTAACATCTACCAGCTGCTGATTTACCACTTCACGAGTAAGACTCTCGAATTTACTTTCAAAGTCTTGTGCATCGGCAATAGCACGCTGATTAACATAGTTGTCGGTAACTGTTTTGATGGTCGAATTAATTAAACCCGCAATTTCGGCTTTAGCATTGTTCAGAGCAATCTTCTTAGCAGTAGCAATGTCGGGGCTTTTTCCAGAACCCTTAGCACGGTAAAACTCTTTATCAGATTGATATTCCTTTCCCGAGAGGGGTAAAGTTATCTCTTCCATTCCAGCCTGCTTTTCCAGTTTCTTTGGCCCACCGCAGTTAGTCACAAGCATAAGTACCGAAGCTAGCATGAAGGAAGTAACAATGATCTTTTTCATAGGTCAAAAATTTAATTTAACTTTGGTTTTACTCATATAAAAGTAGATAATTTTCATTAAAGAAAAAAATATAAAAAGTGTTTTAACCACTCTTTCATTAATAAAACGTTGAATAATAAAAAGTTATTTTTTCGTTTATAAAATTTTTGGCTTACCAGTCGTGCAATACAAACAAAGAATCCCACAGATTAATAAACTTTATTTTGATCCTTTTTAAAAGCTTCGCTATTACAGTAAGGTGCAGTTCATTGCTAATTATTATTAGAAACATAAATCGGCTGTATAAAAGAAAGATAAACCCAAGATTGTCCATTGCAAACGAAGATTAATCCGCCTCTTGTGATAGAAGAATCAAAACTTATCAACGCAAAACACTTGCAAAGCATAAGTTTTTGTGTATATCATCCAAACTTATCTATTTATCGTATGATTTTCTTATTCAAAATTGCACTAAATTCCTAATTACCACCATTAGAAGTTATTTCTTATCGACAATTTTGGGTTTAAATATCCTGTCGAGATTCTTTTCAATAAGATAAGATCTTACTAACAGGAATTAGGGGGTTGTGGGCAATCATACTCCTGGTCTACCATAAGTTAGCCCCTAAGGGGCTAATATTAGTAAACCGATATAGGAGTTTTGTTTCTGGAAAAGAACTCTCAAGTACTACCGAAACTGGCCAGTAAGAGGCTTTATTCGGATAATTTTAAAATTGACCCTAAAAACGAAGAATGAATAATTTCATGTAATAATTTTGGTGCGATGATTAACTAAACTTTTAACTGTTTTCTAGATCGATTTTCTAACTCAAAGAGAAACTTCTCATTTTTTTCAATATACCAAAAAATAAACATACTTTGTTTTTTATGGCCGACATAAGAAATTTATGATGACAATACTGTAACAACGATAATGATAAATATGCTTCTGATCAATCTTTACCGTATCCAAATGGCACCCTATGCAAAATAGATTTACCAAGAGTTAATGAGTCGGTATATTCAATTTCATCGCCAATAGGTATGCCACGAGCAATAGTAGTAAACGTTAGGCTATATTTTTCGAACTTTCGGAACAAATAAAAAGCAGTAGTGTCGCCCTCGGGAGTTGGGCTGAGTGCAAGAATCAGTTCTTTAATAGTGCCCGATGATAAACGACTTTCCAGTAGCTCTATGCTCAAATCGGAGGGTCCTACGCCGTCGATAGGAGAAATTAAACCTCCCAATACATGGTATACACCAGAAAACTGGCCGGTTGCTTCGATAGAAATAACTTCCTTAATTGATTCGACAACACATACAACACTTTGATCGCGCGAATGATCTGCGCATACCATACATATTTCGTCGTCGGAAATACTATTACATTGCTTACAATATTTCACGTTTTTCCGTAGCTGAACAATGGCATGGCTAAAAGAATCAACCTCATCGACAGGTCGACGCAGTAAATGAAATACCAACCTAAAAGCAGTTTTTCGGCCAATGCCAGGTAAACGTGAGAACTGCTCGACTGCTTCTTCAAGCAATTTAGAGGGATAACTATGATTGGTCATGTAAAACTTTTTGGGTTCGAAATTAGTAAAACTTGAATATTGTTTATAGTTTTTTATTTTTGTAGCCAAAGCTAACACGATGTCGCCAACAATCATCCTTTTTATCATTTTAGTTTATTTAGCCCTACTATATCTGGTTGCCCACGTTACAGGAAAAAATGCCGACAATTCGACGTTCTTTATAGGACGGCGTAGATCGCCATGGTATCTGGTAGCCTTTGGAATGATTGGAGCTTCAATCTCGGGAATTACGTTTATATCAGTACCAGGTTGGGTAGGAACTAGCCAATTCTCGTACATGCAAATGGTAATGGGATACTTAGCAGGCTATGCTGTTATAATATACATATTGATGCCATTGTATTATCGTCTCAATCTTACATCAATATACACTTATTTAGAACATCGATTTGGACCTCGTGCTTATGTCTCGGGCGCTAGTTTTTTTCTTATTTCACGAACCGTAGGCTCAGCATTTCGATTGTTTATTTCAGCCAATGTTCTGTATCTTATCATTTTCCAAAAGCTAGGAATATCTTATTTTGTAACAGTAGTAGGCATTGTGCTTTTAATCTACCTTTATACTTTCAAAGGCGGTATACGTACTGTAGTATAT
>JAOAFU010000223.1 GCA_026416115.1 Bacteroidales bacterium | reverse complement strand
AGAGAACATTGACCAAATAATAACCCTTACCGAGGCATTTTTCCATGCTATGCAAATCAAGACCCGACTTTCGGACTATGGTGTTGGGAAAGATTCGATCGATACGATTGTTGACAGATTCCGTCAGCGAAATCAGTTTCTTGGCGAACATGCTGATATGGGACCCGAAATTGTCGAAAAAGTATTGATAAGTAGATTGTAAATATGTTACGATGGCTAATCAATAAATTTTTTCCCCGTACGCAATGGCTTTTTGTAGCAATTGTGGTGTCGGGGATTTTTGGTGGTTTTGGATTGTATGCTATCTATTTGTCGAGGGCTTGGTCGTATGCATCCGATAATCCCGAAGCATGTATCAACTGTCATGTTATGAGTACCGAGTATCTTACTTGGTTGCATAGCTCGCATGCACGACAGGTGTGCAACGATTGTCATGTACCTCACCAGAATGTATTTAAAAAATACTTTTTTAAAGCTAAAGATGGGATGAGGCATGCTACTATTTTTACCTTACGTACCGAACCTCAGGCCATTATTATGAAGCCAGAAGGCCAAAGAGCTGTAATGGATAATTGTCTTAGGTGTCATGCCCCTATGTTTGCGTACATCGAATCGTCTGTTGGAAAAAACCATCATTTTACGGAAAGAAATTGTTGGAATTGCCACCGCGATACCCCTCATGGTCGAGTTAAAAGTCTGGCCTCTACCGATAAGGTAATGGTTCCATTACCAGGCACAGCGGTTCCCGAATGGCTCAAAAAGCTTTTACAAGAATAGGCTTTATTCTAATTATGATATTATAATCTTCAATCTAATAGCTTATGAAAAGTATTAATGAGATAATTCGCGAAAAGCCTTGGATGGGATGGCTAATATTCTTTACTTCTTTATTGTTGACCTTTATTCTTGGTCTATTAGCCTCATCCATCATGGAACGAAGGGCTGAGTCGGTGGCAGTGAAGAAAGTAGCTGGAAAAATTGAACCTTTTGAAGGGAGGTGGGAGGCTTGGGGAAAATATTTTCCTAAGGAATATGAATCGTATCTGCTAACCTCCGATACTACTTTCCGATCTCTTCATGGAGGTAATGCCACACGCGATATGCTGGCCGAAGAACCCGAGCTGGTTATCTTGTGGGCAGGTCATGCTTTTAGTAAAGATTATAAACAGGGTAGAGGCCATTACTATGCTGTGCAAGATGTTTTAAAATCATTGCGGATTGGTGCCCCTATGAAGCCAGGTGATGGGCCAATGCCTGGAACCTGTTGGACATGTAAGAGCCCTGATGTTTTAAAATTGATGAATCAGCATGGGATTGAGGGATTTTATGGAAAAAAACTTTCCGACTTTTTGACCGAGGTAAAAAATCCTATTGGTTGTGCCGATTGTCATGACCCCGCTACCATGCAGCTTCAAATAACTCGACCGGCATTGCTCGAAGCTATGAAAGCTATGGGAAAGGATATCAATAAAGTAACGCATCAGGAAATGCGTACGTTGGTATGTGCGCAATGCCATGTAGAGTATTATTTTAAAGGCGAGAAAAAGTATCTTGTTTTCCCATGGTCAAAAGGTTTGTCGGTTGATAGCATGGAGAACTATTATGATGAAATTGCATTTTCGGACTGGGTACATCCATTGAGTAAAGCACCACTTTTGAAGGCACAACATCCCGATTATGAGCTTTACGTTATGGGTATTCATGCCCAACGTGGTCTTTCCTGTGCCGATTGTCATATGCCTTATGTAAGTGAGGGGGGGACTAAGTTTACTTCGCATCATATGGTAAGTCCACTTTACCATATAAACAAAACATGTCAGGTTTGCCATCGTGAGAGTGAAGAAGAGCTTAGAAGAAATGTTTACGAGCGTCAGGAAAAAATAGCGAACGAGCGGCATCGCCTGGCAAAGCTATTGGTTCGTGCTCATTTCGAAGCAAAGGCGGCATGGGACAAAGGAGCTACTGAACAAGAAATGCAACCTGTACTCAAGCTCATTCGCCATGCTCAGTGGAGATGGGATTATGCGGCTGCAAGTCATGGGGCTGCTTTTCACGCACCACTCGAAGTGATGCGAATAATAGCCACCGGTATTGATAAAGTCCAAGATGCACGTTTGCTATTAGCTCGAATCCTTGCTTCGAAAGGAATTGATGAGGTGAAAATACCCGATATTTCTACTAAAGAAAAAGCTCAAAAGGCCATTGGACTCGATATGGATAAGCTCAATAAGGAGAAAGCTGAATTTTTAAAGAAAGTTGGAGTTTGAAAAAAAAATCATGCTTACATATATTCGTTAGGCTCTGTATTTCAATGCAGAGCTTTTTTTTTGATAATTAGTATATATGCCTCCTCATCAATGAGTAATTAACATTTCGGCATAAATGGCTATTAATATCTGGTATGGGATTAAATAATTGTTATTCAACAACCTTCGAGATAAATTTTTTTGTCCAACTATATTTTAATTATCATTTATCCAGAATTAATGTGCTCAAACCTGTTTGAAACTATTTATATTTTTTTACAAGATTTGGAAGTTATAGTATTCATTTATAGATACTTATAAACAATTTAGATCAAAAATATCTATATTACATCTTAATAAGTGGTAAAAGGGCAGCAGTATGTTTTTACTTTGAAGTACCGAAAATTCTTACTAAATTTAATTACACTAACTAAAATTTCCGCAACATGAAGAAACTACTGCAGCGTTTACTACTACTAGCCATCGTGCTACTTGTTGCCTATGGCTGTGAGGAGCAGGAAGATGGGAGTTATGTTCCTCCAATTACGCGTTACGAGCTAATCCATGGTACATGGAAGCTTCAAACCATTAAGATGACCGACGAACTGGCTAAAGCCAACAACACTAAGCCAGTAGAGATGAACCTTACAAAGGAGTTTAACTTTACCTCATTTGTAATTGCGCTCAATGTCGATTCATCATCGGGCGAGATAAAACCAACAACTTTCGAGGTAACAGGAAATGCTCCTGCTTTGTTTGCTACCAGTGGGTATTGGGACATGGATACCCCTTTTGCTCGTTCAGATGGTATGCCATCTAAGGTAAAATTATTTGCCGATGAAGCAAAAACACAGCTGCTCGACGAACTGGAACTTATTACAGTCCCTGGCAAAGACGTTGTTTTGGAGCTACGTTTAGTACGTTATTCCGAGGGGAATCCCTATTTATCCTATGTTTACAGATTAAGACCGAAAACAAAGTAATTAACCACTAATTATGGGAAAGATGAAACGAATAATATTATATATCATTCTAATTATTGGCTCTGCTTTGTATGCTCAGAAGCCAATAGCCGAAATATGGACTCAACCGGCTTTCTTCCGTCCTACGGATACGGTTGCTTTTTATTTCGACCTTACTGGTACCGATCTGGAGGGCACAACCGAAGACGTATACATGTGGACGTGGTTTCCAACAGAGCCCGATGCTGGAAATTGGAATAACTCTTCAGAATTTGCCAAACTTACTCACGTCGAAGGTAACATTTGGAAATTTGTATTAGTTCCTACCGAATATTATGGAGTACCAGCAGACCAAATTACAGCTTTTTATGGATTGCTGAAAAATAAAAATGGAACTAAACAAACTGATGCATTTGCGCCCGATAAAGGAAATACCATTTTTGTGCCTAGTGATGCTACAATTAAAGGTTCGGCTCGCATAGATTATTTTCCAAAGCAATGGAAAGCCGACCGACCCTTTTCAATACTTGTTAATACCAACAATACCTGGTCCGATTGCGAGAGTTCTGCTCAACAGGGTAAATTAGCATCGGCTACTAACGTTCATATCCACAGTGGGGTGAATAACTGGGCAATTGTAGTAGAAAATAACCCTACAAATGCTGCCAAAACAGCTCTTACCGACTTAGGTGGAGGAATATGGCGCATCGATTTTGTACCTAAAGAATATTTTAACACAGGTGATACTAAAATCAAAAGTATTCATGCTGTGTTTGCAAATCTCGATTGGAGTTTAATGGGTAAGGATGCTAATTGTGCCGATTTTTACATTGCTGCTCCCGAAGAACCTGAGGTTATTCCTCCTGTGTTTACTATCTTCCCTCAAAAATTTAGTAAAAAGGATATCATTTATCTTTCTAGAGAAAACAATGAACCAGGTATCACCTCACTTACCTATAGAATTTCGGCCGAGGGGGTATCGGACCTTACAGGCAATTTCAAGGGTACAAACGCCAAATTTGAAGTATTTATCGATCTTGCCACTTGGTTGAAATCTGTGGCTACTGTTAGCAAGATCCACTTAGTGGTCAAGGATAACAAGAATAATGTGATTGTTGATTCCGATATTAATCTGGTTCAATAAGTGTCATCAATTAATCATTAAAAACCGAACACAATGAACATGATAAAAATAAAAATACAAAGCATGGCAAGGTATGTTGTTAGCCTGCTTCTTTTAACCTTCGTTTTTACTCAAGGATGGAGCCAGAGTGGAAATATAACCGCAAAAGGTACCGTTGTAGATACCGCTGGTTTACCTTTAGCTGGCGTAACAGTTATGATTAGTGGAACAAATAAAGCAACACTAACCGACGCAAATGGTAATTTTACAATCGAGTGTCCTGCCAATAGTACGCTTAAATTCTCATACATTGGTTATAAAACCGTAGAGCTTGCCTCTAATACTTCGATGAAGGTAGTCATGAATGAAGAAAAGATTAACCTCGATGAAGTGGTAGTGGTAGGTATTGGTTATGGTACCATGCGTAAAAAAGACTTAACAGGATCTATAAGTTCTGTATCTTCCGACAAGTTTACTAAGGGTGTCATAACTACCTCGGAACAATTGATACAGGGTAAAATGGCAGGTGTTACTGTGATGCGCACAAGTGGCGACCCTTCAGTAGGAGCTACAGTTCGTTTACGTGGTGGAACTTCGCTTACTGCTGGAAACAGTCCTCTTTACGTTGTCGATGGTGTGCCAGGCGCCGATATTAATACAATATCTCCTAGCGATATAGAATCGATCGATGTACTCAAAGATGCCTCTGCTGCAGCTATCTACGGTTCGCGTGGAGCAAACGGGGTTATCATCGTTACTACAAAAAAAGCTAAAGAGGGTCAGGCTAAAACAGAGTATAGCACTTATGCCGCTGTCTCTCAATCGGCAAAAAACTACGATATGCTCTCTGCAAATCAATGGCGCGAATATGTTAGGAAGAAAAATATTGTGGGAGCGGTTGATTATGGAGCTAATACCGACTGGCAAAAAGAGATTCAGCGTACTGCTTATACCCAGTATCACAATCTCTCGATGGATGGGTCGGGAAATAATCTTTCCTATCATGCATCGCTCAACTACCTCGATAACCAAGGAATAGTAATAGAAAACTACCTAAAACGTTTGGGTGGAAGTATTACTGTTAATCATAAAACGCTTAACAATAAATTGAATCTCGATTTTAACATAAGCAGTAATTTCGATAAATATCGTCCGACCGATGCTTTTGTATTTCAACGTACCCTTAATCTCAATCCTACTATTCCTGTTTACAATCCTGATGGAAGCTTTACCGAAATCGAAGGGCTGAACTACGAAAACCCTGTTGCTTATATTAAAAACCGTTCACAAGAAGAAACGCGCAATCGTTTTCTTGGTTATATCAAATCCGACCTGGAACTAATTCAAGGTTTTCATTGGATTACCAATGTGTCATATAATCTTGGAAAACACGACTACAGTTTTTATGTTAACTCGCTCGATCGTATTGAAGGCTCGTCGGTAAAAGGAAGAGGTCAAAAAGCAACCGACGAATATTCTAATCAACAACTGGAAACCTATTTGACTTTTGACAAATCGTTCGGCGATCATAGCCTGGGGTTGATGGGTGGATATTCGTACCTTTATAATATGTACCAAGGTTTTGGTGCAGTACGTCGTGGTTTTTCAACCGATTTATTCCTATACAATAACCTTGCTGCTGGTCTTGATTATCGACAGGGTGATGTATATTCGTACAAAGGTGATTCCAAGCTTATATCATTCTTTGGTCGATTAAATTATAACTACCAGAGCAAGTATTATTTGACAGGAACTTTACGTAGAGATGGTTCTTCGAAGTTCGGAAAAAATAACAAGTGGGGTGTCTTCCCTTCTGCCTCGGCTTCGTGGCGTGTTTCAGCCGAAAGCTTTATGGAACCCTTGCGGAATGTACTTACAAATCTAAAGCTACGTGTGGGTTATGGGGTTACTGGTAACCAAGAAGGTATCCCAAGCTATAAATCTATTATGTTGCTGGGACAATCATCCGATGACCCACAAGGTTACACATATTTTACTTACGATGGTACTGCTGGAAAATGGTTAACCGCATATGGTATTATACAGAATGCCAACCCCGATCTGAAGTGGGAACAGACAGCCCAAACCAACATAGGTATCGATGCTTCGCTTTATAATCGAATTAACATCACTCTCGATTATTATATGAAATATACATCGGACCTGTTGTTTACCTATGCTGTACCTCAGCCACCCTATTTGTATGGAAAAATGCTTGCAAATGTGGGTAACCTCTCGAACAATGGTATTGAGCTTACCGTTAATGCAGCTATAATTCAGACTAAAGATTTCAGTTGGAATGTTGATGTCAACTTTGCTACCAACACACAAAAGATCGACAAACTTTCAAACCAATTGTACACAACCGATGCAGTTCCTGCTGGTTTGCTTACTGGTATTCGTGGTATGTCGGGTGTTCAGGCACAACTTATTAAAGAAGGGTATGTGGCTGGTACATTTTATGGGTTGGTATGCGATAGCATAAGTTCAACGGGTAAATATGTTTACCACGATTTTGACGGTGATGGCAAAATATCCGATAAAGATAAAACTGTGATAGGCGACGTGCAGCCCGACTATACTGCAGGTCTAAGTATGTCGTTTACTTACAAACAATTCGATTTTGGTTTCTCTTTTTACGGAATTTTTGGACAAGATCTGCTCAATGCATCGTATATGAGTGTAATGGACGACTCGCGTTTCCCTACTTACAATGTACCTGATGCAGCTATGACGGATAAGTTAACTGCACCTGCCGACTATTCGAGCTATTGGATTGAGGATGGTTCGTTTGTTCGCCTGCAAAATGTTTCGCTGGGATATACCCTGCCTATTAAACCCAATAGCTGGGTAAAACGTGCTCGGGTTTATCTAAATGCCGAAAACTTATTTGTAATCACAAAATATTCAGGCCTCGATCCCGAAATTAATCTCGATGGACTCGATTTTCCGGGTATTGAAGTGTTTAACGCATATCCCAAACCACGAACCTATTCTTTAGGTCTGAATATAACTTTTTAATATTTAAGTTTATTGGTGATTGAAACTAAAAAAAATAAAGATATGCTTAAGAAAATCAATATAAACACTGGTAATTCCAGTACTGACCAAACTCGATTCAAATCGAATCGTTTATGGGTTGCTTTACTCTCATTACCTATTGCAGCTATTTCGCTCCTATTCACTGGCGGATGTACCGATCTCGATGAAACAATTTATGATAAGTTGACACCCGACCAATATGGACAAACCGAAGCCGAAATTGAGACTATTGTAGGACGTGCTTATGCAACTCTTCGAGGATACCGAAATGAAGAAGGCCCTCATTTTCCAACAGAATTTGTGTGGTTCCTCAACGAAGTGGCATCCGACGAAGCAACTATTCCTACCCGTGGTACCGACTGGTACGACAAAGGGGTTTACCAAGAAATACAACGCCACAAAGTAAAGCCAAGTAATGACGTGGTGCTTAAAACATGGGAATATCTCTACTCGGGTGTTGCTGCCGTTAACGGTATCATCTTTATGGTCGATAAATCGCAGCTTTCCGATGCTGCAAAGGCAAAAGTAAAAGCCGAACTTCGTGGTTTACGTGCTTTTTATTATTACCGGTTGATGGACTTTTTTGGCAATGTGCCTTTGCAAACCGACTATACCGATACCTCATTGAAAACAAACACTCCTCGCGCCGAAATTTATAAATTTGTCGAAAACGAACTGCTCGACATTGTCGATTACTTACCTGAAAAAGGATACGGAAAATTTACCAAGAACGTCGCATACACACTTCTTGCAAGGTTATATCTTAATGCAATAGTATATAAAGGAGAACCCGAATGGCAAAAATGTATTGAAGCTTGCGACAAGGTGAAAGGCTATATTCTCGAACCTAATTATTTTACTAATTTTCTTAAAAACAACGAGGTAAGCAAAGAAAACATTTTTGTAATACCTTACGATGAGAAGGTAACCATTGGCAATTATCACCAGTCACTCACGCTGCATTACAAATCTCCGCAGGTATTCGGATTTAGCGCTGCCTGTGTTAATGGAATTTGTGCCGAACCTGGTGTATATTCTAAATTCGACAGTACCGATGTGCGTCGCAATGCTTTGCTCATTGGCCCCCAGAAAGATCGCAAAACAGGACAAACTGTTTTAATGGACAACGGTAATCCTCTTATTTACACCGAAGAGATTTCGAACTTTGAAAATGCTCAACAGAACGAGGGAGTTCGTATGGTGAAATATGAAATTACCCCAAGCGATCAATGGGAACGCAGCAACGACTGGGTCATTATGCGTTATGCCGAGGTGTTATTAATGAAAGCAGAGGCTCTATTGAGAACCAATCAGGCAGCTCTTGCTCAGCCTTTAGTTGCTCAGGTAAGAGCACGTGCTGGTTTAACAACTCCCGCAACTATTGATCTCGATTTTCTGTACAATGAATTATTATACGAATTTATGTGGGAAGAACATCGTCGTATCGACCAGATTAGATTTGGAAAATATGGTCAACCAAGCTGGGAAATGCCTGGTAGCGATAAGAATATGGAGATTTTCCCCATACCAGCCAAAGCCTTACAAGCTAACTCTAAATTGGTTCAGAATCCTGGATATTAATAA
>JAOAFU010000220.1 GCA_026416115.1 Bacteroidales bacterium | reverse complement strand
GTCTAAAGCACCTATGAAATTTCTACTATTGTAGATGTCTACTGCTTCAGCTTCGTCTATAATGTCTAAAGCACCTATGAAATTTCTACTATTGTAGATTTCAATTCGGCAAATCAAGGATTATATGCGTCTAAAGCACCTATGAAATTTCTACTATTGTAGATTTATAGGGTTGATATCGATATATTGATATGTCTAAAGCACCTATGAAATTTCTACTATTGTAGATGTTAGCCATTCATGCTGCAAGCTATTTAGTCTAAAGCACCTATGAAATTTCTACTATTGTAGATCTTATTGCATTGAGTTAAGTATATATTTGTCTAAAGCACCTATGAAATTTCTACTATTGTAGATGCTTTTTCCTAATTTAGTTTTATTAAATTTGCTTATCCTTTAAAATTGAATGGATATGCCAAGTATTTTTAGTCGCATCGTCAATGGCGAAATCCCGTGTTATAAGATTGCCGAGAATGAGCGTTGTTTTGCATTTCTCGATATCAATCCGTTGGTTAAAGGGCATACGCTGGTGGTACCCAAGCGTGAGATCGATTATATTTTCGATATCGACGATGATCTGCTGGGCGAGTTGATGGTATTTTCGAAACAGGTGGCTCGGGCTATCGAAAAAGTAATACCCTGTCATCGTATTGGGGTGTCGGTGGTTGGTCTCGAGGTTCCACATGCCCATATTCATCTTATCCCGCTGGTAACGGGTATCAACGATATGAACTTTGCCAATCCTAAGCTAAAGCTGTCGAAAGAAGAATTTGAGGATATAGCTGCTCGTATACGCGAGGCTTACGGTAAACGATAACAATTGACAGGTTATACTCTCATTCCAATTACCAGTATATCGTCGACCTGGTCGAGTTCGCCCCGCCATTCGGTGATGGTGGTGTCGAGTATTTGTTTCTGCTCTTCCATCGATTTTTCGTGAATATCGAGGAGGAGTTGTTTAAAGCGCTTGGCCATAAATTTTTTGCCATTCTCACCCCCAAACTGGTCGACATATCCATCGGAGAAAATATAGAGGGTATCGCCGGGTTGGAGGGGAATTTCGGTATTGGTAAAGTTATTGGTTTGCTTATCGTGAAAACCTACAGGCATGCGGTCGGCTGGTCCTTCGATGAGCTCGTTTCCTCTTACAAGGTAAAGCGGATTGAAAGCGCCTGCAAATTGTACCCTCTTAAGGTCGCTATCGAAAATACACAGGGCCATATCCATCCCATCTTTTGTTTCTTCGACCGAGCCGCTCTGGTGTAGCGACTTTATAACCAGCGTGCGAAGTTCGTCGAGGATTTGGGCGGCTGTGGTTATTTCCGATTTCGAGGTAATTTCGTTGAGCAGTGCCATACCCAACATGCTCATAAAAGCACCGGGTACCCCATGACCTGTACAGTCGGCAGCTGTGACAATAATTTTACCATCCTTGGCATTTATCCAGTAAAAGTCGCCACTAACAATATCGCGGGGTTTGTAGAGAATAAAGTATTGGATGTTGTAATCTTCGAGCACTTTTGGCGAGGGAAGAACGGCATGCTGAATTCGACTTGCGTAGTGTATACTGTCGGTAATTTCTTTCTTCTGTTGAAAAATCTGGTCGCGTTGTTTCTTTATTTGGTCGTTTTGTTCGGCCAACAGGATATTGGCTTTCTTTTTCTCGGCATATTGCTTGAAGATGATAATCGAGAATCCCATCACCATGAGGGCTATTAGGCCAACGGCAAGCAGGAAGATGCTTTTTCTTTTCGATTCGGCATCTTTTTTGGCAAGTTCGGCCTTTTGCAGTTTAATTTCGTTCTCTTTCTTTTCGTTTTCGTAGCGGGCCTCATTTTCCTGCATCTGTCGCAGGTAGTCTTCGCTAAGTACCGAGTCTTTCAGGGTCGAGTAAATTTTATAGTACTCGTATGCTTGTTTGTAATTACCAATGGCAGAGTATACGCTGGCTACATTTTCGTAACTATCGAGCAACTCTTTTTTAGCATTTAGCTCTTTAAACAGGGTTATACTCTCGCGATAATATTGTAGGGCGGTGTTGTACGAGCCGGCTTTTTGATATATCTCACCGAGCTGTCGAAGAGCTTGGGCTATAAGCAGCTTTTCGCCGAGCGACTTGTATACATTGAGCGATTCCTCGACATAACGTAAGGCTCTATTGTAGTCGCCTTGTTCGGCGTAGAAGGTACCCATTTCTCCGTTTACCTGGGCAAGCCCGGGTTTAAACCCAATACGGGTAAATATTTCCTGGCTTTTTCTGAAGTATTCCAGTGCCTTGCTGTTCGAATTTATCTTTTTGTAGGCCACTCCAGTATTCATGTACAAATAACCTACATAATTAAGCTTGCCCAAACGCATGAAAATGTCGGTAGCTTTTTCGTAAAATTCTATGGCTTTGGTATATACACCGTACGAGAAATACACATTGGCCAGGTTGTTCAAGGTACGGCCTATGAGTATGCTGTCTTTGTTGGCTTCGACAAACTCAAGATTGCGTTGGAAATATTCAATGGCTTTTAGATAGTCGCCTTGCGACTTATATAGCACCCCAATATCGTTGAGGATGTCAACCTGCATTCTGCTATTTACTTTTTTTGCCAGTTCAAGGGCTTTGAGGTAGTTTTGCAAGGCTTTTTCTATTACCCCTTTACGGTAATAGGCTATGCCTTGCCAATAATATATGCGGAAAATTTCTTGTGGATAATTAGTATTTTCACCAATTTCGATCGCTTTGTTGCAATATATCAGCGCACTGTCCCAGTCGAGTTTGTTTAAATAAATATTGGCAATAGCTCCAAGTGTTTTTATCTTAACAGTATCTTCTTGTACTTTGTCTAACAAGCGTTTCAGGCTATCTATCTTATTAGCCTGAACAATATTGGATAGCAAAAACGATAGTACGAGTAATAATATAATCGGCTTTCTTCTCATAAATCTGCCATTTTACCAGTTTTGTAAAAAAATATTACCTTTTCATCGGGTATTTTAATACTAATTTTTCAAAAGTATAAATTATTTTATTAAATAAAAGCTAAATATTTAGCTAATTTAATGTCTTTTTTTAACCTTGCTAAAATAAAGTCTATCGTGTTTGGTCCATTAGTCACAAAAGTAATTAAGCAAATAAATCGGTCATGAGCTTTTACAGTTTATTACTTTGTCTCTATTTTTTAGTTTTTCTGAACCGGTTGATGTTCTGTAATATTGAGTAGTCGCATAAATCTGCGGCGTGCCAGTCGGTTAAGACGTAGCGATTCGAAGTAGGCAATGACTTTTCTGAACAGGTCGGCGTACAATATTATAAACAGTATGGCCGAGTATATCCAGATGATCATCAGGTTGAACCAGAAAGTATCGATATACATATTACCAATTCGTTTCATAGGTGCGTAAAAATGAGCCCGTCCGTTGGGCAAAACCGGTAATCTATATATGGCATTGCGCGTGGGGACAAGGGTATTGTTCTGCAAGTAAAAATCCGAAAATTCTTTATCGTTTGTAACAACATCGGCCAGTTGTTTGTTGTAATATTTTTGTTTTATTTTCAAAAGATTATCGCGACTTCCGTATTTTTTAACCAGCGTTTCGAAAACCGAGTCGCGTTTGCTTACCGCATAGTGATACTGGAAATTGAATTGTGCTTCGGCCCTATCGAGAAATTTTTCGAAAGTGCTTATTTGATCCACTATGGGAATGGATGAAGATAGGGTGGGTGCAGGAACATTAATATATAGCGATATAACTTTTATTTCGGAAGCAATAATATCCATATCGTGTCGAATCTGGAGGGTGTCGTTATCATTTTCTTTTAACCTTGTAATAAGACTTCGTAAGTAGGGAATTGAACTGGAACGGAAGTAGTTGGCAGTGTACTGAATTTGTTCGTAAGGGAAAAAATGTTTTTCGTAAAAGTTATCTTTAAATTGAGTAACAGCCAGAGCTTCGTAGGCCCATCGCGAGGGCATGAGGTCGCCTTGCAGGGGTACGACAAGATCGGAGGCGATTTTATTGTGCATTTTGTTAAACTCTACTACAACACCACTGAAAAGGAGTTGGGGTACCAGTATAAGCGGTATTAATATGTAGATGGTCACAACAGAATTCAAACCAGCCGAGATATTCAGGCCTATAAGGTTTGCCCAGCACGAGGTTGAGAAAAGGATGAGCCAGTATCGCCAATTCATGCCTTCGATTTGCAGAATATGATTGCCAATTACCACCAGCAGAAACATTTGTATGGCCGAAATGGTAAAAAGTATAGCAATTTTCGAAAGCAGATAGCTCGAACGGCTAAGGTTGAGAAATTTTTCGCGACGAAGTATTTTTCTGTCTTTAAAAATTTCTTCGGCACTGATGATAGAACCCAGAAAAAGAGCAACAATAACAATCATGAAAAGGTAGGCAGGGATGTTCGAATTCTCGCCGAAGATGTAAACAGGCGCTCCATCGACAAAAACAAAACGTTTGCTAAAAAAGGCAATTATAAGGGCAAGCAGGGGGGCTTCGATAGCCGATAGGAGCATATACTGCTGATTTCTAATTTTAGCTAAAACATCGCGTTTGATGAAAAGCGAGAATTGCTTAAATCGGCTTGGAATTTTAAAATTGTTTTTGGGTATTGTTCCGTCGTGGTCGCGATGGATTTGACGTATATCGGGGTCGATATTTTTCAGGTATAGTTCGTACCATTCTTGAGGCGATATTTTGCGTTTTCGTGTAGGTCGACCATAGGCATCGACCACGCGAGCTTCGACTGTTCGTAATATCTGATCGCAGTTGATATTGCCGCAGCAGAGGCATTCGCTTTCTTCGGCGTCGGCAAAATGTACAATTTTTTTAAAGTAAGTAATACCATCGATTGGGTTTCCGTAATATATTATTCGTCCACCTTGGTCTACTACCAGCAGCTTGTCGAACATCTTAAATATTTCGGACGAGGGCTGGTGTATGGTTGCAATGATAAGATTTCCTTTAAAAGTTTGCCGTTTGAGCAGGTTGATAACTTTTTCCGAGTCGGCCGAAGATAATCCCGAGGTAGGTTCGTCGACAAACAAGATTGAGGGTTCGCGAATAAGCTCGAGCGCTATATTAAGCCGTTTTCGTTGCCCTCCACTAAGGATAGTAGTGAAAGCATCGCCTACATTAAGGTCGCGCGCTTCGACCAGGTCGAAATCGACCAGTGCTCGCTCTACCACCTGTTGTATTTCTTCTTCGGTATAATCGCCAAAGCAAAGCTTGGCATTATAGTATAGGTTCTGGTATACAGTAAGTTCTTTTATTAACAAGTCATCCTGTGGTACAAACCCTATCACACCTTTTAATTCGTTCTTGTGCTTATGGATATCCCATCCGTTGACTGTGATTCGGCCGTGACGGGGTTTCAGGTTGCCGCACAGCAGGTTCAGCAGGGTCGATTTACCCGAGCCGCTACCTCCAATGATGCCAATAAATCGACCCGATTCTTCGTTAAGGCTAAAGCGTCGTACCCCATTATTGCTGTTTCCATAGCGATATTCAATCTCTTCGGCTACATATACAAATTTTTTCTCAACATTGGCCTGAATAAAGCGGCCTGCCATGCGGGTATAGTAAAGGGTACCTACTTTCGAGTTTTTTAATACGGCACCTACCGACCAAATGTACGAGCGATAGGGCTTAATACGATGTCCGTTGAGAAGAAAATTAAGATGGCCATGATATCGGAAAACGAAGAGGTTGGTGTAGGGAAGATGCATAACCAAAATTCGACCTTCCATTTTGGGGTTATGCATATGCTTTATTTCATCGTATTCGGGTTTATCGGCCGCATCGATGTATAGCAGTCGAGACTTATGAATAACCTTATCAATTTGTCCAAAGGTAAATGCTCTTAGATCTTTAAACTCTTCAAGATTTACCTTTAAATGAATGGCAATTTTGAAAACATACTTTTGTTCGCGAAAGGTAATATTTTCGCCACGGTTGATAAAATCGAGCAGATATACTATCACAATCATTTTCTGCTCCATCTCGAGTTCCTGGTTGATGCGGTTGCAGATTTCATCGATCAACGACTCGAGCCTATCGTTTTGGGCTTTAGTTGCATTTTCGCTGTCGAACATCGACTCGGGATGAAGCTGTTTTACCTGTTCGTCGAAGTATTCGATATAGGCTTGTACAAGTTCCTGGCTATACTGTCGGTCGAGATAGTCTACTACAATATCTCGTTTGTTATCAAAATTGCCATCCTTCCTTACATCGGCAACGATAGCAAACAATCGCATCAGAGATTTTAATACTACTTCGTTCATCATAACCGGGAAACCTTGTATATATTCAAAAATATCAGGATTAACAACTTTTTATTTAATGTTTCGTCGAGATTCTTTTGGTTTGCAAGTTATAAAAAATGTTTTTTCCGAAAAATGGAAAATATTTCTAAAACATGAAGTAATTATCCCAACTTTTGAAGTTTTTTTACAACTTACATTTTACATTAATTTGGAAGGTAATTTGGACAAAAAACAAGCCCACTTCCTTAAAATCGGTTAGTGGGCTTGCAATTATCTGGATTAATTATTTACAAAACAAATTCTTTTCTTACTTTTTCTATAGTATTGAGAAGAATATTATAGTCGTTTACAGTAAGTCCCTGGTCGACTTTAGCAAAAATAGGCTTGAGTACTTGAAGTTTGGTAACCAGATCCTTTAAATCGTTGTGATTAGGATATTTTTCGAGCAATCCCATGAGTTTTTCGTACGAATCTTTTTGTTTTGCAATAAGCGATACAATCTGCGAATTGTTGTAGGTATCTTTCGAGATGTGAGTTGCAATATACATAAGTTCGATCCACATCCCCGATACCATCATGATAGCCATTTCGGGGCTATTTTTTTCTCTTAACGAAGAATAGGTAGCATAAAAGGTGTTGGTAATAATCTGTACCAGGGTATCTTTATTGTTGGCTTTTAATTTTACTTCGTCTGAAAAGAGCGGCGAATAATCGATATTTACTCCCAGAGCATCGATAAGGGTACGAACAGCTTTCAGATAGGCTTTAATATCGGCCTCTTTGTTGTAAGTAGTGGCATAAGCCAGATCTGCACCATAAACACCTAAATTAACAGCTTTGTCTTTTTCTGTAACATATTTGTCAACTTTCGATACGGGATTAAGGTTTTTTCCAACATAGGCTGCCCCAATGTCATTAAGCATTTGAGTGAGTTCGAATGGTGCTGGCAAA
>JAOAFU010000083.1 GCA_026416115.1 Bacteroidales bacterium | reverse complement strand
GACCAAACCGAACAACAAGTCCAGGAACATCTGGACGAATTGGCTTTCCTTGCCGATACTGCTGGTGCTATTGTAAAAAAACAGTTTGTACAACGTATCGAAACACCTAATCCTCGCACATTTATTGGTCAGGGAAAAATCCGAGAAATTGCAGAATATGTAAAAGAAAACCAAATAAATCTGGTAATATTCGATGACGAACTCTCGGCAAGCCAATTACGAAATATTGAAAAAGAACTGGGTTGTAAAATATTAGATCGAACCAACCTGATACTTGATATTTTTGCCCGTAGAGCACAAACAGCATATGCCAAAGCACAGGTTGAGCTTGCCCAATATCAGTATCTGCTACCACGTTTGGTAGGTATGTGGACCCACCTCGAGCGACAGCGTGGAGGTATTGGACTTCGTGGACCCGGTGAAAGGGAAATAGAAACCGACCGTCGGGTTGTCCGTGACCGAATCGCAAGACTGAAAGAAGAGCTTAAAAAAATAGACCGACAAATGGCAACCCAACGTAAAAATAGAGAAGGGCTTGTACGGGTTAGCCTAGTTGGATATACCAATGTGGGTAAATCGACCCTTATGAACCTGCTCAGCAAAAGCAATGTATTTGCCGAAAACAAACTTTTTGCCACACTCGACACGACAGTTCGAAAGGTTACTATTGGTAATCTTCCCTTCCTTTTATCCGACACTGTAGGGTTTATTCGTAAACTACCTCATCATCTGGTCGAATCTTTTAAATCTACGCTCGATGAAGTTCGAGAGGCCGATATTTTGCTTCATGTTGTTGACATCTCACACCCTTCGTTCGAAGATCAAATTAATACTGTAAACCAAACATTACAAGAAATTGGTGCAGCTCAAAAAAATACTATTATAGTATTTAATAAAATAGATGCCTATAAACATGTTACGAAAGACGAAGATGATTTACTTCCGGCATCGAAAGAGAATATGACACTCGAAGAAATACAGAAAAGCTGGATAGCAAAAGCAAATGAACCTTGTATTTTCGTCTCTGCAACCAAAAAAATAAATATTGATAAGCTGAAAGAAATGTTGTACGAGAGGGTAAAAGCAATACATATTACACGCTATCCTTACGATAACTTCCTTTATTAAATGTTACGACAAAAGTCAATATAGGCTAAGGGTAAAACTCTATTCCTAGGATAGTTATATCGTCAAAAATTGCTTTGTTCCCCGAAAGAATATGCTGATCGGCAATAATACTATCGATACATTCTTGAATATTTGCATTATTGGAAATGTGTTGCTCGATAATGCTGGTGCCAAATTCAACCTCCTTGTCATCCATTAGTTCAACCAATCCATCGGTATAGCATAACAGTTTAGTGAGTTCTTTGATTTTTACATAACCTTTCCTAATTACGGGTATCTCATCGAGCATTCCAATCCCCACACATCCTTCTTTTAGAAAAGTTAATTTTTTGCTATCCACTTCATAAAGCAATGGATGGTTATGGCCTGCGTTGATATATTCGAGTTCGTGAGTTAAATAATTGTATTTTGCCACAAAGAGGGTAATAAATTTTTCTCCATTTGCACTTTTAATAACCCGCTCGTTAAGACGCTCTATCAAATTTGGAAGCGATATATCTGTAGTAAAAAGAGCGCGTAAGTTGGCTTGAAAATTTGACATCAGTATAGCAGCCGAAATACCTTTACCCGACACATCGGCAATACAGAAACCTATTTCGTTATCGCTCAAGGGAATAACATCATAATAATCGCCTCCAACCTCAAGATGGGGGTGATAGAAAGCTGTCATCCATAACTTTTGGTTATGCGGTAGTTCGGAGCTTTTGGGTATGAGCATTGATTGCATGCGTGAGGCAAGTTCGAGCTCTTTTTTTAGAGCAGCCTGACGAAGACTTTCCTGCACCAAACGCATATTTTCGATAGCAACAATAATAATGTTTGAGAGAGTTTGAATAAAATGTAGATGCTTGATTGTAGGGCTCATTCCCTCGCCTTCCTCCTCAATATCACCAATTAAAACATAGGAAAGGGGTTGATTATTGTTATAAACAGGTATAACTATATCAAAAGCCTCAGAAGAAGAGATGCTTCGGGATGTGACAAAAGTAATTTCGGTATATTTCATTAAATCGGCCTCAATATTGATATTAAGACTTTCGGGATTCTTAATACCAGATGCCAGCAAACACTCCCACGAACTACCATTGTATTTATAAATAACTATCTTGCCAATATTGAGATCTTCCTTCAATAGTTTTTCGTATCGCTGGAGAAGTTCAATTTGAGATAAATTTTCATTAATCGCCTGAGTGATGGATAATAAAGCGTTTAATTTAAAAGTTGATATTTTAAGACGTTCGGGTATGTTTCCGCCAGCCATAATGAAAGCCTTTATCGACAAAAATAGATTTTTATTAACTGTAGTGCAATATATTAATATATGATTTTAGTACACTTAAAAAATATACTGAAATAACCTCAATCGCCTAAACAAGTACCCACACTTCGAGCGCTTTTTATCCACGGATGATCTAGCGGTACATTCTTTATCTTTTTTACAACCTTTTCGAGCGGAATTGCAACAATATCGTTGTTTTGAACTGCCACCATTTTGCCAAATTCCTTTTTTTGGATAAAATCGAAGCACGCAGTACCTAACTTAGTTGCCAGAAGCCTATCGTAAGCTGAAGGGGTACCTCCTCGCTGCAAATGTCCAAGAATTGTTACGCGAGTATCAATACCCGTATGTTCTTGTAATTGATTGGCCAAACGTATGGTATTTGTAGCATGAATTTTTTCCATATCCTTCCGCTCGGCCTTTAAACGCGATTTTTTGTCCTTATCTTCTTCTTTTTCAATTTTTTCGGATAACTGATTGTAAACTCTGGCAAATTCTTTCGACATGGCTCCTTCTGCAACTGCAATAATTGAAAAGGACTTTCCCTGTTTTTTTCGTTCTAAAATAGATTCGGCAATTGTTTTGATTGAATATGGAATTTCGGGGATAAGAATTACATCGGCACCGCCTGCTATTCCAGCACCAAGTGCTAGCCATCCAGCTTTGTGACCCATAATTTCGACCAAAATAATACGATGATGACTACTTGCTGTACTATGAAGTCTATCGATAGCTTCGGTTGCAATTCCAAGGGCTGTATCAAATCCAAAAGTAGTATCGGTATGTACAATATCGTTATCGATGGTTTTAGGTAGAGTAATGATGTTAAGACCAGCTTTTGCAAGATGAAAGGCGTTCTTTTGTGTTCCGTTCCCTCCAATACAAACTAACACATCCAAATGATTTCTGTGGTAATTTTCTACTATAACATCAGTCATATCCCTTTCGTGGCCGGCTACAATCATTTTATAAGGTTTTTCCCTTGAAGTCCCTAAAATTGTACCACCCAAAGTTAGGATACCCGATAACATTTTATTATCAAATTCAACCGTACGATTCTCCATTATCCCCCGAAAACCATCTTTAAAACCAATGAGTTGGACCCCAGGAAACGATAGTGCTGTTTTGCCAATTCCCCTGATTGCAGCATTAATACCAGGAGTATCACCACCTGATGTTAGGATACCTATATTTAATGTTGACATAACTTTCTATTTTTTATATAAGCAAAGATAAACACATATTATCGGATTTTGCCAGATAGATATTTTCTGAAATGCATTAATAAATTATTAAGTAGCTAAACTTTTGTGAGAAATAAAATCTGAATCAGGAAAATATTTTTTCGAAAAAAAATAAAAAATAGCCTATGTTTCAAAAAAAGAACGTAACTTTGTTTCAGAAATGGATTTA
>JAOAFU010000059.1 GCA_026416115.1 Bacteroidales bacterium | reverse complement strand
CCTCATTTCCGGTCATAGCAGATACTGTATGGCTTTGAACAGGTGCAGTGCTAAAAATTTCGTCCATCCAGTCGGTTCCTGCATATGTTGTATCGACATATTTACGGAATACATTGTATCCAGCATCAGGAGCTGTAGGGGTGAATAGCTGAGATTTGTATTGTTCAAAAGAAAGTGGTACATTTTTATTTAGTGCCCAACTATTGTATTGTGCTGAAGTAATCGTACCAGCATTCAAAGCTTCATCGGCTTTAGTTTGCAAATAAGCTTGAAGTGCTTTAGGATCTTGATATAATACTGCCAAACTATCATCGGGTGAGGCCCAGAGCGAAACATTAGCATTATCCATCATTGTAGCAATAGCACGAAGTTTGGAAAGCCCCCCGCTAAGATTCCCGTACATCCTGTCATAAGCATAAGCTTCGGCAAAGTATTCGCGATACTGATTTGCATCCATAACAGGTGCATAGGATGCTTGCTGCCAGCCATAGTAGCCATCATACGATACGCTAACCTTTCCCTTCTTTCCTTTTCCCGATTTTGTTGTAACAATAATGACACCATTAGCACCTTCGGAACCGTAAATAGCCGATGACGCAGCATCTTTAAGCACTTCGACCGATTCAATATCGTTGGGGTTTATTTCATTAAACACATACTTCGATGCTTTCATCCCATCGATTATAAACAAAGGATCGGCATTTCCATTTGAGGAAACTCCTCGAATACGAACAGTTATCTGGGCGCCAGGATTACCAGAAGTTTTGTTAAAAACAACCCCCGCTGTACGTCCTTGTAGCGATTGTTCCAAACGTGCTGAAGGCTGTGCCACTAATTCTTCACTTTTAATTTTTGAAATCGCCCCGGTTACTAAGCTCTTTTTCTGAACACCGTAACCGATTACCACTACTTCACTTACTTCGGTAACTTCGGGATTCATAGCTACATCAATCACATTGCTTTCGCCAACAGCAATTTCCTGCGTAGCATAGCCTACGTAAGAGAATACGAGGGTAGAACCTGCAGCAGTGCTGATGCTGTAAGCCCCATTCACATCGGTAACTACCGCCTTATCGGTTCCTTTGATTTTGACCGTAGCGCCCGGTAGCGGTGCGCCCGTTTCATCCACAACTTTCCCCGTAATTGGCTTCTCCTGCGAAAATGCAGCTGCCATTCCCAACAGGAAAGTGGCAAGAAGGAATACTTTTTTTACCATACGTTTGTTGTTTAATAGTTAATTAGTTAATAGTTAATAGTTTTTAAACCAAACTCAAAAGTAGACGCACAAAATCACATTCCTATATTTAAATATACGTAAAATTTACGACATTCCTACTATTTACATACTACATTTTTGCATTTATTTGCTTTTCAAATATTTAATAATAGTCAATTGGACACTTATTTTTTATTGCAATGTATTTAAACTTTCGTCGATAAGGAATGCATCTAACATTAAATTCTTAATGACTTTATCATTTATTGGGAAAAAATTGCCAATATTTAAGGTATACATAAGAAAACGAAGCAAATAAGGTTAAAGTTGATTAACCAGCCATACTATCCTGAGAGGTTAAACTTCTAATCTACCCTTTACCTACTAAAAAAATTGCTCAAACACAAACTATAAAAAAATCTTTGTTTGAGATTATATTTTGAGTAATTTTAGCCAGTTGCAGAACATATCTACCTTAAATTGGTAGTTGCAATAAAAATAAACATCCATGAAAGTAACATTAATAGGCCCGGCTCATCCATTAAGGGGGGGAATAGCAAACTTTAACGAGTCGCTGGCAATAGCTTTTATAAAAAACTCGGTCGAAACCTCAATTGTTTCATATTATTATCAGTATCCATCATTTCTATTTCCTGGTGAAACTCAAATAGCTGAAGGAAAACCGACCTACTTACTCAAAGTTAAACCCCTAATCAGTAGTATAAACCCAATTTCCTGGCTTACAACATCACGTCATTTATCGCAAGAATCGCCAGATATTATAATAGTACAATTTTGGCTTCCTTATCTAGCTCCTGCATTGGGTTCTATCTTAAGACTTACGAGAAGCCGAAATACAAAAGTGATTGGCATTATGCATAATGTAGTGCCACATGAAAAACGTTTAGCAGACAAGATACTTACTAAATATTTTCTGCAATCGTGCCATGGGTTTGTTTGTCTATCAAAATCTGTAATGTATCAGCTCGAGTCGCTTACTGCAAATCCACATAAAATATTTGTACCACATCCCATTTACGATATTTTTGGTGATAAGGTAACTAAGTCGGATGCTCGACGTTTTTTAGGATTAGACCCAAACGATCGTGTGCTGTTGTTTTTTGGGATTATTAGAAAATATAAAGGGTTAGAGCTTTTACTTCGAGCAATGGCCTTGGAAAAAGTTAAAAAACTCGGTATAAAGCTTATAGTTGCTGGCGAATTTTATGAAGACAAAAGATATTACTTTCAATTAGCTGAACAGCTAGATATAAGTAACCAAGTAATCTTTACCGATAGGTTTATTCCCAATGATGAAGTGAAGCACTATTTCTGTGCAGCAGATATGGTGGTTCAGCCTTATCTTTCAGCAACACAGAGTGGAGTTACACAGGTAGCATACAATTTTGAACGTCCAATGTTAGTAACCGATGTGGGCGGCCTGTCCGAAATTGTTTTCGACAAGCGTACAGGTTATGTTACTCAGGTAAATGAAGAATCAATCGCAGATGCAATAGAAGATTTTTATATCAATAACAGGGAATCTGAAATGTCAGCAAATGTACGTGCCGAGCAATATCGATTTTCGTGGCATGCAATGGTCGACTCAATTTTACATCTAGCTGAATCAATAAAAAAATAAATCAAATATTCTACTTACTTTCTTTAAAACCAAACATAATTGCTACACATCCGCTTTGTACATTTTCGACGTTTGTGCTCGATGTAAGGACCTTTACTACTATTTTCAATTGCTGGCTTGCTGAAAGCCTAAAATCCCATGTTGTAGCGTAGTTGTGATCTTTATTTGAATAAAGTACTGTGTTATTGGCGTCTACTACTTTAAATTCTATTTTAGGTAATTGTTCCGACCCACATACAGCTATCCTATATTCGGTATCAGAATAGAACGTTTTATAGAGTTCGGCCTCTTCGCCCTCCGTTAATACAGCAGCATGAAAATTTCCATCATGGATGTATGGTTCTAGTGCAGCCTTACAAATCTTCTTTGCAAAGCCCTTACATTGTGCACTGGCATCAAATACACCAATCGAAACCATGAAAAGTAGTACAAGGGGAAATATTTTTTTCATAGGATGCTTTTTTTATGTACAAATTCGTATACTAATTACATTATAAAATTACTTCTGATAGAACGTATTTTTTCTGTCAACTCTTTGAAGACTTCGGGTGTAACTACTTGCTTCGACGTTGCTTTTAATGTAGTAACATTGGTCGATTTGTCGGTTACTGCCTCTATCTTCGAGGTTTTAATTTCAATTTTATCAAAAATCTTCTTCAGTTCGTTCATCTCAACGTATACGGAAGCAACATCGGGATTGTTTTTATTTTCCTCCAGAAGTTTCAAAACTATATCGAGCGAGAGTTTCTGGTCAATAACCCGCTCTACCAATTTGTTGTCTTTTAAATTATTGGGGTCAATTAAGGATGTACCAATATAAAGACCTTCAATCCAGCCTCCTACAAGTACAATCGAAGCTATGGCTGTTCTGTCATTCTCTTTAAGAAAGGAACTGGTCGACATGAAAGTTTCAGAAATTATATCCATAATTACATCTCGATTGTTTACGTTCTCTTCGAGACGTTGGATTGTTTTATTATCAATAGCATCGAGAATACCTAATCCATTGGCCAACTTTTTGGCTGCTTGCATATAATTGATGGCTGTTTGAGTCTGATCGAAGAGACTTGCAAAACTTAGATCGGTTGTATAAATACCAAGGTTTAAGGCCATACTTTTACTAGTAGTATAATTCGAGACATTGCTTAAAGGATTAAGCAATTTTTCGTTATAAGTAGCACCTGCTGTTTTAATAAGCATGGCTGTCTCGAGCGGTGAAGGCAAAGAATAAAATATTTTCTTGGCCTGATTAATATTCTCCATCAGCTCCTCATCGACATCCACCTTTACTTCTGGAGCTTTCTTACTTCCGCAAGAATTACAACCATTTAATACCCAAATTAGGGACAACAGGATGAAAGCAAATAGTTTGAAACTTTTCATTGTACCGTATATTTTATTTTTTCAGTTCTTATTTTTTTTCTTTTAAAAGAAATAAAATTTTAAATAATTGCGTCGAAATTAAATATGTTGTCCAAATATACAATATATTATTGTAAGACTGATAAATTTAATTGTTTTTTTTAATACATGTGCATTAAAGTATTAAGTCAAATGTTTTCTTATTCAATATTTTTACGCACTTTATCGAAAAAATCATGCAACGCTTTGGTGTCTTTTTGTCGAATATATGTGAGCAACTTATCGAGCATTAATCGCATCGATTCAATCTCTTCGGACGAATAAGGACTGCAAAGCACCTCTGAAAGCAAGTAATTGTTCTCCGACATTAAACCTTTAGCAATTTGCATGTGTTTCTGAAAAGTAGTGCCTGGTGCTTTCTGCTTTTTTACACAAGCACCAAAAATTAAAGTACTAACAAAAGGGATTGAGAGCGAATGAGCTATTGTTCTATCATGTTCGTCGAAAGAATACTCAAAAATATTTAAATGCAGCGATTGATAAAAATTACGGAAAAAGCTCTTTCCCTCATCATCGCCTTCTGAAATTATAATTGCATTTTGACGAGCTAATTCCTTAATATTGGCAAAAGTGGGCCCAAACATTGGGTGAGTAGATACAAACCTACGACCTGTTTTTATATAATAATCGTATAAACCATTCTTAACACTAGCTATATCGGACAAGATGCAATTATCGGGTAAAAAAGGTAAAAGCTCATCAAAAGCTTCAATAGTACGTTGGAGGCTAACAGCATTTATAACCATTTGAGGAGCAAAAGATTCGATTTCTTCAACAGCTGTGAATCGATGACAATTGAATAAGAATTTTAACTTTTGCTTATTTTTATCGATAACACCTATTTCATGATCTAGACATAGTGCATCGACCAACCATGCCCCCATATTCCCTGCTCCTACTATTAATATTTTCATAATAATGGAATTTTTTCGATTAACCATTCATCATTAAGAATCAGTAAAATTTTTTAGTCGCATGAATTTTGACAAATATAACATAGCAATCACCAATTAAACAAAAATATCATTAACAATTTAATATTTAACTATCGACAATGATGGTATTTGAATTATTAATAACAAAAAAAACATATTTAAAAATTGGCTTTTTAATCGGATAATACATATTAACATTAACGATGAATAACAAAATAACAAGAGGTTGTATAAAAAAATATGGAAATAAACAAAATATGCTTTTTAAAGTAAAATTTATTAATAATAATAGATAAAATTTATAATAAATGAAATTTTTAAGCAAAAAAATCATAAAATTTCATCAAAAAATTAGTTTAATAAAAAAATATTTCTATTTTTGCAAAAGAAAAAAATAAAAAATTGTATTTTTTAATTAAACAGATATGGAAACATTAAGACAGAAAGCACTAGAGCAGGTATTTTCGCGTAAGCCGGAAATTGCAACACCCCCTGCAGCTAAAACATCAGAGTATTTTGGAATGTATGTATTTGATAAGCCCAAAATGATGAAGTACCTATCTAAAGAGGCTTATCATGCGGTGGAATTAGCCATTGAAAAAGGTGTACGTATCGAACGTAGACTTGCCGATCAGGTTGCTGCCGGTATGAAAGCATGGGCTTTAGAAATGGGAGCTACCCATTACACTCACTGGTTTCATCCATTGACCGAAGGAACAGCCGAAAAGCACGACGCTTTTATGGAGCCAATTGGAAATGGTGAAGTTATAGAAGAATTTACCGGTAAACTTCTTGTTCAACAAGAACCCGATGCTTCGAGTTTCCCAAGTGGAGGTATTCGTAGCACTTTCGAAGCCAGAGGTTATACAGCATGGGATCCTTCATCTCCTGCCTTTATACTCGATCGCACGTTATGTATACCTACTATATTTTTATCGTATACGGGCGAAATGCTCGACAATAAGGCTCCCCTGCTAAAAGCATTACATGCAGTTGATCAAGCTGCAACAGCAGTTTGTCAATATTTTGATAAAAATGTACAAAAAGTATTCTCATACCTTGGATGGGAACAGGAATATTTTCTGATTGATGAAGCTCTTTACTGGGCACGTCCCGACCTTGTTCTTACCGAACGTACTTTAATGGGACACGAATCGGCCAAAAATCAGCAGCTCGAGGATCAGTATTTTGGTTCTATTCCCGAACGCGTAAAGGCCTTTATGCAGGAGCTAGAATATGAAGCATGGAAATTAGGAATTCCAGCCAAAACTCGGCATAACGAGGTGGCACCCAACCAGTTCGAAGTAGCTCCAGTCCATGAAGAATGTAACCTGGCAGTAGACCACAACTTACTAATTATGGAGCTTATGCGTCGGATTGCCCGTAAGCACCATTTTAGAGTTCTTTTACACGAAAAACCTTTTAAGGGTGTTAATGGTTCGGGTAAACACAACAACTGGTCGCTTGGAACCGATACCGGTGTAAACTTATTGGCTCCAACCAAAACTCCAAAAGGTAATCTGCAGTTCTTAACTTTTGTTGTTAACGTTCTTAAGGCAGTTCACAACAATGACGACTTGTTGAAAGCTTCAATTGTTTCGGCAGGAAATGCGCACCGTTTGGGGGCCAACGAAGCTCCTCCTGCAATTATTTCGGTATTTTTAGGAAATCAGGTAAGCCGAATGCTCGATGAAATAGAAGAAAAAGTTACTGGAGCTAAAATGACTGCTGAAGAAAAAACAGCATTGAAACTTGATATCGGCCGTATTCCCGAAATCCTTCTCGACAATACCGATCGTAACCGTACATCGCCCTTTGCCTTCACAGGCAACCGCTTCGAATATCGCGCTGTAGGTTCATCGGCCAACTGTGCTTCGGCTATGACAGTTCTCAACTCAGCTGTGGCTCAACAATTAACAATTTTCAAGAAGGATGTAGATGCTCTGATCAAGAAAGGCGTTAAAAAAGATGAGGCTATTCTCCAGGTATTAGCTCGATACATTAAGGAATCGAAGCCCATTCGATTCGAAGGTAACAATTACAGCGAAGAGTGGAAAAAAGAAGCTAAAAAACGTGGCTTGAATGTCGATGGTACCGTACATGTTCTTAATCGTCTATGGACATCGCCTAAAGCTGTAAAATTATTTGAAGAAACCAAAGTATTTAACCATAAAGAACTTGAAGCACGCGCCGAAATTCGTCAGGAAATTTATATGAAAAAAATCCAGATCGAATCGCGTGTATTGGGCGACTTGGCCATGAATCATATTGTTCCAGTTGCTATCGATTATCAAACATCGTTGCTCGAAAACATTAAAGCAATGAAAGAAATCTTTAGCGAAAAGGAATTCCAGGAACTAGCCTCGGCTCGTATTGAGTTGGTGAAAGAAATTAACCAACATATTTCGACCATTAAAGCCAAGGTTAATGATATGATTGAGGCCCGAAAAGTTGCTAATAAGCTTGAGGATATTAATGACAGGGCAAAATCGTACCACGAAAATGTGGAACCTTTCTTCGAAGAAATTCGCTACCATATTGACAAGCTCGAGCTTATTGTTGACGATAACAAATGGCCTTTACCAAAGTACCGCGAACTATTGTTTATAAGATAGTATCAGGAATTATCTCTTAAAGCCTGCCTAAAATGGCAGGCTTTTTAGTTTTAAATTATTTCAGATAATTAAAATCTTTCAAGAATATTGAACTTTAAAAGTTCATTTCAATTGAGGCGGAATCCCAAGATTGAAATATCGTCAATTTGTTCCATCTCATTTTGCCATTCGAGAAATTTTTCCTCGAGGTAATATTTTTGTGCTTTAATAGGCATAAGAGATGCCTCAGCAAGTATTTGTTCAAATCGGGCTTTTCCAAGTTTTTTCATAGAGTTTCCCCCAAACTGATCGGAATACCCATCGGAAGATAAGTAGATAATGTCGTTGGGCTGCAAATAAACTGTCGTAAGGGAGAAAGAATGTTCATCCTGGAATTGGAATCCAATCGGCATTTTGTTTGGGGGTAAATAGATTAGACTTCCATTGCGACAGATAATCAAGGGAATATTGGCCCCTGCATACTCGATTTTAAAATCGGAAGGTGTGTATACTACCATGGCTATATCCATTCCATCTTTACTTTCGGAGTTTTCGTGCTGATGAAGACTCTCTTTTACTTTCAAGCTTAGTAGTTCGAGCACAACATTGGCTCGAATTGAAGGATCGCGTGTAACAATCTCATTAAGATAAGCAAAACCTAACATACTCATAAAAGCCCCTGGTACTCCATGGCCAGTACAGTCGGCCAACGCAATATAAATACGCTCTTCTGTACTCGAAATCCAGTAAAAGTCGCCACTAACAACCTCTTTGGGCAGATATAAAACAAAACATTCGGGCAATAAACTATGCATTAATTGTTCTGGAGGAAGTAAGGCTGACTGGATTTTGCTAGCATAGTTAATGCTATCGGTGATATTTTTTTTCTGAATTTCTAAAACTTTAAATGCTTTTCGTTTTTGTATATACTCAATTAGGCCAAAAACTAGAAAAGCTAAAACTGCTAATATGGCCCCAGCAAGAATTAGGGTTATCATTTTTTGATGAGCAATAGTAGCCATTTGCTGCTGTAATAGTAAATCCTTTTTTTCTGTTTCGTACTTAAGTTGAAGTTCTGCTACCTGTTGAGCCACAGAAGATATGTAAATTGTATCTTTAATTTGGTTGGCCTTGTCGAGATATTCGTATGCCTGTCGAAAATCTTTAATATGTTTGTAAATTTCGGCCAGTGTAAGATAGGCATCCTTAATATCCTCTTTCGAATCAATTGCAATTGCCGATTTAAGTGCAGTTTTAGCTAATTCTATAGCCTTATTGTTATTATTAAGACTTGCATAGGTAATTGCAAGTTTAATAAGCGACTTAGTACTGGCAGCTTGATCCTGTAACATCGTATCGATGGCATAAGATTGTTTAAAATAATTGAGTGCAGAGTCGTATTGATTATTCTCAAAAAATATCTCACCAAGATTAAATAAAGGCATCGACATCTGGCGGAAGGATTCTCTTTTTCTATAAATATTCAACGCTTTAATAAAACTTTGAATTGCTTCATTCTTTCTTCCCTGACAGTAATAAACTATACCCATATTATTCCATAACAAGGCAATACCACTGCTATCTTTGAGCTGTTGGCGTATTTTAAGCGACTTATCGTAATAGCTTAAAGCTAATGGATAGTTTTTTTGATAATAAAAAACTAAGCCAAGATTGAGTAAAACTTTAGATAGTTGCAATTGGTTATTTTGATTGTCAAAAATTTTAACGGCTTTTGTCAAATACTCGGCTGCCTGAGGGTAATATCCTCTGTCGACCAAAACTGCTCCCATGTCACTATAGGCTTTGCCAAGTAGGTCGGTATTGGAAAAAGAAATTAATAAGTCGATAGCTGCTTTAATTTTCACAACTGCCTGCTGCAAATCTCCGCGTTTTTTATAAAAATGGCCTTCGAGTAAGTATGCCTGAGCTATTGTTTCAATGTCGTTAGATTCTTCTCCTAAATTGTATAATTCCCTCAGATAATAAAAGCATTTGGTCGAATCGATATCCTGATAATGGTCGATTAATATTTTAAGCGCTTCTTTCTTCTGGTTATCTGAACCTTTCTGAACCAAGAAATTTAGGCTATCGAGAGGAACGGCACTGAGAAATCGTAAAGAAAATAAAAAAATAAAAATAGAAAACAAACGTATCATCTGAAAAATTTTAAAAACCTAAAAGAGCAAAACTCAAAACAAAATTATGTTAAGTATCCATCGACCTTAACTTTGATATTTCGAGACGTTTTATACAAATTTAATAAAACATTTGGACAATGGCTTAAATACAATGAAATATGTGTGAATATTTTTTGTTGGCCAGAAGATTTATAGTATTGACTCCCGAATAAACCATTTGGGTATGTCGTAAAATTCCATTAGGTTTGCAAAGTTTTGAGTAAAGCATTTTATGGAAAATTTTATTGTATCGGCACGCAAGTATCGACCAACGACCTTTGATAGTGTAGTGGGCCAAGGTTCGATTACGGCAACGCTGAAAAATGCTATAAAAAACAATCATCTGGCTCAGGCATATCTGTTTTGTGGGCCGCGTGGGGTAGGTAAAACTACCTGTGCTAGAATATTTGCAAAAACTATTAACTGTCAATCATTAAGTACAAACATAGAACCCTGCAATCAATGCGAGAGCTGTATATCTTTTAACGAATCTAGATCGTACAATGTTCATGAACTCGATGCTGCTTCGAACAATTCGGTCGATGACATCAGGCAACTGATAGATAAGGTAAGGATTCCTCCTCCTTTAGGTAAATACAGTGTTTATGTGATTGATGAGGTACACATGCTGTCGCAGGCAGCATTTAATGCTTTTCTTAAGACTCTTGAAGAACCTCCACGTCATGCCATATTCATACTCGCAACAACCGAAAAACACAAGATTTTACCCACTATTCTTTCGCGTTGTCAGATATACGATTTTAACCGAATACAAATAAACGACATTGTTCAATACCTTGCTAAGATCTCTAAAAACGAAGGCAACGATTACGACCTTGATGGACTTAATATCATTGCCCAAAAGGCCGATGGAGCTCTTCGGGATGCTCTTTCAATTTACGACCAAATCGTTAGTTTTTCGAATGGTAAAGTAACCTACGAAAATGTAATTCAAAGTCTCAATGTGCTGGATTACGAATATTATTTTCGGCTTACCGATGCATTTTTGAATGAAAATATCCAGCAAGCATTTATTATCCTCGATGAAATACTTTCAAAAGGCTTCAATATCCCAAGCTTTATAGAAGGTTTGAGTAAACATTTCCGCGATCTGTTAATGGTTAAAGATAAAGCAACAATACGACTGCTGGATGTAGGGGATAATATTCGTAACAAATACCTAAGTCAAACCGCGGAGTGTTCTCTCGAATTTCTTTACGAAAGTCTGGACATAATATCTGAATGTGAGTTACATCTTAAGGAAAGAAGGAATCAGAGATTATTTCTCGAAATAACCCTCGTTAAACTTTGCCGTATAACGGGTAAAAAAAAAACACCACAATTAGCACTTGAGAACGAGGTTAATACTAGCCAGTTTAACGAACTACCGAAAAGTAATACTGATGTTACTCTCTCAACAAAATCGGTTCAGTTAACACCCCCTCAAGGTCAGCAGACCAATATATCTGTTCCGTCGTTAAAAGAAATGCTAAATGGGATAGAGCAGGGTTCGACTTATAATCCCAACACAACTACCTCTACTGTTTCTGAACCTAAAAACCTGCGTAATCGGCCATTCACAAATGATCAACTTTTAGCTGCTTATGAGCGTTTTGTCGAAATGATCAAAGACACTCATCTGCGTTTCTATACTGCTTTACATCAAACTCCGAAAATCTTGGGTACAAACACACTGGTAATCGAGCTTCTTAATCAGACCATTTTAGATGACTTTCAGCAAGAGCTGAAGAATCGAATGCACAATTTTTTGTGCGATGAACTTTCGAATGATAATATTGTTATTGTGGCTAAGTTAATAGAGGAAGGTTCGCAAACAGATACACCGTATACAAGTGAAGAAAAACTCAAATATCTAATAAATAAAAACACTTCGATAGCACAGTTAAAACAACAGTTAAACCTTGATTTTGAATAAATTAAAAATCACACGTATGGCTGGAGAAAAAATTCGTATAGAAAATGGAAAACTGGTGGTACCAGATACCCCTGTAATACCTTTTATTGAGGGCGACGGAACAGGACCCGACATATGGGCTGCATCGGTTAGAGTATTCGATGCTGCTGTAGCAAAGGCCTATGGGGGTAAACGAAAAATAATATGGAAAGAAGTTTATGCTGGCGAAAAAGCTTTTCGACTTAAAAACGACTGGCTTCCACAGGAAACAATCGATATTATCCAGGAACATCTTGTAGCGATTAAAGGACCCCTAACTACCCCAGTAGGTGGAGGTATTCGGTCGCTCAATGTGGCCTTACGTCAGATATTGGATTTATACGTATGCCTTCGTCCTGTAAGGTATTACAAAGGAGTTCCATCGCCTGTTAAAGATCCCTCGACTACCGACATGGTTATTTTTAGAGAAAATACTGAAGATATTTATGCCGGAATTGAATGGAACTTCGATACCCCTGAAGTAAAAAAAGTAATTGCTTTTTTAGAACAAGAAATGGGGGTAAAGAAAATACGTTTTCCCGAAACTTCTTCGATTGGGATAAAGCCTGTTTCGAAAGAAGGTTCCGAACGATTAATCCGTGCTGCCATAGAGTATGCTATTCGATTTAACAGACCCTCTGTTACGCTGGTACACAAAGGCAACATCATGAAGTTTACCGAAGGTATGTTTAAAAAATGGGGATACGAATTGGCTGAGCGCGAATTTGCTGATAAAACTTTTACATGGGCACAGTACGACAGAATTGCAGAAGAAAAAGGAAAAGAAACCGCTGATGCCGCTATGAAGGAAGCCATACAAGCTGGAAAGGTAATAATTAAAGACAGTATTGCCGATGCTTTTCTGCAGCAGATTCTACTTCGTCCGGCCGAATATTCAGTAATAGCCACCCTTAACCTTAATGGCGATTACATTTCCGATGCATTAGCAGCAATCGTGGGAGGTATAGGTATTGCACCAGGAGCAAACATTAACTATCAGACAGGACATGCAATATTCGAAGCCACTCATGGCACAGCTCCCAAATATGCTGGACAGGATAAGGTCAACCCGGGTTCGGTTATCCTTTCGGGTGTAATGATGCTCGAATACATGGGCTGGCAAGAAGCTGCCGACCTGATTGTAAAAGGACTGGAATTGGCTATTCAGAAAAAAAGAGTTACCTACGATTTTGAACGTCTTATGGAAGGAGCTACATTATTGAAATGCTCTGAATTTGGCACCGAAATCATTAACAATATGTAATTTATTCTCTTTTAATCAGAAAGATAGCCGGGTGTTTATGAATATCCGGCTTATTTTTTTTCCACTCAGCTACGCTCCGAGTAATGATATTTTGCGAAGGTAGGGTAAGATCCCAGGCTATGCATAACATAGTATCGGGATGTGCTGCTTGAATAATGTCATCTAATAGTTGCATATTACGATATGGGGCTTCCATGAAGCACTGGGTTTGATTCTCTATCATTGAACGTTGCTCGAGCTGACGAATTGTTTTTTGCCTTTCGTGTTTGGATACAGGTAAATAACCTACGAAAGCAAAACTCTGTCCATTAAGTCCCGAAGCCATAAGAGCAAGTAGAATAGACGAAGGGCCTACCAGTGGAATCACTTCGATGTTGTGTAGATGTGCTAATCGAACTATCTCGGCTCCTGGATCGGCCACACAAGGCACCCCAGCCTCTGATAGCATACCTATCGAGTCGCCCCCAAGGCAAGGCTGTATGTACTCATTTATCGAGATTGATGGAGTATGTTCGTTGAGTTCGAAAAAAACAATTTCATCGACCGATCGAGAGGGACATACTTTTTTAATAAACCGCCTTGCCGTTTTAAGCTCTTCGACAATAAAATATCTTAAACCTGCAATAATGTCGACATTATATGGTGGAAAAACAAGTTCGTGCTGGTCGACACCAATAAACGAAGGAATTAGATATAATTTACCGTTCATTCATTAACTAATATAACGATACGTTTTATTTCAAGGGCTTATCTGTCGTTTATAAATCGGACATAATAAAAAGTTCAAACAAAACAAAACATAAAACCCTTAAATGCCACATCGGCTTTGCTTAATATTCGACTTGAGAAGAAACAAACAGGTTGGTACGAACAGATTCTAAAATTAAAAGACCAACCTACCAATTAACGTTTGTACCCACGCTTACGTGCAGCTTCCTCTAAGCGAGCCTGAAAACTCGATTTCTTAACCGGCTTCTTTTTGTTTTCATTAAGCTGTTGCAGAAGCTTATTTTCGTCGATACTACGTTTGAATATTTCGTTCTGAATAATCGTAATGACATTGGCAAGGAAATAATAATATGTAAGTCCCGACGAATATTTATTTAGAACAAACATAAAAATTATCGGCATCATATACATCATCGTCTGCATGCCCGGTAATGTTTGCTGCGAGGCATTCGATTGATTATTCATGCGCATAGTGATGATGGTTGTTATGGTCATAAGCAGGTTGAAGAGGCTTATGTGATTGCCAAAATATTCGGTAATAAGAGGAATGTGGGCGTTCCAGCTAATTATAGCATCGTAACTCGATAGGTCTTTAGCCCATAGAAACGACTGTTGACGAAGCTCAATTGAGGTTGGGAAAAAGTAGAACATAGCGATAAGAACGGGAAATTGCAACAACATGGGTAAACACCCTCCCAGTGGATTGACTCCTGCTCTTTTATAAAGTGCCATTATAGCTTGTTGCCGTTCCATTGCCTTCTCAGCAGGAATACGTTCGTTTATTTGATCGATCTGCGGTTTTAGAACCCTCATCTTGGCCATCGAAAGGTACGACTTATAGGTAAGGGGGAAAATGAGTAGTTTAATGAAAATAGTAAGCAAAAGAATGATGATCCCGTAGTTGGAAATAAATTTACTAAGGAAATTGAAGACTGGAATAATCAAAAACCGATTAATAAACTTAACAATTGAGCCGCCTAAACGAACCAGCTCTTCTAAATCGAGATTAAATTTACGAAGAGTTTGATAATGATTAGGGCCAAAATAAAACCAGAAACCCAATTGTTCGGTCTTTTGAACAGGGCTATATGCTACCCCAGCCTCTGTTTTCATATATTTAAGCAATCTAAGACTGGTGTCTTTTACACTACGAATATGAAGGGTAGCATTTTCGAATGGCTGTTCACCCACTAAAACAGAAGAAAAGAACTGTTGCTTATAAGCAATCCACTTAACACGATTTCTGAGATTTTCGGTTTTCTCGTCTGTTTTACCATTTATCTCAAGTTTTTCAACGTCTTCTTGATTAAACTTATAAGTAATATCGGTATAGGTATTTTCGTTCACAACTTCTTTCTCCTGAGCACGAAGGCATGTAGCCCAAACCAAATCGAGCTGTGTGGTAGAAGGGGCAAGCAAGGAGTCGATTCCAACCAAGCGAACTTTAAAATCAACTTTATATGAACCAGGACGTAAGGTATAAATATACTCAATATAGCGATTTGCATCGGCATGAAGACGAAGATGGAGCGATTTAGCTGTATCTGCTTCGGAGAGTAGTATTTTATTGGAGTTTTCGAGTGGTTTAAAGAAAAGTTCTGCCGTATTAATAACTCGGTTACTTCGGGTATAGAAATTAAACCCAAATACAGTGGAATCGCCGTAAAAAAGAATCAAAGGTTTTTTATCGAATGTTTTATACTTTTTAAGTTCAACCGAATATGGTCCCCCTCCTTTTGTCGAAATTTCTAATTTTAAGACATCGTTTTCAATACTAATTATTCTGGAGGTATCCTTTGCCGCTTTGGCAAATTCGGCATACTGATCGAACGATTGGATCGAATCTTTTGCCTTTACTTGATCGGTAGAATTTTTAAAAGATTGCGTATCGGCAACCTGTTTTTTAGCCTGATTTTGTTGTGCTAATGCTATCGAGTCGGCTTTCCGACGAGCCTCTTCCAAAGCTTTCTGGTTAGGAGTATTCCAAATAGAAAAAACTATAAGTATAGCAGCTATTAATATCAGCCCAATTACACTATTTCTGTCCATTTAATCAATTGTTTTAAGGTGCAAAGGTAAACGATATTTTCAAAAAAATTATTTTCGGTTAAGAATAAGCTTTTAACTTTACACAAAAACTAGCAACCGATGGATTATACCGAATTTAGTTTTACTATTGAACCTTACGAGAAAGAAGTAGCAGAAATTTTAATCGCCCTATTAAGTGAAGCTGGTTTCGATGGTTTTGTTGAAAACTCAAATGGATTTGCAGCATATACATCATTAAAAAATGCACTTTCGAGGGTTGAACAATGTATAGCCCGAATCCGCACAACGGCCGATATCCATTTTACCTTTAAACCTGTTGAAAGACAAAACTGGAATGCTCTTTGGGAAAGCAGTTTCTCTCCTATTATTGTCGATGACACCTTAGCCGTAATAGCTCCATTTCATCAATTAAACAATACTTTTCCCTATCAGATTGTTATAGAACCTAAAATGTCGTTTGGTACCGGCCACCACGAAACAACCTATATGATGCTTCAACTTATTCTTCAGACCGACTGTAATGATAAGGATGTTTTAGACATGGGTTGTGGTACAGGTATTCTCTCAATATTAGCCTCCAAAAAAGGAGCACGAAAGATAACAGCGATCGATATCGACGATTGGGCAATCGAAAATACTATAGAAAACTGTCAGAGAAATTTTGTAACCAATATCGAGGTTCTTCGAGGCGATGTTAGATTAATACCCCAACGAACTTACCAGTTATTGTTTGCCAACATTAACAGAAATATTTTGTTAAAAGACATACCTCAATATGCTAAAACTCTTGACAAAGGAGGTATGATTTTCCTGAGCGGATTTTACGAGGAAGATCTGGCCGAAATTCGTAGTAAGGGCGAAGAAAATGGTTTGAGTTGGCAAAAACAAATTAACAAAAATGGCTGGACGGCTATGGTAATGGAAAAAGTTTAGTATTTTTATACAATGAAAATCAGACTCTTGCTAATATTTGGCATTTGTCTTTCTCTTGGAAAAAACCTATTAGGTCAAAGTTTTAAGCAATTTTCCGGAGATAATACTGAATTTATTAAAGAGTTAAAACTATTTTGCCAAAAGAGCCTCGAGCAACAAAAAGAGTTAGCTATTACCATACAATATTTTTCGACTCTTTGGGACTCATCATATCTTAACGATGAAGAAAAAAACAAAATTCAGTCTATTTCAGCTTATTTAATCGAACGTAAAATTCGACCTTACCCCGAATTTTCTACATTTATTAAGGCCAACAACCTATTTTTTAAGTTAAATCATCCCAGAAATAGCTATGACGAATGGCTTTCAGGGTTAGTTTCAGCATGCGAGCAACGCCGAACTCTTTCTTCGTTTATGAAAATTTGGCAAAATACATTGCTAATTTTTGAGGAACGACTGTTATATAAGTCTGCATCAATACGATGGAAACCATCCGATACAATCTTTTTGTTTCGCCACGCAGATCCGGTGGTAGTAAATTTTAAAAATATCGATCTCATCTGCTATGCTAATTTAGATAGTTCGATAATTTTTAAAACATCCGGAACATACAACCTACTTACTTCTATTTGGACAGGGAAAGGGGGAATTATAACCTGGGAAAGAGCTGGATATTCTAAAGATAGCGTATATGCTCAGCTACGAGAATATTTTATCGATATGAACTTTTCAGGATTCCAGGCCGACTCTGTTACCTTTGTTAACCGCATATATTTTAGTTTTCCGTTAATGGGTAAACTCGAAAATAGTGTTGAACATTTTATAAACCTTCATTTACTTCAGTATCCTCGTTTCGAATCGTACCAAAAACGGTTTACCCTAAGGAATTTTTACAAAGGTGTAGATTATCAGGGAGGTTTTGCAATGATGGGTGCAAAACTTGCAGGACGAGGTAGCAGAGAAGAGCCTGCGACGCTAACTTTTTTCCGTAACGATACCCTGCGCGTAAAGTCGACTTCGTTGATGTACATTTTTTATCCGGGCCGTGTTGTTAGCTCCGATGCTTCTATCACCATTTATCTTGACCAAGATTCGATCCATCATTCTGCTTTACAATTTCTATATCGTGTCTCGAACCGAGAGCTCTCTCTATTAAAATCGGAACGATACACTGCTCGTAGTCCTTACCTTAACTCATACCATCAGATTGATATGAATTTTGATCAACTCCTTTGGCGTATCGATGAACCTAAAATTTATTTTACTGTTGCTCCAGGTTCGGCGCGAAGTTTAGCCATATTCGAATCTTTCAACTATTTCAAACAAGAAGACTTTGAAAAATTGCAGTATTACGACGAACAGCATCCGTTGGTTATGCTTGCAAAGTTTTCTCGGTATTTTAATAATGCCACAACTCTCTCTGCAAAAGATTTTGCCAATTTTATCCGAAAATCGCTCGACAATGTCCACACTTTGCTTTTTCCTCTTGCGGTTCAAGGATATATCCTATACGATGTTTCAACCGAGACAATCGTGCTCAAAGAAAAATTGTTCGACGCTCTTAAAGCAAGTACAGGAAAAATCGACTATGACGTTTTGCGCCTTTATTCGCTCGTTGAAGCGCCTATGAATAATGCTGTCCTGGATTTGCGTAATAACGATTTAACAATAAATGGTATCCCCCGAATCTTTGTGAGCGACTCGCAAAATGTTGCGATTGTTCCTAGTCGAAGTCAAATAGTAATGAAGCGAAATAGAAGTTTTCAATTCGAAGGAATGGTTCAGGCTGGTTTATTTACTTATTATGGAAAAAATTTCTTTTTTCAATACGACACTTTTAAAATAGTGCTACGACAGGTCGATTCGGTTAAAGTTAAAGTTATTGTTGGCTATGACTTAGCACAAAAACCTATTCTTCGCGAAGTTTCTAACACCATATATGATGCCACGGGAGAAGTATTAGTAGATGACCCGAACAATAAAGCAGGGCTTAAAAATTTTGCACAATATCCCATTTTCCGAAGTTATGGATACTCATATGTATATTACGATGACCCCAATATCTTCAATGGAGTTTATAAACGCAGTCGAAATTTTTATTTTAGAATGAATCCCTACGAGATCGACAGTCTCGATAATTTCAAAAAAGAAAGCATGAAATTTGCTGGTACTTTTTACTCAGCAAATATATTCCCCGATATTGAAGAAAAATTAACTCTTCAAAAAGATTTTTCACTGGGCTTTAACCATATAACTCCAACCCAGGGATTATCCCTTTTTCAGGGTAAAGGTCAATTTTACGATACCATTCATCTTTCCAATCAAGGTCTACGGGGAAAAGGTAAATTTACCTATATTACCTCATCTGTCTCATCCTTCGATATCGTTTTTTTCCCCGATAGTGCGACAAGTTCTTCAGCATTATTTAGCATTGGTGAGGAAACCAACTACACACATTCATATCCAAAAGTATGGGGTAGAAATATTAGAGTGCGGTGGCTTCCCTATCAGGATGATATGAGTATTCAAAATACAACCAATCAGTTCAATATATACAACGATCGCACTTTTTTCGAAGGTTCGCTCAGTTACAATCCTAGAGAACTGTGGGGCAAAGGGTTAGTCGATCTTACCTTAGCCACATCGAAAGCCAAACGGTTTAATTTCAGACAAAATGATTTTTCTTCCGATACAGCCAGCTTCAATATCAGGGTACTCAATTCGCAAGACTGGGCACTAACCACCGATAATGTGAATTGTAAGGTGGATATGTTGCAAAGGTTCGCTCATCTTAAGTCGAACGATCCATTGGCAATAACGCGTATTCCAACCCACCAGTACATGGCACAGATCAATGAGTTTAAATGGTGGATGGATAAGCACGAACTGAATTTGCTGGCTAATCAGACATTTAGTCCCTCGCGCGAGGGTGAAAAATACGGATTTAAGGACGAAACCTTGACAGGAGCTCGTTATATATCAACTGATAAGGTTCAGGATTCGTTGAGTTTTGTTTCACCCTCAGTACTGTTAAATTACGAAAAAAGGATTCTTGACGCCAGTAAGGTCAAGTATGTCGATGTGGCCGATGCAAGAATTTTCCCCCTAAACGAACGTATAATAGTTGGACCAGAAGGTCGAATGTTGACTCTAACTAATGCAAAAATACTTGCCAATAGGGCAACACGTTTTCATCAAATTTACAATGCTACCGTCAATATCCATGGACGTTTTTCCTATACCGGAAGTGGCAAATATGATTACATAGACGAAAACAATACTAAACAAACCATTACCTTCACTGATATAACGGTCGATACCAGTCGACAAACCATTGCTACTGGAGCTATTGCAGAGCCCGATAGTTTTACACTCAATCCTTTTTTCCATTTTCAGGGTGATGTACAATTAGCTGGAGCTCGAAAATACTTACTTTTCGATGGTGGTGCCCGTATTATTCAGCAATGCCCAAATGTTGCAGCATCGTGGATAAGATTTTCTTCAGTAATTGACCCGTTGAAAGTAAGAATTCCCGTAGGTGAAAAAAATATCGATATCAATCGTAACCCAGTAGTTGTTGGACCTGTCATGGCTTACGATTCTATTCATCTATATTCCTTATTTTTTGCTCGAAAAAAATACGTCGATGACTATACCATGGCAACTGCCTCGGGACAACTATGGTACAACAAAGCATACAATGCCTATGAGGTGGGACAAGAAGATAAGCTAAAAAGGCATAGCTTACCCGGACCACTTGTCTCGTTATCACCCTCTGAATGTATACAGTATGCTGAAGGCCCTCTCGATCTAATTGTTCGTTTTGGTCAACTGAAAACTTGGGCAGCTGGAAATATCACCCATAGACTACAAACAAATGAATTTACTCTAAGGACAACCCTTGCTGTCGATTTCAATTTTTACTCCCCTTCTTTACAACGCATGGCAAAAGTAATTGATAGTCTTGCCTCTAAAACTGACACTATTAACATTTTTGATACCTACTACAAGAAAAACTTTGCTAATTTGATAGCAACCGACTCCCTTAAACTCTATTATCAACAACTTACCGATACCGCCAAAAACAAAAAAGTAATATTACCTTCTCTTATGGCAAAAACCATATTCTTGGACGATGTGTATTTCATTTACGACGATACCACAAATTCGTTCCGCTCGGTAGGCAAAATAGGTATTGGCTATATCAATGGCCGTTGGATTCACAGAAAAATTGATGGATACATTGAGATATGGCGAAAAAACTCTGGCGACTGGATCGATATTTATCTTCAGCCTAATAGTAGTACATTTTACTATTTTGGTTACGAACCTGGTAAAATGATGGCATTGTCGTCGGATAGGGTATTTCAAGACCCTCTGCACGTTTTGCCTGAGAGACAGCGTCGCTTGAAAGTGGCACGTGGAGAAAAACCCTACCTGTATACCATTGCATCCGACCGTAAGGTAAGCATTGTCCGGAAAAGATGGAAATTGGAAAAGTGGGAAGAGGTCATAGAAGAAATACCTCAATTTCAAGATCAAGAAATAGAGTCGATTGAAGTGGATAATAACGACAAGATAGGAAATAAAAAGTAGTCTCTTTTATTTTCGGAAATCAACCTGTAAATCAGTAAGTTTTTGACAAACGCCCCGCTTTTATAATTATCGCCTTATTCTCGAAAAAAAAGGCAGGTTTAAATTTCCTGCCCCTTTAATAGAACTTTATTAGTCATATGCCTAATTCTCTGCAATCTTCCCTTTCAACCACAAAATTAACCGTTGGTTGTTTGGATCGTTTGTTATCACCGTAATGGTTTTAGATTGGGTTCCACTACGTCCTGCAGAGTTAAACTCCGCCGATAAGGTAGTACTTTCACCTGGTTTAATAACTTTTGACTTAACATTGGCAACCGTACAACCACAACTAGCAGTAGTCTTACGAATTATTAAATCGCTCTTACCCGTGTTTTTTAAAACAAAATCGTACTTGACTACTTCGCCTGGTTTTATGGTACCAAAATCGAACTCTGCTTTATCGACTTCAACTTTAGGAGCATTCTTCTTCTGTTCGTCGGTAAGTTTCGAAAAATCTTCCTGAATATTGGCTGTTACCGAAAGACGCCCAGGTAGTTGCTTATTGTTAATAACCAAACCTAACCTATCGTATACAAAACCCCAATCGTTTTTAGCCGCAGCATCGTATGTAATCGTTAGTTGGGCTTTTCCTTTAGGGGGTATAATAGGAGGAGTTATTTTTACTGTAATAAACGACGGCACATCCATGAAGTCGACTTTCATTGGAGTATCGGTACTATTAACCACATCGACCGTTTGCGTTGCTTTTTCGGAAGGTGCTATATTATTAAAAGCAATTTGAAGTGAGCGCATACGAAGCCCTTCAACATTATTCGGATACATATCTTCAATTGTAGGCTCCTTTGGAATTACTTCACCGGTAATTTTTAAAGTATAAATATCAGGATCGCCATTGGTATAAATGGTAATCGTTTTTTCGAACCGCCCAGGACGACCAGCTGGATTGTAAGAAACTGTAATCGAACGCTTTGCGCCCGGCAATACGGGATCTTTGGGATAATTAGGAGTTGTACAACCACATGAGGTTGCCACATTGGATATTATCAGGGGTTCTCCACCAGTATTGGTAAATTCAAACTGATAGGTCACTGGTCCATCGGCTTCCTTAATCTTACCAAAGTCATGAACCTCCTTTGCAAAAGATGCTACAGCTTTTTTACTCTGAGCATCCACCAGCATAGTTGTAAAAAAAAGTAATGCCGGAAGGAGTACTAACATTTTTTTCATAGCCATTTATTTAATTGATATACAAAAGAATTTTTCTTTGTTTTACAAATTTATGCCTTTTTCTGAAGATATCGACATGCTTTTCATGATACGTAATGTTAAAAATTATTAACCAAACAAAAACAATTAGGAGAAAAAGGATAATTTTTACCCATTCTAAATTTCTTATAATGCGTTAAAACACTTTTTTTGCAGGTCAAATTCAATTACCTTTGCAACGAATAAATGATGTTGAATAAAAAATTCTGACAATGGCTCATGTAATTACCAATGATTGTACAGCATGCGGCACCTGTATTAATGAATGCCCTGTTGAGGCAATTTCGGAAGGC
>JAOAFU010000039.1 GCA_026416115.1 Bacteroidales bacterium | reverse complement strand
TAACAACATAGGCGATATAATTTTTTTACTGATAAAAAAAATGCTAATTCTAGGATTGTGATTATTTTTCATCAAGTATTATTGCTTATAGATTCATCTGCTTAAACTACTAGTTCAAATTGATTTGAAATAGTTTATATTTGGAAGAGCCTTTCTATTTATTGCAGCATTGATGTGTTGGTGTATGTTTCAAACAATAGTTTATCTCTTTTTCGCATAGGGGAGGTTTTGAATTTCAAGGGAATTTATTAGCGGATATATTAAATCATTTATTTAGAATGTTTTAGTTTGGTTTGTCAGTAGAGTTAAAAAAAATTACCCTTATTAATTTAAGGGTAATTTTTTCCAAAGGATTTCGTTATGCTTTATAAATTTTATTGTTTAATCACTTTCTCAATCCAAGTTTGCTTACCATCTGATATTTTTAAATAGTAGTAGGAGTTTTGTAACCTAAATTTTTCAGTAGAAAGAACTAAATCTTGTTCTCCGGCAGTAAAGCGATGATGTTTATAGAAAGAGTGTATTAACTTACCACTTAAATCATAAAGCTCTATTGTTAACTTTGAAGTATTGGCTAACTTTATCCGAAGAGTTACCTGATTGTCAAATGGGTTTGGGAACACTTCAAATGTTGAATTAGATATGGTTTGTTCGACAGCTGTTGCCGATTTTTTGTGTGTGCCAGCATGAGCGTACATAGCAGTTTCGGAAGTATATGAATGCTGGGGCGTAACATACTTAATAATAACAAAAACAGGATATCTTACATCGGCCGAATACCAACGATAGGTTATTTCGGTTATTGAACTACCTTGGCCAAACTGTATTGTACGGGTTTGTTTAACTCTAAGTACATTATCAATAACCACCTGGTTGGGAAGTATGATTGTACCATAAGCATCGGCAAAAACTTCGTATGTTCCCGAAACAGTTGTAGAGCAAGAGGGACATGTTTGAACTCCGCTGTAATTTCCACTTATCTTATATCCATAATTCAATGGAAATTTTAGTTTTACAATAGGTTTATCGTATTTGAGAATCGAGTTTCCCGATACAGTTGCCCATTGTTCCATCGATTTATTATTGTTATTGAAATAAAAGTAATTTCCAAACTCTTCAAGGGCAAAATTAGCATTTGAAAGCCCTTCAGCTTGTGGGGCAGAGCTTATATCGAGCATGTGGCTGGTAAGTGTGCGGTTTGTACGTTCTAACTGGCTGAAATCCCACACAACATTTGCACCCTCAGCTCCTTCAGATGCTGGAGTTAGGAATACAAAATCGTGCGAATCGCCTGGGCGAAAGCCGTGTGTTTTATAAGTAAGTGTTATCTGGCCGGATAGCAACAACACACATCCAAGAAATCCGGCTATAGTTAATACCATTTTTTTCATAATACGAATTTTAGAGTTTGACATGATTAAGCTTTTAAAGGTAACAGTCAAATTTACAAAATTCTGTTTTATATTCAAAGCAGATAACTAAAATTTAAAGTAAGCTACAATTTTTGATAATTTATTGGCTTGTTCGTCGAGTTCCCTGGCCTGATTAGCTATGGTCTGAGAATTTGATGAGTTTTTCTGAGTAATTTGGTTGAGCTGCTGCAAGGCCATATTTACCTGCTCGGCACCAGTGTTTTGTTCTTTACTGGCCATACTAATTTCCTGAACAAGCTGAACGGTCTTCATAATTTCTGGTTCCAAAGTTCTAACGCTTTCTACCGATTTTTCTGTTTGAACTACGCAGGTTTTAGAGAGTCGATGAATATCGTCGGCAGCAACTCGGCTACGGTCGGCCAGTTTTTTCACTTCCGATGCAACAACCGAAAAACCTTTACCTGCTTCCCCTGCGCGAGCTGCCTCTACTGCAGCATTGAGCGACAAAAGATTCGTTTGGAAAGCAATATCGTTTATGATGGAAATCTTCTGGGCAATCTCCTGAATATAGGCAAGACTCTCGCTTGAGAATTTTCCAACTTCCACCATTTCTTGTGCTGCAATTTTAGCTATTTTTTCTGTTTCACCTGCATTTTGTGAGTTGAGCTGAATATTGGTAACCATTTCTTCCATCGAAGATGCAACTTCTTCTGCTATAGCTGCTAATTGATTAGCATCATCAGCCATGTACTTTGAACTATTGGTTAGCTCGCTGCTCGATGACCGCATTCGGTGTGTTTCTTCATGTATACTCTGAACAATCTCTCGAATAACACCTGTTAACTCATTGATAGAATCGGCCATTTGCCCAAGTTCATCACGGCTATGCACGGGTATAGAGGCCGATAGATTTCCATTTTTTACTTCCTTTAACCCTTTGAAAATGAACTTTATTCGATGCGAAATAAAATAGTTGAACAAGAAAATGATAAGCAACGAAAGTAGAACTACTGCCACCAAAGAGACGACAGTAAATAGAATGATGTAATTGTTCTTTGCTTTATTCATGGCAGCAGTATCGGTCGCCAGGTAAAGGTACCCCAAATATTTACCGTCTTCGAAGAAAAGAGGAGAAACACAGATAGCCTGCTTACCATTTTCCGAAAGACTGTAAACAGCTTCTTTAATGGGATGGTCGAATACCTCAAGTCGTTTAAGAAACGGTACTTCATCTATGGTTTTATCTAAAAATGAGCTATCGTTTGAGTAATATATTTTTTTATTTACCCCTATTACAATGGCATGAATAATCGAATCACCAACAAGTTGCGACATGGTACGGGTATCCATGGCTGTCTCAAACTTAAGTTTCCCAGTCGACATGAGGTTTGCTGGTGCGGTAAGTTGTTTCTGAAATTTTTTTTTGGTGTCTTTTGTAAATTGGGTAATGTAAAATACACCCGACGAAAATAATACAAAGATTACCGTCAAAATGATGAGAAATCCAATTTTCAGACTTAACTTCTGCTTAAAAGTGTTAATTAGGCTCATAGGTTATATTTTAGTTAGTAGTTAGTTTACGCAACATCATCTTTATAACTGTCGTTTAAGGTGAGCTAGAGCTTCTTGTGCAGATAGTTTTCCTTCAAGTACATCGCTATATCTAAAATTGAGTGTTTTTTGCGTGTTAAAAAGTAATTCATTTAATCTAACATCCATTTGATTATTACCATATTTTTTTTGTAAATGTTGAAAAAATTTTTCATAGATATCCTGACCAAAGTCGGTATATGAAATGGTATTTTTCATCCCTGTTGGGCATTTGGCGTATTTTACCCATTTATCGGCAGTTTCGGTTGAGGTTATATAACGAATAAATCTTTTGCCAGCTTCGGGATTATTAGCATTTTTGGGAACTACAAATATAACCTGAAAAAAGCCACTATAGTACGGAGATATCCTTCCAGCAAATGAAGGTATTTCGCAAGGGCGCATTTTTTTTAATCCTTCGGGGTTCGATTTGTTCCATAATAGTATAAGCCAGGTAGGTTGTAAGTTAAAAAGACATTCTTTGTCGAAAAGTATTCTTTGTGCAATATCGTATGCCAAGTGCGAATATTCCATGTGTTGGTCAAGTGCATGGTATCGCGAGAGTTCTTCAAATGCCCTATAGGTTTGCTCAAGAGCCGTAAATGATTCTTGATAGCTCGAAAAATGTAATTTGCCATAATAGGAGGTAACTAACTGTTTGAAAAGATTATCTATAGCGTACTGATATTGTTTGGAAAAAAAAGTCACCTTATCGGAATGGGTTTTATTATATTCATCTACCGCTTTTGCATATGATAAAAAATCATCAAAAGTCATGTCAAGTGCTTTTACCTTTATCCCAACTTTTTTTTCCACCTCTTCGCTTACAAAAAGGATATGGGTGATTCCTTCGATTATGGGCCCAGGGATAATGCCTCCATAATCTTCGGCCAATGGAATTGTTTCAAAAAGTCCAGGCTTGTGGGCATTAAGAAACCAAGGCTCTCTAGAGAAATCTACTAAATATTTCTTTCCCCAATCTTTATCGTTAATTTTTTCGGCCACCCTTCTATAACGTTCTTTATCGCAGAATAAAACATCGAATGGCCATTTATTTTGTCTAACCATTTGTTCTATAGAGTCGCATTCGATAAAGTACAGTTCGGCTTCATCGTTGAATTTAAAAATATGATGAGGAAATTGTAAGTCGATAACCAAATCCTGATTCAGAAACGAAAATTCGCGTACTGCCTCTCGAACAAGAAGTTCTTTCTTACCTTCCCCAAACCAATGCCCCATAATACGTAGAAGGCTTTTTGATTCGGTGTTGTTAATTTTGGTTTGTGCTGCTTGTTGTAGCGATATCTCCGATGGGTTTGACTTTTTTCCACATCCAACCATCCAGTTGATGGCCAAAAAAATCAGGAGTAAATATTTGAACCTCTCCATGCGATAGCGTTTAAATACATTGATTGTGTTAATTTAACACTTCCTTAAAGATTTTCTAATGAAAAGATAGAAATATTTTTGAATTTTTACAGGGAATAAAGAGTAAAAAATGGAGGTTAGATGTAAATTTATTCTCCCCAAACGGTTAATATTAATTGACGAGGACCTCCAAAATTTCTGAATTCGCAAAGGTAAATTCCTTGCCAGGTTCCAAGACCTAGTCTTCCTTGGACGATAGGGATTACTAGTGATTGTCCGAATAAAGAGGACTTAATATGTGCAGGCATGTCGTCGTCCCCTTCGAGTGTATGAACAAAGATCTTGTCACCATCAGGTATTAATTGATCGATAAATTGACGAAAATCTCGTCGCACCGAAGGATCTGCATTTTCATTTATGGCAAGTGCTGCAGATGTATGTTGTATGAATATATGGAGTAAACCAATTTGTGGTAGGGTTGGAAGGTTTTTTCTGATGATTTCTGTAATCAAATGGTACCCTCGTGAGAATTCGGGTAGTGTTATTGATTTTTGATACCACATGGAACGGTTTAAATTTAGACTAAAAAAATCTTTGTTATTAAAAAAACAGCTTTTAATGTGTTATTGTTCTTCTTCGGACAATATTATCGATACAACTCGTATACTCCTTCAATCTCAACAAGCAATTCGGACCGGCAAATATCTGCTTGTAAGTACAATACAGGGATATTGCCAGCATATTCATTAACAATTTTATGTACATTCTCGTAATCACTTGAATTTTTAATGTACACTCTCAAGATAAGTAGCTTTGTTTTCATGTCGCTAGGTATACCATGTTTTATCAAGTTATTACGATTTGTCAGATTATCTATATTTTGTAAGGTCATAAGGGTTTGCATAGCAGCATCGTACTGCGAAGCCGATAGTTCTCCTTTTATTGCTGCTGTTCCCGACACAAACAAGATTCCATTTCCGTTAGCAACAATTGCCTTGCCACGTTCGAACTTTGGAGTCGACTTAACACACGAAATGGTCGTAAATTGATTTTCGGAGAGTACGTGTGGAGAATATTGATGGGCATTTGTTTGGACTGGATTTTGCAAAGGGATTATTTTTGTTTCTTTTTTGGGTTTAAAGGCTATAAAGTCGAGGATAACACCATTGTAACTCATGCCTATGCCTGTTGCAGCAGGGTAACCGTTAGGAAAAGTTGAAGCTGAATAAAAATTACTTCGAACATCATTAAAAATTTGATAATGTTGACTTTTATCGGTAAAGTCTATAATTCCTTCAATGTAATTCCACTGTCTTACTATGTCACCAAATGTAAATCCTTCGGCATTGAGTATTTGGTCAATATGCTCGAATGCACGCAATGATTGTTCTAATATATTACTATTATCATAATAGGTAGTCATTCCCGCGGCCGTTAAAAATACTCCCATTGAGGTATTTAACCTCAAGTATTGGATGTTATTCAGAATTTTCAGCTCAATATTTTCGACTTCGGAAAGAAAAGTGTATTCGGCAATAATTCTAGAGCTTGTACCTAGAGGTGGTTGAGGAATTACACTTGTTGGAACTTGAATGTTTAATTTATCTGATGTTATTTGTAAAACCAGTTCTTCAATCTTTCTTGTTTCTTCATTTGAAGTACTATTTACAAAAAAGGACTGCTTGATGCATACCGTACGCTTAATCTTGTTTTCTGCCAAATATTTCTGTAACTCTTCTGTACAAGCCAATATTTGATCATTCAAGCTCCCTTCGCCTGGAATAACTACCGTAAATCCTAAACTGCAACTCACACAGAGTACTTGATTTATAGTGGATAATGTCATAATAAATAGCAACAATTTGTTAATTGTGAGCCTCAAATGTAGTATTTTTTGCCATAATTGTATAATATCTGCAGATACTTTATAATTTTGTTGTAAGTTGACTAAAACAATGATTATGCGGACTAATTTTGTTTTATCGGGCATAAAGTGGCTTTTAGTGGTCTTGTTCCTTGGATACTTATATCTACATTTTGCCGATATCATCAGACCCGAACTTATTTATCATTTACAACAGCCTCCTTTTTACAAAATGAAAACTTTTTTTGAGCAGTATGTCGATTACCCTGGCGGACTTGCTGAGTATTTTGGGAACTTATTAGCCCAACTCCTTCATGCAAATCTTTCTGGTAGTTTATTACTTGTGTTTTCGCTTTTGCTTTTTATGCTTTCGACTCGATATATTTTTAGTAAAACATCTGCCGGAGGGGATGGCATGTTTTGGATGATTTTTCCTGCAATACCTGCCATTATATTATTTCAAAACTATTATTTTCCCTATTTTGTGTTTCTTAAAATTTTGTTTGCCCTTTTAGTTCTTGTTATTTTCATTTCGTTGGGTCGTCGAAAATGGTCACTTGTGACAATATTACTTCTTTCGATTTTTATTCTTTACTATTGTGCTGGAGCAACGTCAATGTTAATTTATTTGGCGGGGGTCATTTTATATGTGAGCTTTCAATCCGAAGTTAAATGGCGTTTTAAATTAACCTTGGTAGTTTGTTCTTTGATACTTGCTATAATTATTCCTTATGCAGGTTACAAATGGTTTTTTAACATTCCAATTGAAAAAGTTTGGTGGGATCTTGTTCCTGCTATGCCAGTAGTAATTCGTTATGTGCCCGATGAATTCTTATATACACTCATTAGCATAGTGCCTATTATTATGCTTTTATTGGGAACTGCTGGTATATTATCTCCCTATTTCTTAAAAATAACTCTGTTGAATAAATTAAAAAACTTTTTGGTAAGATTTAGACTTATTATGTCTCTTTTTCTTATCCTTCTTGTTTCAGCCGGTACCTTTGCTTTGATAAAAAACTTTGTATTTAGTAAGCTTAACACACAAAAAAGGAGTACTTTGCTTACCGATTATTACACGCTTCGTGGAGAATGGGATAAAGCTTTGGAAGCTGCTCTTTCTGCAAAAGAATATGATTTATTTATAAACTATAACTATAATCGTGCAGTTTTTAATGCTGGAAAGTTGGGTGAGAATTTTTTTAAATATCCTCAATTACTTGGTGCCGATGGCTTGTTTCCCGATAAAATTGCTTCGGGTCAGATTGCACTTGCAGCAAGTGATTTTTATTACGAATTGGGTTATGTAAGTGAGGCACTGCATTGGGCATACGAAGCTCAATCTACTACTCCATATAATCCAAGGGTATTGCAGCGTTTGGTAAAAGTTCACTTGATAGAGCGAAGAACTGAAGCTGCATCCACTTATCTCGGGATTCTGCAAAAAGCCTTCTTTCAGAGCGACTTTGTTCAAAAATATTCTGCCTACCTCAAAGATACTTCATTAATTGGTAAAGATCCTGAGTTTATTGAAAAAAGAAAGTTAATGCCACTGAATGCTTATACTCCTGGAAATATTAATCAAAAACTTAAGCTTTTATTGGAGGCAAACCCTGGAAATCGTCGGGCTTTAGAATTTCTTGCTATGTATTATCTACTT
>JAOAFU010000233.1 GCA_026416115.1 Bacteroidales bacterium | reverse complement strand
CGTGTACTACATCGCTGTTTTTCTGAGGAACCATATCTACATGCGACTGTAAAACGACGGTTGGATGTCCTTCGCGTCCCTTTGTTGCAGGTTTACTAATCAAAACATTCCCTACACGATCTACTTTATAAGCCAGCCCCTGACGAATGGCAAAATTTTTTAAATATTCTATTACTCCTTTCTCGTGTTTCGAAGGACGAGGAATTTTACATAATTCCTCAAAATGTTTCCAAATAAGCTCGGGTTTTAGCTGGGATAGAGTCTGCATAGCATTAACAAATTAGGTCTCAAAATTATAATTTTTTTATTGTTTCATCGACACTTACCTTAAAATAAAATACAGTTTTCTCCTTTTCGCCCTCCTGTTTAAGGCATTTTACCGATTTGTTTTTTTTCAACTGCCAAAAAGCCCGTTCCTTTGTCAAAAAGTTATTAAATATTCATCCTGGTATATGTTTTGTCAAAGTTCATTGTCTGAGCTGTATCAGGTGAGATACATGAACGAAAAAAATGTTTTGCAAATAAGATAAATTCTTTATGAAAGTTAATTAAATTATGAAAAGAGCAAAATTATTATTGTTACTGTTGGCTTGGTTTTCGATGGGTGTTTTTTCTCAAACTAAAAATGATAGCGTACTGGCATTATCGCTGTCGGAGGCTAAAATTTACGCCTTAGCAAATAGTCCTGTTATTAAAAATTCGGTGCTTGATGTAGAATCGGCCAAAAAAAAGATTTGGGAAACTACAGCCATCGGCCTACCCCAAGTAAGTGCGAAGTATTCTTATAGTTACATTATTACACTTCCTGAAATATACAAGCAATTTGCAGCCATGGGAAGTGGCGGTACAGGTGCACCAACAAACTTAGACGATTTACGAACATCGTCAACCCTTGATATTACTGTCAGCCAGCTATTATTTAGTGGGTCTTATCTTGTGGGCTTACAAACTTCGAAGGTGTACCGAAGCCTGTCGGAGCTCTCTCTTTCCAAATCAAAGCAAGATTTAGCCGAATCGGTTACCAACTCCTACCTTTTAGTGCTGGTATCGTACGAGAACCAACGACTTGTCGATTCGGTGTACCAGAACACGCTTAAGATTTTGGAATCAATGAAGGCTATGTACCAGCAAGGTTTTGTTGAAGAAACCGATGTGGACCAGATGCAAATTACAGTAAATAATCTAAAAAATACCTCCGATATTTTACGCCAACAAGTAGGTATAGCCGAACGTCTACTCAAATTTCAGTTGGGTTGTTCGCTCGACCAACCTATACGTCTCACCGATAGTCTGACTACTTTGGCCACAAGGTTAGCCGATCAGGGAATTTTGCTGCAAAATTTTGTGATCGATAATCAAGTCGAGTATAAGCTTCTCGACACCCAGTCGAAGCTGATGAAATTAAACCTGAGGCTCAACCAGTCGGCATTTCTTCCCGAAATAGCCGCATTTTATCAGCACGATAAAAACTTCAACGAAAAATCGATTACCTTTACTCCCCCCGACCTTGTTGGTTTACAGGTTAATATACCCATATTTAGTAGTGGGATGAGGCTTGCAAGAGTTAGTCAGGCAAAAATAAGTTACCAAAAAGCCCTTATCAATCAGCAACAGGCTGCCCAGAGTTTGCAAATTGGCTTTGAAGATGCTCGAGCTAAGTATCTATCGGCTTTAAATTCGTATTCTACGGCATACGACAATTTTAAACTTGCCGAAAAAGTTTACAATCGTGCTTGGACGAAATACCGCGAAGGTACTATTTCGAGTGTCGAACTAACTCAGGTACAAAATCAGTATATTCAAAGCCAAACTAATTACTTTAATGCATTACTTGAGCTAAACAGTGCAAGAACACGCCTCGAAAAATTACTTGTACCAGCAGACTTAAACAAATAAAACTTCAAGCAGGGAAAAATAATGTTACACATAAAAATATATTTTCTATGAATTCGAAATACATTAGAAAGGTAAAATGGGGATTAGTAATACTCATCACCTTAATGATAGCCTGTGGAAAGACCGACAAACAGGCTGAACTTCAAAAACTTCGTAAACAGCAAGCAATTCTGGCTGAAAAAATAAAGCAACTTGAGGCAGAAATTTCGGCTGATACAACCATAAAAAAGGTCATGAAAGGTGTACGAGTAAACGTAACGGAAATCAAGCCCGATCGGTTTATACATGCAATAGAAGTTCAGGGAAAGGTTGATGGCGACAATAGTGTTAATGTATTCTGCGAAGGTGCTGGTGGCATTGTAGAAGAGATTTACGTAACCGAAGGTCAATATGTTAAAAAAGGGCAAATTCTTGCTAAACTCGATGACGCAATTTACCAGACCCAGCTAAAAACTGCCCTGAGTAGCCTAGAATATGTTACAACTTTATACAATAAGCAAAAAGCACTGTGGGAACAGAAAATTGGCAGTGAGGTTCAATACCTCAATCTAAAAAATCAGAAGGAAACTCTCGAAGGCCAAGTTGCCACTCTTAAAGAACAGATCAATAATTGCAGAATAGTTGCTCCTATCTCAGGAACTGTTGAGGATATTCCCATTAAGAAAGGACAAATGGTATCACCAGCAGTGATAAGTTTCCGAGTCATCGACCTATCGTCGTTGAAAATTGTTGCAGATGTGTCCGAAAGTTACTCGACCCGTATAAAAGTTGGTGACCAAGTAACAGTTTTTTTACCCGACCTTAACAAAGAAATTACAGGCAAAGTTGACTTCTGTAGCCGCTATATTAATCCTGTCAATCGTACTTTTAATGTTACACTTCGAATACCCTCAAACGACCCGGCAATTAAGGCCAATATGATAGCTGTGTTGCGTATTGTCGATTATCAAAATCTTTCGGCTTTGGTTGTACCCATTAATGTAATTCAAAACGACCTGAAAGGAAAATATATTCTCGTTGCCGAAAAAATGGACGATTCTTTTGTGGCTCGTAAAAAATATGTAGTACCCGGTGAAACATATAAAGGGTTAACCGAGATTAAATCGGGACTGAAGGAAGGTGATAAAGTCATCACTGTCGGTTTTCAGGAACTTGAAGAAGGACAGTATATTAATTTTTAAAGTATTCAGTTATACTTCGAAAAAAAATCATTCACATGGAAAAATTGCAAGGTTTTAAAGAGTTTAAACCTACCAGTTGGAGTATCGACAATAAAACCAGCATATATGTACTTGCTATAATGCTGGCTATATTTGGACTGGTAAGTTATAATTCTATACCCAAGGAACAATTTCCCGAAATTGTTATACCACAGATAATAGTTAGTACCGTATATCCAGGAACCTCTCCCACCGATATGGAAAATCTTGTTACCCGTCCGCTCGAAAAGAACTTGAAATCGATTAGCGGTGTTAAGAAAATCTCTAGTAAATCGGTTCAGGATTATTCACTCATTATTGTCGAATTTAATACAGGAATAGAGGTTTCAGAGGCTAAACAGAGAGTAAAAGATGCGGTCGATAAGACCAAAAGTTCTAATAACTTGCCCAACGATTTGCCTGCCGATCCGTCGGTTACCGAAATTGAATTCTCGGAATTTCCAATTATGTACATCAACATTTCAGGAAACTACGATTTGTCGAAGCTGAAAAAATATGCCGAGATGTTACAGGACAAAATAGAAAGTTTTCCTGAAATAACGAGAGTAGATATAGTTGGTGCGCTCGATCGCGAGATTCAGGTCGATGTGGATATGTATAAAATGCAAATGGCTAAGGTTACTTTTAACGAAATAGCTAATGCCATTGCTTACGAAAACATGACCATAGCTGGCGGAACCATCGACCTGCAAAACATGACCCGTAGTATTCGTATAGTAGGTGAGTATAAAGATATTGATGAATTAAAAAATACTATACTTATAAGTTCGAGTGGTGCACAGATAGCTCTTAAGGAAATTGCCGAAATCAAAGATTCGTACAAAGAGCAGGAAAGTTTTTCGCGTTTTAACGGCAAAAATGTGATTACCCTCAATGTGGTTAAAAAGAGCGGACAGAATCTCCTGCATGCATCAGACAAAATAACCCAGGCCATCGACGAATTCAAACAAACCAAATTTCCAAAAGACCTTACTGTTCAAATAACTGGAAATCAGGCAAGATATACCCGCAGTATTCTTACCGAACTTAACAATACCATAATTCTTGGTTTTATCTTTGTTACAATTATTCTCATGTTTTTCATGGGGTTGACCAACGCTATTTTTGTTGGTCTCTCGGTACCTCTCTCAATGGCACTGGCATATATTGTACTTCCCACCATCGATTTTACTATGAACATGCTCGTAATGTTCTCCTTCATTTTTGCACTGGGGATTGTTGTTGACGATGCCATTGTGGTTATTGAGAATACGCATCGAATTTTTAAACAGGGGAAACATAATATAGTAGAGTCGGCTAAAATCGCTGCTGGAGAAGTTTTTCTACCTATCCTCTCAGGAACACTTACCACCATTGCTCCATTTATCCCACTTGCATTCTGGCCGGGGGTAGTTGGTAAGTTTATGTACTATATACCAGTAACCATCATAATTACGCTTTTTGCCTCGCTAATTGTAGCCTACATAATTAACCCCGTTTTTGCTGTCGATTTCATGAAGCACGAAGACGATCATAATGTCCGCTTGCATCAGAAAAAGGTGTTCAAATACGGTTCCTATATAATTGGGGTATCTCTTTTCATATATCTGGTAACTGGTTTCAAGTTTGGCTCAACAGGTTGGGGAATAGCTTCATTTGTGCTTATGCTGGGTATCATCTATATATTGCACAACTTGTACATGTACAAGATTCTTCAATATTTTCAGAAGCGCACATTACCGGCCATGATGGACAAATACGATCGACTTCTCAGATGGGCAGTTACTGGAAAACGTCCACGAAACCTTTTATGGGGAGTTATAGGCTTGTTTTTCTTCTCTATTTTCCTTTTTGGTATTGCAGGCCCCAAAGTAGTATTTTTCCCCGACAACGAACCCAACAGCATTAATGTATATGCCAAATTACCTATTGGAACTTCGGTCGGTTATACCGATTCGATAGCAAAGGAGATTGAGAAAAAAGTTGTAAAAGTTTTAGGCGAAAATAACCCCGATGTAGAATCGATTGTAACTAATGTTGCCTTTCAAGCTTCGGAAGATATGTTCGACGGAGGAATTATTACCTCAAACAAAGCAAAAGTTACAGTCAATTTTGTAGAATATCGATATCGTCAGGACAAAAAAACCAGCCGTTATATTAATCCTATCTCCGAATCTTTGAGAGAAATACCTGGTGCAATTATTTCGGTTGAGAAAAACCGGATGGGACCTCCTACAGGAAAGCCTATTAACATTGAAGTAGCAGGCGATGATTTGGAACAGGTAGTCGAAACTGCCGACAGATTTATAGCCTTCGTTGATTCAATAAATATCCCAGGCATTGAGAAATTAAAAACCAATTTCGAACGTACCAAACCCGAACTGATTATAGACCTCGATCGACGCCGAGCAAACCGCGAAGGAGTTTCTTCGGCACAAGTTGGTTCGGCTATTCGAACTGCTGTTCTAGGCAAAGAAGTATCAAAGTATCGTGAAGGGGAAGACCAATATCCCATCCAATTGCGATTTCTTCCTTCGCAGCGCAAGGATATCGACAAGCTGATGAATATGGAAATCACCTATCGCGATATGAATACGGGGATACTTCGTTCTATTCCTCTTAGCTCACTTGCCACAGTAAGGTACACGAATTCGGTAGGGGGTATCAACCGAATTAACCTCAAGCGTACTATTACAATTAGTTCAAATGTTTTAGCAGGTTATAATGCAAGCGAAATCATCTCGAGGTTAACTAAGGAACTACCCAAATTCCAAAAGTCCGAAAACGTAGAAATTAAGCTCACAGGAGAACAGGAAGACCGAGCTGAATCCCAATCATTCCTGTCCAAAGCTATGTTACTATCCTTATTCTTAATACTCTTTATTCTCATAGCACAGTTCAACTCGTTAGGAAAAACTGCGATTATTCTCAGCGAAATATTGTTTAGTATCATTGGTGTATTGCTGGGTCTGACTATCTTCAGAGTACCTTTCTCCATCATCATGTCGGGCATGGGTATTGTTGCGCTCGCTGGTATTGTGGTTCGAAACGGTATACTCCTGGTCGAATTTACCGATGTTCTTAAGGAACGCGGATATCGAACAAGAGAAGCCATTATTCAGGCTGGTAAAACTCGTATAACACCCGTATTACTTACAGCCTCAGCTGCGATTATTGGTCTTATACCTTTGGCAATAGGTTTGAATATTGATTTTGGTTCTTTGTTTACGCATTGGAATCCTCATATCCATATTGGAGGTGAAAATTCTATGTTTTTCGGTCCTCTTGCATGGACTATCATCTTTGGCCTTAGTTTTGCTACTTTCCTTACACTGGTTATGGTACCAGTAATGTACTACGTTATGTATACCGGCAACCTTAAGGTAAGTCGGATGCTGCACAGAAACAAAGTTAAAACTATGAGAGAACTTGAGGAAGAAGAACTCAATGAGTATTAGGCTGTGATGTCGATAAAAAACAGGGCAGGAAAATTCCTGCCCTGTTTTTTTATTGTGACCCCGGAGGGATTCAAACCCCCGACTTTCAGAACCGGAATCTGACGTTCTATTCAGCTGAACTACGGGGCCCTTTTTGCAGCGCAAAAGTACAAAAAAAATATATTTGATAGGAGTATTTAACCCATAAGATGATGTGCTGTAAATTCAATTATACAATAATCCACCCCCAATGGTTAATGTATTCATATATTTTGTAAATAAATTGACCCAGGTATTGTATTTATAAAGTTTTTTGGTATCGCTATTAACTTAGTTTTGAATAGAAGAATTAGTAATAATTTTTTACCTTTAAATTCTTAAATCTACTCATGAAAACACCTAATATTTCAAAGGCCATAAAGTTTGTAGTACTACTGGGGCTTATTAGTTTATTTGCCGACATGGTATATGAAGGAGCACGAAGCATCAACGGCTCATTTTTAAAAGTGCTAGGAGCGAATGCCTCCACGGTAGGCTGGGTGGCTGGTATAGGTGAACTAATAGGCTATGGACTAAGAATGTTTTCGGGCTATCTGGCCGACCGGACCAAACGTTATTGGCTGATGGTAATTTTAGGGTATGTTATTAATCTTATATCGGTACCCTTGCTTGCCTTAGCAGGTATGTGGCAGGTAGCAATTATTTTTATTATCGCCGAACGTGTTGGAAAAGCTATCCGTAACCCAGCTCGCGATGCATTATTGTCGTTCGGCACCCAACAAATGGGAAGAGGATGGGGGTACGGCTTGCACGAAGCTTTGGATCAGATCGGTGCTGTAACAGGTCCATTAATTGTTAGTGCTGTGCTATTCTACCAACAACAGGATTATGCAATGGCCTACTCAATATTGCTTATACCAGCTTTGGTTGCACTCTCAATACTTTGGTATTGCAAAAAGCTTTACCCTTTGCCCGAGAACCTGGAAATAAAACGTATTACTGTTGCTACTAGTGGTTTTCGTTCTAATTACTGGATTTATGTTATTGCTATTGCACTAATTGCTGCAGGATACGCCGATTTTCCTTTAATAGCCTATCATTTTAAGGCTCAAGGCTTGGCAAATGATGCTGTTATACCAATTTTTTACGCTGCTGCAATGGGAGCAGATGCTCTTACGGCTTTAATACTCGGTAGATTGTACGACAGAAATGGCATTTTTGTAATGGGTATTACTTTTTTAATAGCATTAGGATTTGCGCCTCTTGTATTCTTTGGCAATCACATTTGGCTCTGGATCGGTATGATTCTGTGGGGAATAGGGATGGGTGCTCAGGAATCTATTGTTCGTGCCGAAATTGCTGGCATTATCCCTCAAGACAAAAGAGGACTTGCTTTTGGCACTTTTAATGCAATATATGGAATTTCGTGGTTTGTAGGTAGTGCCATAATGGGTTTACTCTACGATTTTTCGTTATGGGCAACTGTCTTGTTTTCGGTTTTAAGTCAACTTATTGCAGTACTCGTATTATTTATTTATCGGAGGAGAAAAAACCAAACTGTCTAACTAATTTTCATAGTTACAGCATACTTTTTGTAAAGATTTGAAGTATATTCATTCTAATAGCTATCGAGCTTACGTAGCGCAAATGCATATG
>JAOAFU010000162.1 GCA_026416115.1 Bacteroidales bacterium | reverse complement strand
TAAAGGCTTCTTTTCAATGGGATCGACATTTACAGCACATGGATTAGCATAAGCCAACGTGTACAACTTACCTTTTATGTTTACCCTCGTACGACAAAGTCCAACCTCTCTATCCTTCAAGGTACAATTATGCGGACAAAGTCCACAATGCACATATCCCTTTGAAGATGAATAGAATAATGCTTCCTTCAAACCAATAGGATTTTCAGAACTGAGAGAAATATTGGTGTCGAGTTCCATTTTACAATATGAGAACTTTACAAGTATTGCATTATAAAGTTAAAATGATTTTGTTAACTATACAAAACTCGAAACTAATAGACCGATTACCTTAATAAATTGAATAAAAAATTAAGGATTTGATAATGCAACAGGAACAATTTTTCCATTCATAACATGGTGTGCATTCTGGGCAAAATCAGCTATAAACATTGCTATTTTATCGGGTTCTACTGGGGCCTGATAACCTGGAAAAGCTTCCCAAAGCATTTCTGTATTTACAGCTCCTAAGGCAAGGCAGTTGGTAGAAATGTTGTATTCGGCAAATTCAATAGCCAAGCACTCTGTCAGACTAGCAATTGCAGCTTTACTGCTACTATACCAAGCTAATCCTTTATATTTACTACTGCCTTGAAAACCACCCATACTGCTTATATTCACAACATGTGGCTTATGAGACTTTTTCAGTAGAGGTAAAAGTAATCGAATGAGCCATGCAGGTGCAATGTAGTTGAGATAGACCATCTCATAGGCTTCTTTATAACTTACAGATTCAAAATTTTTATTTACCAATAAACCAGCATTATTGATTAAAATATCTACCGACTCACAAATTGATTGAATTTTTTGAAATAATATTTCACTCTGATTTTCTATTTGCATCAAATCGAAAGAAAGATAATGAATGTTTTCGTTGTCAGAAATTTGGGGTGTCCGGCTAATGCCAATAATCCTGTTTTGATTGTTTTTTGCAAAAATTTTGACTAATTCTTTCCCTATACCTCGACTACATCCCGTAATTATAATATTGGTCATAAACTGTTTTTTAATACAAAGATTAAAATATTTTTAATTCGAAACTTTTCTGACACCATTCAGAATTTGTAATTTTACCCATATTTGACAAAATTAATTATCATGGCAAAAAAACAACAGCTTACCTATCAGGAAGCTTTAAATGAAATTGAACAAATCGTTGCAAATATCGAAAACAATAAATATTCAATTGATGAACTTGGTGACAAAGTAAGACGAGTGGCCGAATTGGTTAAATTTTGCAAGGAAAAGTTAAAATATACCGAAGCGGAACTCAATAAAATTATTGAAGAAAATAAAAGGGATGAGTCAAACTAATTAATATTTGGGCTTATGAAAAAGGAAAATCTTTCGTGGGGGCAGAACGTTCAGAAAAAGTTGTACAAGCGTATTCTCGATTATTTTATGCAGGGACTATTATTTGTTGCCCCAATAGGTATTACCATATACATCATTGTGGTTATTTTTCAGTTTATCGATGGAATGGCACAGGTTTACCTCGATAAAATTTTACCATTTCATATACCAGGAATTGGTATTATCATCATGTTTTTGCTGATAACTTTTTTCGGCTTTCTTGGGCACCGAATTATTACAACCCCGTTTAAACTTGTTTTGGAAAAATCGTTAAATAAAGCACCTCTTATTCAATTGGTTTATACCTCAATTCGAGATCTTATTTCGGCCTTTGTTGGTAAGGAAAAAAAATTTACTCAGCCTGTGCTTGTTCGTATGGATAGTACTGGTGAGATTGAACGTTTAGGCTTTTTAACAGCTTCCGATTTGAGTCGGCTCGATCGTAAGGGTAAAGTGGCTGTTTATATTCCATATTCCTATGCTTTTATGGGAGAACTTATAATAGTGCCTGCCGAGTGGGTGACCCCAATCGAACAGCATCCGTCGGAAGTGATGAAATTTATTGTAAGTGGTGGAGTGGCTAAATTAGATGATATTAAGGATGCTGAAAATAAAAATTCGTAAATACATATCAATTTTGTTAAGTTTTTTTTAATATTGTATTATGATTTGTTATTCAATCCTTTTAATGGCATAGTTGTGCCATGAGTTTAGAAACATATATCTTTAATTTTATTACCAGATGAAAAGAATACAGCGCATTTTTGGGTTCTCGGTATTGATAGCATCTTTGGTAGCCTGTGTCGAAAAGGAATATGATTTTAATAAGCTTTCGACCGAGATAGTTTACGACCCTAAATTAGCATTTACAATTGGGACAATGACAGTCGATCTAGAATCGCTCCTTTCTGGATATACCGACAGCAGTAATATTAAAGTTGCCGACGATAAAACTATCACAGTATCTATAGCAACAAATTTTCGTTCTGTTTCTGCTTTCGAAAGCCTTCCCTTGCCACCTCAATCTATGATTGTTATCCCTGGTTTTGTCTTTCCTCCCACTATGCCTGCGGGAGGTGTCGTTAGCCGTGATACGATTATCAATATACCCGTCACTTTTTTTGAAGATGCCGAAATTGATAGCCTTCTGGTAAAGATTTTAAGTTACTCGCTTAATGGGACTTCTACCTATTCTTCGGCTTTTTCGCAAGAACTTACCCTTTCACTCCTCGACATGAAACAGGGCAATATGGTATATGTCGAGAATTTTTCTGTTTCTCCCTTTAACAACCTTACTAATCTCAACAACGCTGCAGGATATATGCTTAGGTTCAGAAACATCACTGCTGGTGCAGGCGAAACAAGACTTTATGTACGACTTACCTTGCGAGGAAGTCCTGGAACGCCCATCAATCCGGCAAGCTCTTTGAATCTGACCATGCAAATTAATCAGCTTGACTATAAGTTGGTATATGGTTATATTGGCCAGCCATATATTATGGATATTGTTGACACATTTTTCATAGATTTTCTTGGTCGCGAATTTGCCAAAAATATTGAATGGAAAGATCCTAGCATAACACTATATACAACCAATTCGTATGTAGCTCCAACCGATTTCTTTGTTCAGTCGGTAAAGGTTGTAAGCTACGACAATAAGGAATTAATGACCAATCCAGATAACTCTAAAATTCAAAATCCCAAAGATATTGCATATCCTACTCTTATAGGACAGGTTGCAAAAGATTCGGTGATATGTGACAGGATAGGATACAGTGACATGTATAATGCAATTGAGAAAGAAGCTCCCAAGTATATTATAATGCATCTCAAATCAAAGGCTAATCCTCATACAAAGACACATGGCAATATTATGAGTGATACTAGTAGTATTCGTAGCCAAGTAGTCATGCGCTTACCCATCAAATTTCGTTCTTCGGGTTTCAGCCAGACTGATACCATGGATTTCGAACTTTCTAAATTGGCTACAGGTGGCGACTCAACTAACTCTAATGTTAAGGTCACCATGAAATCAATGCTCTTCAGAATAGCTTCTTCCAACAGTATGCCAATTGATATGCGCTTACAGGTTTACTTTGTCGATGAGAACTATCAAATACTTGACTCGCTTTATAAAGACTCAGCGGGAGACAATTTAATAATAAAATCGGGAACTATCGATCCTAATACAGGACGCGTGTCAGTACCAAGACTTTGGAAGAAGGATGTAATTTTTGATGAAAATCAGCTGAAAAAACTCGAAAACACAAAACATGTTATCTTCCGTTTGACTGGTATAACTTACGATTATGCAAACACTAAACCTTATGTAACATTCTTTGCCGACGATAAGCTAAGCATTACATTCGCTGCTCAGCTACAGCCTAGTATACATGTTTATGAGAATAAAAATAACAATAAGTGACCCATGACACGAATTAAACTATTTATAACCTTAAACTTTTTATTGTGGATTAACCAGCTCGAGAGTCAGGTAAATCATACCCTCTATTTCATGGAGCGAATTCCGCAATCAAACCAGATTAATCCTGCTCTACAACCAAATTGTAATGTTTATATAGGCTTGCCTGGATTATCCTCATTTTATTTCGATATAGGAAATAATAGCCTTAATGCCAAAAGTATTTTTCAATATAATAGCACACTCGATTCGCTCATAACTTTTCTTCATCCACAAGCGGATAGAACTATTTTTTTTAACGATTTAAAAGAAAAGAATAATTTCTATAACGCTTTTCAGTACGATATTCTTTCATTTGGTTTTAAGGTTCGCAACTTGTATTTTCATTTTAATACTTCTCTAAAAAGCTATACCTATTTGACCTATCCCAGGAGTTTGATGGAACTTATTTTAAAAGGTTCGGATGTTGGGACAATTACCGATTTGAAGTCGTTTGGTATTTATAACACTACTTATGGAGAAGTTTCATTTGGTTTGTCTAATAATTTCGAAAACGATTTCATTTTAGGAGCGAAGCTAAAAATTTTGTCGGGTATAAATAATATAAGTACTAATAACAAAAAGTTTCTGGTCGAAACTTATGAAGATCAAAACAACAGATTTATCAACAGTTTTGCTTCGGATGTTTCGTTTAGGATATATGCCCCATATCTCGAGGATACTCCCAATGGTGCCGATTTGTCGTTAGATAGTCTTTTAAAACTAAAAGATAAGCCTCAGGAATCAATTAAACCTTTCGAAAGCATGGGCGTAGCTTTCGATCTAGGTGTACTGTATACGGGTATTGAGAACGTAAAATTGTCGGCAAGCCTGGTTGATATAGGGCTTATTTCGTGGAATAAAAATACCTATGAGCTTAAAATGCGGTCGAGTTATTCTATTCCTGGGGTTGAAATCGATAGAGATAGTTTGGAGAATGCATTCGAAAATCCTTTGGGTTCAATAAAAGATTCTGTTACTTTCTCGAAATTTCCGGTAAAATATTCAACCGCACTTCCTATGAAACTTTATTTAGGAGGGGAATATTTTCTTGAGACTTACTTTAGTTTTGGATTGATGTCGGTAACACAATATTACGTTAAATCAATTTATCAGCAATTTACGTTTTCGAGTAATTTTCGTCCGTTACGCTCCATTATGCTATCTTTAAGCTATTCTTTTATTAACAATGGATTCAGCAACATTGGTGCAGGAATTACATTTAGGCCTTTACCTCCTTTCCAGTTTTATCTATTGTTCGATAACATTCCTATACGCTATGGGAAACAATACATTCCCATTTATGCTCGTTCGGCTAATATCCGTTTTGGATTAAACCTTACTTTTGGGTACCGCCATCGAATTAAGGATAAACCATTGAGCTGGGAGTAGTTTTTTACTTTTTGAAGACCATTTCCCATTGCGTAAGCACGAGTCCCGCAACCACAACGACTACACCTATAATTTTTGCGGCTGAAAATGATTCGTTGAGCAAAAAGTACGAAAAAACCGAAGTCATGATAGGGATCAGGTTTATAAAAACCGACGAACGTGCAATTCCAATTTTAGATACAGCAAAAGCATAAAATATAAATGCTAAGGTAGAGGCAAAAATGGCCAAGTAAAGAATAGGGACAATGGTTTTGAAGGAGATATTGATAGGATGGTAAATGGGATTTTCGAAAATTAAAAATAACGGAAGAAAAAGTAGCATGCCTATAATATTCTGGATTGTAATGATAGTAATTGAATCGTAAATTGGGGTTAATCGGCGCAAAGCAATTGCATAGCCCACAGCAGCAAATACTGCAACAAACATCAGCAAAACTCCTATCAGATTAGCTCTAATTTCTGCATCGCCCGATAGAATAACGGCACAAACACCTATGAAAGAGATAAGCATGCCGGTTAGATTTTTTTTGCTTAGAAGCTCGTTGTATAATATTTTACCAGCCAAAGGGGTAAATAAAGGTATAGTTGCAACAATTACAGAAGCAGTAACTGGGGATACCCATTTCATCCCATAACTCTCACCAAGAAAATATAGAAAAGGTTCGAAAAGTGCGGCTGCAAAAAAAAGTTTCAGATGGTGAAGTTTAATTACAGGGCGAATAATGGTAAAAGTAAACACTATAAGTAAAAGACTAGATATAAGTAATCGTAGGAAAATGGTTGTGATAGGACCAAAATAAGCATAAGCGCCTTTGTACCAAATAAAAGACATTGCCCAGCATAACATTGAGAGAAGAAGGCTTATATATACTATGAGTGTTTGCTGTCTTTGCACCTGTCTTGAATTTAAAGGCACAAAGGTATATTTAATTTTCTATTTTGTTCCTTTTTTCTGCTATTGCATATGCACTATAAGAAGTTTTGTACTATAGGATCCAAGAACTGATGTAAATCGAACTAAATATAATCCCGAGGGGAGCAAACTGCAATCGAACCAGTAAGTGTTCTCCGTTGGCGAACTATTAATAATTTTTTGCATGTACATTTTTCCATCTGTCGAGGAAATGGAAATTGTACCAGTAACACCATTGGATATGGGTAGGGTAATTTTGACCAGTTTATTGGCCGGATTGGGTGATAGTTCAATGTTTCGGCTGAAAAGATTTATGGTAAACGAACCTTTAGCATTAGCATTTGCATCAACTTGCATCCAGTATTTCCGTCCAGGTATAACAGAAATATTGCTTAGCGATGCTTCAACGCCCGATTCCGTATTATCTGAAGCAGCAATTAAGCGATATTTTGAAGAAAGTAAATCTTTTACCGAATTAGTTTCATATAGAGCAACTCTGGTATCGAGTCCTTGAGTTTGTATATTTATTTGGCCACTGGCTGGCCCAATAAAGGTAAACCATAAACTACGATTAACTACAATGTCGGGATTTTTTGCATTGTAGCACCAGTTATTAGGAACCGAACAACCTCCATCATCGGGGTGTGGTTCGCCTATCTCGTACGAGGCACAGGTATTATCGAACGGACCATTCATCCCTAACCTCAGGGGGAGAGCATTGCGAACGCGATCGTTTGGAATATTATACACCTGTATAGTTTTTTCTGCCATCGAACTACATTGTCCATGCCTAGCGTTAACTCGGATGTTATCGATAAAAGTCGAGTCGTTGATAGATGTGTCTTTGAGCGTAAGATATAATTTGTTTTTGTCTTGCCAGAAAAAGTAGCGAACTGTGTCGAAACCGAAATAAAAATCATATGCCCCAGAAGCTTCAAACTTTAGATTTTTGATCGAATTTCCACATAGGGGACTATCGGCTGGGAAATATACAAAACTCGTTTGGATATCGCCTACAGCAATAGATTTAGTTAACGTATCCGAACCAAATGCATTACTTGCAATTAGCTTGATTGTATAGTTGCCTCTTTCGATAAACGATACAACAGGATTTTTAGATGTATCGGTTGTAGCTTGTTGATTGCTGTCGGGCATAAAAATAAATGTCGAGGGATAAATGTTCCATTGCCATTGCTTGGGGTTGTTTATCGAAAGGTTTTTCAGCATTACTGGGGCATTTATACAAGGTATCTCGGGAAGAATATCAAATTTTGCTTTTGGGAAAACTTTCCCATCGGTTCCTTCTAAACCCTGTACACCTGTATTGTCGGGGTCGAGCCATATTTTTAGTTGCCTCGAGGGAGATGTTCCCAAGTTCCACGAGACCGCTATCGATCCGTAATAATTGATGGTGTTATCTCCTCCGTGCAGTTGGCCAATTATATTAAGATCCGAATTAAGGAGGGGTGACCCCGATGAACCTGAATTTGTATTTCCGTTGGTAAATGTTATCTCCCAGTGTGTGTATTTAGGGGAGGTAGAACCATCATCCCAATTAATGCTGTATGGATATAACTTCCCTTTTTGACTACTGTAGGCAATCGATTTGCTAAGTCCTTTGGGGTGATGAATTACGGCACTCTCAGTAGGCGCTTGACCTGTAATATCCCAACCGGCAAAGTAGGGGTTATAACTTTCTGGTGGGGACTCGGTCAGTTTAAGCAATGAAAAATCAGTTTCCGACGCATGGGCACAAAGGGTAGCTCCCGACAAAGTTTGATTGTTGTTTGTAACGTTTCCATTGCAGCTATTTGTTTCATAATTAAAATACACTACTACCGATGAGGCCGAGAATTGGCTGTTGATACAATGGTTTGCTGTTAAAAAGTAGGGTGTAGCATCGAAGCGAGTATTGTTAATCAACGAGCCTGTACAGTAATAACTACCGTCTACATCGTCGAAAATGATTCGACAAACTGCTCTTTTTATTGTTTGCCAACGTTCCCATCCTGGACAATTAATATCGTTGTAAAGAACGGTGGTATTAAACGAACGATAAGCTTTTGAGACTGCTTGAATTACAGCTACTCCATCGAATTGAGAATTAATAGGTTCTTCGTACTCTATTATTACCTCGTGTCCGGTAAAAGGTTGGATAGAAAAAAAGCCATCGTCCTTATTATTAAGATGAGTGTAAGCTCCAAGTAGTTTTGTATGCTGTGGATTATAAAGGAAAAGTTTTGCACCTGGTGGAACACGAAAGTAACCAAATCGAACCCCAAGGGCAAGTGCATTGGGCGAACTCAACCGATATTGCCAGATCCGTAACGAATCGCCCACATGAGTTAATACACCTTTTTCTTTTATGTCGATCGAAACATATTCAAGTATGCCAAAACGATTGGGAATAGCTAAAAGCGAGTCGGCTGTGGTAAGGCTATCAATAGATAATTTGCTTAGATATGTTGCAGGAATCTCATAAGCTGACTTTAGCTTAGTTTTAAACGAAAATGGTATGGCGTCGACAGATAATTGGCCGTAAATGGATTGAGAAATTGTTGTTGTTAAGCCAAAGATTAGCCATCGTGCTTTTCCGAACATCTTTTTTATTACTAAGTAGACATTTTTTGACACTAAAACGCTTATAATCCTTTTCTGTTTTCAAAAAAATTAAAAGCCTTCCAAAGACGTTCGCATCGCCTCGATAGGCTGATCGCAAAAGATACTAGCGGTATTGTTAAAAATATCGGGCGATTCGGTAGTATAATAGCTTCTACGTCCATTTTTTTCGCAACGCATCTCAATTTCGGGATGTCTTTTCAGGTAATCGGCAAGGCTTGATGCTACTATTTCACCTTGAGAAATAACCTGTATATTTGAAGGAATGTATTTTTTTATTTTACTTAAAAGCAGGGGATAATGTGTACATCCAAGGATAATCGTGTCGATCAAGGGGTCGGTTTTCAGGATGTTATGGATGTGTTTTTGAACGAAATAATCGGCACCTGGTCCTTCGTGTTCGGCATTTTCGACAAGAGGAACCCACATGGGGCATGCTTCTTGGCTAACCTTAAGTTCGGGAAAAAACTTCTGAATTTCAATCACATATGATTTTGAAGATACCGTCCCCTGTGTTCCCAAAATGCCAACATGCTTGCTTTTTGTAAAATGATCGACATTTTCGGTAACTGGTCTAATAATTCCAAGTACCCGACGTGTAGGGTCGATATGGGGAAGATCGTTTTGCTGAATGGTACGAAGTGCCTTAGCAGATGCTGTATTACAAGCAAGTATTACAAGCGCACAGTCGTGTGCAAAAAACCATTTTACTGCCTGAAGGGTGTACTTATAGATAGTATCAAATGAGCGAGGTCCATAAGGTGCACGAGCATTATCGCCCAGATATATGTAATCGTATTGAGGTAACTGACGAACAATTTCTTTCATCACAGTGAGCCCACCAAAACCAGAGTCGAAAATCCCTATTGGCATTTTTTTATGAAATAAAAAAAGGCATGCAACATTCTCATGCAGCAGCCTTTTGTTTATAAAAAATCTATTTTATTTTAATTTAAGCTTTGCTTTTACAAGAGGAAGTATATCCAGGCTTGAATCGGAATGAAATAGAACTACTCCCGAACTCAAATCGAGTATATAGGTAAACCCATTTTCTTTAGCAACAGCTTCAATAGCTTTATTTGCTTTATCGAGAATAGGTCTATAAAGGTCGGCTCTTTTTTTCTGTAAATCCTGATCAGCATTTTGGGCAAATTGCTGGATGCGTTGCTGAATATTTTGCAGTTCATCTTCTTTAGTCTGTCTTACCAGTTCCGAATAGGTGTCACGTTTACTCAAGTAATCCTGATATTTATTGTTAAGTTCTACTTGCATCACTTCAAGCTGGCTTTGAAGCTCTTTCTGCATTTTTTCGAGCTTCAATTGTGCCGAGTCAGTTTCAGGCATGGCTTGTAGGAGTTCCTGGGTGTTAATGTGTCCTATTTTTAGTGTTTGCTGTGCAAATAATGCCCATGTAGAAAAAAATAAGACCAACAGGCTAACGACAATTCTCTTCATTTCCTTAAAATTTACATTATTCATTTAATCATTAGAAAATTTATTAACATACTTCTCCTTATGCAGGCCAAGCATTTGTTGCAAAAATAGCAAATTAATTTTTATAGCCTAATTTTTGAAGAACAGCGTCGCTTTTGTCGAGCTTGGAATCGAAGTAAAAAATACTTGCTCCTGCAGAGGTGTCGAAAATAATAGCATATCCCCCTTCAACTGCAAGCTCTTTTGCAGCTTTATATACTTCGTCTTGGATGGGTTTTATAAGTTCATATCGTTTTTTAAAAAGAGCCCCGTCCTGACCAAAATATTTCTTTTGTAATTCTTTGGCTGCCTTTTCCTTATTCATGATTTCTTCTTCTCTTTTCCTTTTCATTTCCTCAGTCAACAAAACCTTTTCTGCCTGATAATCGCGATACATTTTATCAACTTCGGCATAGAGATTTTCAACTTCTCGCTGCCATCCTTCAGAAAGCTTGTCGAGCTGATCCTGTGCTTGCTTGTAAGCAGGGATATTGTTCAATATGTACTCGGTGTCGATGTAAGCAAATTTTTGAGCATGGCTGTAACCAAACAATGCCAATGCCATAAAAATAGTAGCAGCAATTTTTCGTCTCATAATTTTGCAATTTTATTTAAACCTTACTGTTTTACTTAAAAATACATATACCCCGTTTCATAATAGGAAAAAGGTATATTTTCGGTTTTTTCGCAACTCTAACGATAGTTGAGGTCGTAAAAGTATTGATTCTAATTTTTTGTAAAGTTGCAAAAAAAATCAGACTTTGATAATACCAAACGGTTGAGTAATAGAAATATTTTGTTAAACAACTAAATACTGTCGGGTATAATACCGCGTTTGTTTTGTTGAATAATCTCAATTACTTTTTCTAGTGGAACAGGAATAAGAGGGGTTTTATTTTCCAGATCGTAGGTATACCAAAGCATCTTCTGCAGCAGATCGGTTTTACAGTGGTAAGCAATTCCTTTTTTCGTTTCTAATTCCAATAACTCGGAAGGAAAATTCTGTTGAGCCTCAAGATAAACATCCAATTCATAGATAAGGCAGCATTTAAGTTTACCACATAAACCAGTGTATTTTTGGGTATCAGGCGGTAGATTCTGAATTTTAAAAACATTCGATTTGATCGATACCAAATCTTTTCGCCACGACGAACAACAAAGCTCTCGTCCGCATGTACCCATTCCACCAACCATAGCAGCTTCCTGTCGGACTCCTATTTGACGCATTTCGACCTTAATGCCGAAAGCATTTGCATACTCTTTGATTAACTCACGGAAGTCAACTCGTCCGTCGGCAATATAATAGAATGTTGCCCTACGCCCGTCGGCTTGATATTCTACATCGCTTAGTTTCATGTCAAGCCCCAGTTTTTGTGCTATTTTTCTGGCCTGTAATAGGGTTGGGTATTCACGCTTGCGCGATTGTTCTCTGGCTACAAGATCCATCTCGGTTGCCTTTCGGTATATTTTTCTAAATTCTAATGGCTGATATTGCTTGTATCGACGGTAAAAGCTTTTTTTAGCAAGAAGTCCGGTAAGCGAAACCAACCCCATGTCGTACCCAACAACCGACTCTACTACGACCATATCGCCAGTCTTGAGCTTAAGCTTATTCACGTTCTGGTAAAACTCTTTACGTTTGTTTTTAAAACTTACCTCAACAAGATCTGATATATCGAGCTTAGCAATCTCTTCTACCCAGTTATGTGTATTTATGTTATCGCAAACATTCGATTCTCTTAGTGCGCAATTAATGCATCCCATAGCAATACGTTTTGATTCTCATTAATAACTGTCAAAATCATTTTTTGTTGATGAGGTAGATTACCTTTTGCTTATATGTGGCATTAATAAAAGGATATTTATAAAATATATTTTTATGACAAGAAACTATCCGGGCGAAATTTGGAAAAAGTTAGTAGTTGAAGATCTTCATCCTTCAGAATTATATGAAATTTCGAATTATGGCCGTTTAAAAAGTTTTAAAACTCATCCCCGAGGCCGTATAATTAGAATTCCCTTAATTAAAGGCTATCGAGCAATTGTCTTAAAACTAAACAACAACAAGACAGTTACCAAATATATTCACAAGCTCGTGGCAGAGCATTTTTTGCCTAAAGACTCGGAATTACAGCAATATGTAATTCATATCGACTTTAATAAGGAAAACAATCGTGCAAGTAACTTGCGGTGGGTAACTCGTTCGACTATGTTTGCTCATCAGAAGATTAATCCTAACTACAAAAGAGGTAAAATTCGTAATGCCAAACTTACTGTTGAACAGGTTATCAGAATAAAGCAAAAACTTCAGGAAAAAGACATCAAATTCAGTGTAATTGCTAAAGAATTTGGAATTACACATACCCAGCTTAATCGTATACGCCAGGGAATAAACTGGGCACATGTAAAGGTAAGTTAATTGTTATACCAGTGCTTTTCTTTGCCTATAGTAGGAAATTAAAGTACTTAATGTAAGAAGAACGACAATTACAGAACCTATCATAGCAATTTTCTGTCCCAGATAATAGGTCGATGGTTCGAATTTGAACTCGATTGTATGATTACCGGCAGGCACAACAAGGGTACGGAGAATGTAGTTTGCACGACCGTGCGGCACTTTCTGACCATCGATGTATACATTCCAACCTTTTTCGTAGAATATCTCTGAGAATACAGCGAGCTGAGGTGATTGAGCTGAAGATTTGTAGGTGAGCTGGTGTGGTTTATATTGCACCAGCTGGATAGTTGCAGTGTTATCGAAAATGCAACTATCGGCTTTAGCAAGAGCATTTCTCCACCTTTTGTCAATTATTGCCTCATGGGCTGGATCGAACTCGTTCGAGGATACCTGAGCGTATTCATCGTCGGGAGAGTCTACCCACTTAACCGTTTTGACGAACCAAGCATTTCCAAGCCGTGTGTAATTAACCAATGGGTCGGCTTCGGTATTGTAAATAATGTATTTGCAATTGAGCATATTGAGTATTGGCAGTTGCCTATATATGCTGCTATCGGGCATTCGTTTTTGTGTTGATAGATATTGCTGAACAAAGGTAATATCTCTACTCAGAGGCCCATCAATCATATCTTGGTAGCGGCGAAGTTTTGCTCCATGATAACCTCCTATCGACTTGTGAAAATAGGAAGTGTAACCATCGTTAAATACGCTTCGGGTAATGTTGAGCACTCGATAATGAGGGTCGGTATCAGAGAGAATTATTTCGTCGGCGTGCGATTTTACAAATTCGGGTTCCGATTTGGGCACAAAATAGTCTTTATTTAGATAACGACGATCGACCGACCACATATCGGCTAATATTAGAATTGCAAGTGGAATAGCAAAATATTCGAGTCGGAAAGCTTTTTTAACATAGGCAATTAGTAAGGCGCCTGCCATGACGATATAAATGAGCGACCGGAAAGCATCGGCTCGCAATATCTGAAGACGATCTTCGCGCATGGCGGCCAATAGGTTTTCAATGGCATCGTTCGGCCATCGGGCTGCTTTAAGTTGTTCGGTTAGCTGGCTGTCGGAAAGACTCGTAAAGTCGAAAAACCATCCTGGTACAAGTATAAAAATGAGTAAAATACCCCCTACAATATATGCCGTATACTTGATGAATTTCAAGAGCTGTTGAGTAGGTACTTTTTTCTCGACAATTTCCTTCAGCGCCCAAAAACCTAGAAGAGGAAATGCCAGATTGGCTATGACCAGGATCATATCGACCGTACGAAATTTGTTGTAAGCAGGGAAGTAATAGAAAAACAAATCGCTAAGTAAACTGAAGTTTTTTCCCCACGAAAGCATAATCGAGAGGGCTGCAGCAACAGCTAACCACCATTTAACAGGTCCCTTAACTACAAAAAGTCCAAGAACGAACAAAAAGCAAATAATTGCACCAAAATAGGCAGGTCCAACGGTAAAAGGTAGTTTGCCCCAGTACACGGGCAATTGGCGAGCGACTTCAGTAGGAATACCTAAATTTCTAAGTTGTTCGGCTGTTTTTGAACGTTCGTCGAAACCATTAACACCTGCGCCTACAAAATTGGGGATAAGGATTGAGAAGGTTTCGGCTTGTCCATAACTCCACTGAAAAGCATAGTCGCGATCTAAACCGGAAGATTTTTTTGTTTCTGCCTCATTTTTTTTCAATTCTGATGGCCCTCGCATGCTGTATTTGCTATATTCGGCAGTGGTTAGCAAATTAGTTGCAACGGGCAAAATAGATAGGATTGCTGCAACAACAGCAATAACGCCTGTAATGACATAGTGTTTTAGATCTTTCTCGCGTATAGCGTAAAAAAAGTAAACGATAAAGAAAATAAGCAATAGAATAAATGTATAATAGGCTATTTGTGGATGGCTTTGCGATACGAGTAAACCGGTTGACAGAAGTACTGCCCAACCACCATAAAGATACTTACGCTGGTAAAGTAGTATTACACCAGCTACAACAGCAGGCATAAACGCCAACGAGTATGCTTTGGTAATATGACCTACTGCTATGATGATGATGTTGTACGAGGCGAAGGCATATCCAATTGCACCTGCTATACTGAGCCAGCGATTTATACCTATTACCTGTAGCAGAAAGTAAAATCCTAGCATTAACAGAAAGAGAATAGCTACCGATCCTGCAGGTAAACCTAAAGTAATAACTTTCTTAATGTAAAGATAAATATTGTATGTTTTACCTAGTTTTATAAGAAAAGCAGGCATACCACTAAACATGGAATTGGTCCACATGGGCTCATCTTCGGGATGGTTTTTTTCCCACTGGACAAGCTCGTTGGACATACCTCTGGCATTGGTCATATCCGATTGCCGCAGCTGTTTTCCTGAAAACTCGGGGTAGAAATACAACATACTCAGCAACAGAAAAATAAAAATAATAGCCACCTGCGACCAAATATTTTTATTTCTGAACAGAGAATTAGTGGTAGCCATCTTTCATTTGTTTTTAAGGTTAAAAATTATATTTTTTCGAGCATTGAACGAAGACTAACTTTTTCGCCCATGTATCGCAATAGGCCATCGATTGGAACCCGTTCCTGTTGCATGGTATCGCGGTCGCGAACAGTAACTGTGTCGTCCTGAAGTGTTTGATGATCGACGGTAATGCAATAGGGGGTTCCGATGGCGTCCTGACGACGATAGCGACGTCCGATTGAATCTTTCTCATCGTATTGGCAATTAAACTCGTATCTGAGCTTATGAACAATAGCTCGAGCTTTTTCGTCGAGACCATCTTTTTTCACCAATGGTAGTACAGCCAATTTTACTGGTGCCAGTGCGGGTGGAATACGCAAGACAACTCTTTCGTCACCTGTTCCATCTTCTTTGTCCACTTTTTCTTCGGTATAACCATTGGCCAGAATAAGTAGTACCATTCGATCGACACCAATCGAAGTTTCAATAACATAAGGCACATAGCTCTGATTGAGCTCGGGATCGAAGTAGGTTATTTTTTTACCCGAGAATTTGGCATGGTTACCCAGATCGAAATCGGTTCGAGAATGGATACCCTCAACTTCTTTAAATCCGAAAGGAAATTGGAATTCGATGTCGTATGCAGCGTTTGCGTAATGAGCTAACTTGTCGTGTTTGTGAAAACGATATTTATTTGGATCGATACCCATAGCCAGGTGCCAGCGGAGGCGTTTTTCTTTCCAAACTTCAAACCAATCGAGCTCGGTACCCGGGCGAACAAAGAATTGCATTTCCATCTGCTCAAACTCGCGCATACGGAAAATAAACTGACGAGCAACAATTTCGTTTCGGAACGCCTTTCCGATCTGGGCTATTCCAAAAGGTATTTTCATGCGTCCCGATTTTTGAACATTTAGAAAATTTACAAAAATTCCCTGAGCTGTTTCGGGTCGTAAATAAATAGTCATGGCTTCGTCGGCAACCGAACCCATTTTGGTCTCAAACATCAGATTAAACTGTCGCACTTCGGTCCAGTTTCGTGTACCGCTAATAGGGCAAACAATCTCGCAATCAAGAATAATCTGCCTCAGGGCATTCAAATCGGTTTTTTCTAATGCTTCAACAAAGCGTGTACGAATAGAGTCAATTTCTTTCTGTATCTCGAGTACCCGTGCATTGGTAGTTACAAACATCTGGCGATCGAAACTACTACCGAATTTTTTTGTAGCTTTTTCGACTTCTTTTTCTATTTTGGCTTCAAGTTTTGCTAGGTGTTCTTCAATCAACACATCGGCACGGTATCGTTTTTTTGAGTCCTTGTTGTCGATTAGAGGGTCGTTAAAGGCGCCTACATGTCCCGAAGCCTCCCAAGTACGTGGATGCATGAAAATGGCAGCGTCGATCCCTACAATATTCTCATTTAGTAGGATCATCGAATCCCACCAGTATTTTTTAATGTTGTTTTTAAGTTCTACACCATATTGTCCATAGTCGTATACGGCACTCAAACCATCGTATATCTCGCTCGATGGAAAAATAAATCCATATTCTTTGCAATGTGCAATTAGTTTTTTAAAAATTTCTTCCTGTGTAACTGTACTCATAAACTCTTTGAATATTTTGATTATTAGGAAAAGACAAAAATAATGAAAATTACTTCTTGTCAAATTTTTTGTTTAGAAGGCTCAATCAGTCTTCTTAGATTATGATGCTTTGGACTTGTCTTGTTTGTAGTGTCCGATGGTTTAACTTTCTTTTCTTCTATCTTAGCTTGCATGCGGTTAAGTTCGGTTATTACTTTTTCATAAATCTCATTAAATTCATTTATGTGTCGCGAGTAGTAAAGAAGGGTGCTGTCGAATTGAGCATGCGAGTATCCATGAGCGGCGAGTACAGAATCGCTTAAATTAATGGTCGGATATTTCTGGGTTCGCATTCTAAAGGCTGTTGAATTCGATAATCCTTGTGCCAGGTGATAGTCGACCAAAAGCGGAATTAGCTTATTTTTAGGGATAATATATGGAGGAGTTTTCTCTTCACTTTTTTTTCCGCAAGAAATACTAATGACCAAAAGCAAAATGATCAGCCCTGTTTTATGCATCAAAAAATGTATTTTACAGTTTATGCAAAAGTAGCCGTTTTTTTATTCTTTACAATGGGATAAGAAGGCGTGAGAGGTGGGATTCAGTAGATCATTGCCTTGTTTTCGCAGCAGTTAAATTCGAATTGAATGGTAGTATGTTCTATATTAAAATCTTGTTTTAGAACCAATTTTACTTGATTAAGAATATTCTCTGTCTCGCTTATTCGGCAGTCGTGTTTTAAATCGATATGACATTCGAAATGGATATTATTATCGTTAAGTTTCCAAGCATGTACATGATGAATATTTTCGATGTCGGGTAAATTTTCAAGTGTTTTTTTGATTTTGTTAAGATCAATTTCGGGAGGGGTAGCCTGTAAAAGTATCAAATAGGCCTGACGGATAATTGAGAAGGTTTCTTTAAGGATATAAATTCCTATAATAAAGGTTAATACTGGGTCGAGCCAAAAAATGCGATATCGATAAATAAATATACCGCCAATAACTACAAGGACTGAAGAAAGGGTGTCGCCAATGAGATGTAAATAAGCAGCACGAACATTTAAATTTTCTTTCCGATGATGCTGAAGAAAAGACACAGCGAGTAGATTTGCAATAAGACCAATCGTTGCAACAATTATCATGGTAAGCCCATGGATGGGTTCGGGATTTTGGATACGCTCCCAGGCTTCTTTAAAAATGTATAGCACAATTACCAGCATGGATATTCCGTTGAGGAAAGCCGCAATGATTTCGACACGTTTGAAACCATATGTCTGTTTTGTGGTGGCTACCCGTGTACTAAGCCGGTGAGAGAAATATGCAAGAGCCATGGAAACAGTATCGCCCAAATTGTGTATAGCATCGGATATAAGCGCAAAACTGTTCGAAAGAATTCCTCCAGCAATCTCAAAGAGGGTTATTATGAAGTTTAAAAGTGTCGCTAGGAGAAGATTTTTTCCTATCTTTCCATTGGTGTGGATATGATGTCCGTGATGATGCGACATGTTTATCTTTTTATTTGCCAGTTAATTTCTACTTCCCAGTTTGCTCGTATTTTTATGTTTTCGGGATAAATTCTTACTGTCTCAGGTTGTCTATGATTGATAAAGTTACCGGTTGTAAATTTCCTATTTCTGTCAGCATCCCAGATGGCACGCAAAGTATATTCTCCAGGCTGCAAATATTCCCATTTCATACGTTCTTCTTTTATAAAGTATTGTTCGTATACAACGGTCTCTTTTTGTAATAACTGAACAATGCAGGGATAGAAAAAGTTTATAGGTTGAATGTATAGAGTGCCAAAGTTTTCCATCTTTTGTACGCTAAAATTTGAGCGAATGGTGTCGTACAGTTTGTTGTAGATGTTTTTAAAAGCTGATGGGTAAATAATTAGCCTGTATTTTTTCTCTGGTTGCCAATTGTTTTTTAATATGAATTTTCTAGACGAGAAGCTATCTGATTCTAGATTAATTGGGATACGGAACCATGTTGTGTCGCGTGTCTCAAAAAGTAGAATGCTGTCGGCGTAGAAACGTGAAATAGGATACTGAGTTTCGATAAGCAGTTGATGATTGGGTTCAATACTTGTTCCTGCCGATAGTTTGATTTTCATTTTTTCGGAGTTAAACTGGGTTTTATTTTCAGTCACAAAATATCGAAACATTAGTGTATCGGCAGTAGGTTTACCTTTCGATGTGTAGGTTAGCTGTAATCTTAATGTATCCGATTTTATTAACATAGTATCGGTGAGCCAGAAAAGCAAGCTATCGGATTGTTTTTTTAAAGTTTCGCAGATATACCAGTGTTCGGGTGTTTTGTAAAACAAAGTTTTAAGCATAATACTATCGGGAACAACTGGATGATTGAACTTAACTGCCAGTAATTCGCGCAGGGGTCGGTAGTATCCTTTAATAAATTGTTGCGGGTTTTCTTCTGTAAACAATAATAAATCGATATGAAGTGAATTATTTAATTCCTTTAATCTAGCACTATCGATAGTGGGGTTTTGTGATGAATCGGCACCGTGAAGAGTATCGGTTAGCAAAGGGATAGCCCGTTGTGCAATATTTTGGGAGTTGAGGTCGATAAGTGAATCGAAAAAGGCAAATGCTTCGGTGTAGGGGTCGTATCGATAGTTGAAATTTTTATCGGAAAAAGCATAGAGCTTATACTTTCCTTTTTTTACATGACGGATATTGAAAAAACCTTTTTTATCGGTTCGTGCAGTATAAAGGGGGCGTAATTTCATTGGTGCAGTGTCGCTCGGATTGGTATATAAGGCTACCAAAATTCGATCGGTAGGAGGTTGCATTTTAAAAGCATCGACTACCGTTCCAAAAATTCCCAGTGTGTCAATGGTATCGCCCGTTGAAAAAACAAACTCAAAGTTTTCGAGCACATTGCCTTCGTTGTTGTCAACAATACTGTTCCCAAAACTAAAGGTATAAGTTGTGTTGTTTATTAGTGTATCGTTGTACTGGACAATGATGGATTTGTCTTTCACCCATACTTTGGGTTGCTTTTTTAGGGGAGGAGATACGTTTAATTCTTTATCGAGATCTTTAAGTACAATGTATTCATCAAAATCTATTCGAATGCGTTGACCTTTAAAATTTTTCGAGTTGATGAG
>JAOAFU010000108.1 GCA_026416115.1 Bacteroidales bacterium | reverse complement strand
CGCGGGCAAATAGTTTACTCCAAACCAGGCCACAAGAAGCAATATAAAGGCAAACGCTAAAATTTGAAATGCCAGTTTATAATTTTCAGCTCTACTTTGGCGTACATGAATGTAGAGCAGATAGGCCAGCCAGGTAATAAGTGCCCAGGTCTCTTTTGGATCCCACGACCAATAATGCCCCCATGCCTCTTTTGCCCACAGTGCCCCTAATAACAGTCCGAAGGTGAGGAAAGAGAAACCCGTATATACCAGTGTATCGGCTAATGGCAATAGATTTTTTATTTTGTCATCATTCGTTTTCTTGAAATATAGCATTAGGCCCCTGATTGCCACCAGTGACGAAGCGCCTGAGATAGAATATCCCAATAAGTATACAATTACATGCGGGGGAAAAAAAGGACTTTGAAGCGCAGGCATCAGCGTTTTATCATGTGCTTCGGGATTAAACAGATTTAGAAGTATAAAAAGAATAGCAAAAGCGTTGCTATAAGCACTTATCCATCTTTGTTTCCATCGTTTATAGGTAATAAAGCCAGCCAAAGAAATGAAAAAGGTATACCAAAGCCTGGTTTCACCTAGTGTTCTTAAAGGCGGACGTGTTAGAAACATCCAAAATGAAATGATAAATATAGCCATTGCAGCTATTCCAGCTAATATAAGCCACTCTCCCCATTTTTGCTTTTTAGGAATAAAGAGTAGTATACTACCACCTATAAATACTGCGATCGTAAAAATGGCAACGTACGTATATTCAACCCAACTCATGGTTTTCAGTTTTAGTATTGATTTTATTACCAGTCCAGAAAAGGTAAGCAGCTCCCATCATAAGCAATAAAATACCTGTGTACACAAAAGGCAACCAAGGATCTCTTACAGCCTCAAGAACACTCAGCTTAGAGTATTTGCCCATATTTTCATCGTAACCAATTTGGTAGAGTTTCCAGCCTGCTATTTTAAGTGGCTGATTCACCGCTATTCGATAGGTTTCTGGTTGTTTATTAGGAAGCATAATTTTAACTACCGAGCTGAATTTCTTGGGCTGGGGAATAGTCATAGCAATATAATAGTCACCAATCTGAATATAAGAAGCTTGGAAGAGAGGACTTCCACTGCTAATCCAGCCAGTATATTTTTCACCTGTTCGATTATCGGTAATTTCAAGTAATGCAGCTTGACCACTTAACGAATCGTTTGAAGGCACGTAAGTGGTGTCGCCTTTTTCTAATGCAGAAGGATAATATTTCAAAACCTTTATTGTAAAATGGTATATATTAACCTCTAATCCTTCGGTTATGAGATTCAAATTTCCTCGTTCGGCAGCGTCAATTTCGTTAGTGCGAGAGTTTACAACAGCCAGTTTGGCCGGGAACTCATCGATCGAAAAATCAATGAGCTGAATTTTGAAAGGGAACTGAATATACTGCCCCTGAACGGAATAACCATGTTCTACCGTTTGATTTTCATAAACAGGTATCTGGTAGCGTTCTACATCGGCCGAAGCTAAACCTGCTGTGAAGGCCAAAATCCATAAACCTCCATGTTGCAAAGTAAATGCAATATTTCTACCACGGAAAGGAATAATTCGCCTAAAAATGGTTAATCCTAAAGTGGTAAGTAAATATATCAGGCCAAGAAAGAACAGCCAGCTGTTTTTGAGCGTATTTAAATCGAAATAAAATCGCTGTGCAGCATGGGCCTCTTGCTGAGGAATTAAACCCATTGCCAATACTATAACTAAAAATAAACAAATAGAGCTTATAGCGGCAGGTAGCGAAGATAACCACATTATAAAGTGCCTTTTCCCAAGGAATAGCTTGACCGCTATCAGCAATAGCAGAAAAAATAAGCCTAAGACAAAATTCCAAGGCCAACTTGGAAGTCTAAAATGAATTATGGTAAACTCATTAAGTAACAATCCTACAAGTAATAATCCCAAAGCAATGGAGAATCCTTCTTTGTAACTCCATGGTTTTTGCCATATCGGCCTACTGTTAGTCATAACTTATGCAAATATTTTAAACCACAATTTTAAAAAATATATTTAAGACTAAAAAGTCCTCTTTGTTGTTAACGTTTAAGTGTACAAAAAATATTTTTTTTTAGTTTCGCCCGGTCAAATTTTAAATTTAATAATTATGAGGCAAAAATTGAAATTTTCAAATCGTTTAGTTCACTTTCGAAAGTGGACAAACAAGAAGTATGCGGTGTTTAATAGCATGCACCGTGTTATTAAAATTTGCACGTTGGCATTAGCTTACTCTTTAGTAACTACGCCTAAACAGAGTAATGCACAGACGGCCGATACCACTCATTCGAAAGTGACTAATATTGATGAAGTCACAGTTCAAGCGTCATTGTTAGAGCTAAAGAGTGCTGAGTTGGGACGTCAGATTGAGATTATTACTTCTTCTCAACTTCAGCTTGCTCCTGTAAGTAGTTTAGATGAGCTTTTGCGTTTTTTACCAAACATCGAAACTCAATCGCGAGGCGCTTTCGGTACACAGGCCGACTTTAGCCTTCGTGGAGCAAATTTCAACCAAATGCTTGTACTTATCGACGGGCATAAAATTAACGACCCCGTTACGGGACATTTCAACAGTAATATTCCTCTCGCACCCTCCGAAATCGAACGTATCGAAGTAATTTATGGGCCAGCTTCTTCGCGTTTTGGTCCCGATGCTATGGGAGGTGTAGTTAATATTGTTACAAAAACTTTTACACAAAAATCTGAAGAGAAATTTGAAGCTAACGGTAAGATTATGTATGGTGAACATAATCTTATCTCAGCCAGTCCCGGATTTTACAAGGGATGGGAAAAACTTTCGGTTAGTGCCGGGGCTCTCATTAACAAATCCGATGGTAATTTGATGTCATCGGGATTGAGAAATTATTTCAATAATCAAACCTATTCGGGTTCAGCTGCTTTTCAGCTTAATCCTAATCTTTCGGTATCCTACCGATATGGGTACGATTATCGCGACTTTAATGCCCAGTGGTACTACAGTACCTCTCCTGCTGACAGTGCTTATGAAAAAGTCGTCCGGAACCGTCATCAGTTCCAACTGATGAACGCTTCGGGTATACATAAAACAGTGCTTTCGGCTAGCTACCTATCGACCGACGATAAATTTGTTTTCAATAGCCGTAGTACTGCCAATAATCAAACTTCTTATGCTTTAACCCGATTAACGCACCAGATACAATTTTCTGAAAAAATCTCTGCATTATTAGGTGTAGAAGCCGATAATAGAGGCATCGAAAGCAATAATCGGGGAAATCATAATCAATGGCATGGAGCAGCTTTCCTGCTTGTATCCAATAAAATTACACCTAATCTTGTCTTAAATCCGTCATTAAGGGTGGATTATGACGAAAGCAATAAATTTTACATTTTACCTCAGACCAGCTTAAGTTATCTTGTTTCGAAAAATACGAATCTGCGACTGGCAGTTGGTAGAGCGGTAAGAATCCCCGATTATACTGAGTTATACTACAACAATTTTGCATCCTATGTTAGTCCAAGAAACCGACTGGGCAATCCAAATCTTAAACCCGAGTCGTCGTGGAACTACGAAGGCGGTAGCGATATCCGTATAACGCCTTCTCTGTTATTCTCTGCTACTGTATTTTATCGACAAACCCAGAATCAGATAGATTACATAATGGTACGTTCTTCAACCATTACCGACTTGAATAATTTAGTACCAGATACTATCTATTGGCGTGCCTTCAACAACAGCGAAGTAAATACATGGGGAGTTGATGCGCGTTTGTCGTACAGCCACAAACTAACATCATTCCTCTACGCTCAGCTCTCTCTTGGTTACTCATATAACGATATTTCGGTAAGTTCCAATGCTCGGCCACTTTATCTCTTACTTCATAGTAAACATTTGCTCAATGGAACTCTTGCCTTAAATGTTTATGGTGCTTTGCTAAATGTGACAGCCAATTATCGGGTTCGACCAAATTCTCAATTTGCGACCTCTATAAATCGTTATCTTAAGAAATCTTATGCTGTCTGGAATGCATCGTTCGATTATCCAATATTAAAACAGAATCTTTATTTACACCTATCGGCACACAATATTTTCGACATGAAATATTCCGATTTTCTCGGAGCCGAAATGCCTGGACGTTGGATTGCAGGTGGTATCAAATTTAACTTCTAATATT
>JAOAFU010000049.1 GCA_026416115.1 Bacteroidales bacterium | reverse complement strand
TAATTCTATTTCAGCGACTTCACCATTCAATACTAACATTGGACGGGGAATTGATAATGCTCTAATCATGAGGCTCGATATAGCCGTAAAAGGAAACTTGGGAACCTTGACCTTTGATAGTTTATATATCGATTACACAGGCACTAACTCTAACGATATCCGTCCTAATGGTTTGAAACTATACAGAACTTCCGACTCTGTATTCGTCAATCAGATGCTTGTTGCCCAAGGTAGCTTTGTAGGTAATAGCGCTCTTTTAACTTTTTCAAATACCCTAAGTACAGGAATTACGTTTTACTGGATAGCTCTCGATATTAAAGCAACAGCCGGAGTTGGCGATACCGTCAAAGTTAGGATTCCGGCCAATGGTGTGCGGATCTCGGGGAAAAAATATCCTTCTTCTGCACTTGTTCTTCCAAACTTTAGAAGAATAGTCCGTACGATATTTTACGATAGTTTTGAGACTAACAAGGGTTGGACACTTACTGGAGATTTTGAAATGGATGTCCCGCAAGGTAAAGGCGGAATTAGAGGAAATCCTGATCCAACAAAAGCTTATAGTGGTTCAAAGGTTCTTGGAAACGATTTGACCGATGATGGAGATTATGAACCCGATATGCCTATGGCATTAGCTGTTTCGCCGATCATTAATTTCAAATATTTCAAGAATGCTCGCCTTCAATTTAAGAGATGGCTAAATGTCGACCTGGTCGATAATGCTGCAATTGAGCTCAGTAGTAATAACGGTGTAACATGGACACCTGTTTATACTTCGTCAAATTATGTTGTCGATAAGCAATGGAATAATATAGAGCTTAATATCAGTAATATAGTCGATAGGAAAGATCAAGTGAGGATAAGGTTTGTACTCGGCCCTACCAATAGTATATGGGAGTTTTCTGGTTGGAACGTCGATAATTTACTTATTTATGGCGACACTGTCATTTACGATGCCGCTATTTCGCGTATTGTCTCACCAACAACTGGATGTGGGCATACTTCTGCCGAAAATGTTAAAGTTTGGGTAGTAAATCGTGGCTCGGCAAATACAACGGCATCTATACCTTTAGCTTTTTCGATAGATAATGGAACAACCTGGCTACGCGATACTGTTCGAAGCGTTATTGCAGTAGGAGATAGTTTGTTGTTTACTTTCCAGCCAAAAGCTAATTTGTCGGTTCCAGGAAACTATAAAATCAGGGTAAAAGTCGAATGGCCACTGGATAATTATGCTCCAAACGATACTTTGAGCACCTTCATTAAAGCTATACCAACCTACAATTTACCCATGGCCGATGATTTTGAGGGTACTAGTACTTTCTGGGCCTCGGGAGGTGAGAATAATTCATGGGAATGGGGTACCCCATCGAGCGAAACAATGAATAATGCCTACTCTGGTGCCAAAGCTTGGAAAACCAACATATTTGGTAATTATTCCGATTTCGAGGACTCCTATGTCGAAAGCCCCTGTTTTCAGTTTAACGATACTTTTAAAACGGTTATTGATTTTTATTACTATAAGAAAATAGAAACTGGCGATGGTGTGGCTTTGTATTATACTTTAGATAGTGGAAAAACATGGCAAAGAGTTCCTTCACATCCCTATACTTGGACTTGGAATTGGTACAACAAATCCAATATTTCTATTTTAGGTGGAGCAGGTTGGGATGGAAATTCTGGTGGTTGGCTGAATGCAAGGCAAGTATTACCGGCTGCATTGAACAATAAACCTCAGGTACGGTTTAGAATGATTTTAAAAAGTAACGATGTTGAAAATAACGAAGGGTTTGCCTTCGACGATTTCAGAATTTATAAAGCACCAATTAATATTAAGCTTAATTCTGTTACCTCTCATTCTTCTGCTTGTGAGGGGACATTACCCAATAGAATTTCATTTAATTTAACTAATAATGGAATCCGTACGCTTTTACCTGCTTACGACAAAATTATTGCAGCCTTTAAATTAAACACTAATGCGGCAATTGTTGACACTATTACACTGCCCTCAAATCTTGCTGTTGGACAGTCAGTGACCCTAACTTTTAATAAAGCATTGGGTAAACTTTCACCTGGGAACTATACGCTTAAAGTTTATCATGTTGACCCCAACAAGGGTTTTTATCCTGTAACAGATAACGATACAATTACTTTAGTTTTCGATGTCTATCCGGCACCTGTTACCGGTTTAAAAGACGAATATGCAACGGCACGACTCGATACATTTACTATTGCTGCAAACAACGTAGCTAATTGTTCGTACTTATGGTCGAACGCCGGAAATCCAACTCTATCGACTACAAGAACTCTGTCCAACCCTCCTGCTGGTTTTATTTGGCTGAGAATGCAATTTACCTCAGGCCACAATTGCGCCACTATCGATACTTTTTATATGCGTAAACTTATTCCCGATGTGGGAATACATGCTTTTAAACAACCTACAGATGCGTGCGAATTCCCTGATCCTGTTCGAATGAAGGTAGTAGTTAAAAACTTAGGGACTGACACTTTAAAAGCAAGTGATTCAATCCGTATAACTTATATTGATCATCTTGCTAATGCTTTCACTGATACCATTAGGTTGAATCGAAGATTTTTCCCGGGCGACACTCTTGAGCATTTGTGTTTAAAAACAACGCTTGATTTGTCGGTAATGAATCAAACCTATCTTCTAAAAGCCTATACCAAATTTAAATACGACTCTTTGCCAGCAAACGATACACTAAGCATCACAGTGCATTCGTGGGGTTATCCGACGGTTAATTTAGGCCCCGACCATACCTCGGCTGGTTATGACACACTTAATCTTTCTGGCTATAAAACATATTTGTGGAGCGATAATAGCACCGACTCGGTTTATATTGCCCGTTATCGTGGCAATCATTGGGTTAGAGTTACCGATATTCACGATTGTCCCGCATCCGATACTGTGCACATCAATGTAGTAGCTCATGATATAAAGCCTTTACAGCTGGTTTCGCCGGTAACAGCTTGTTCTCTTGGCAATAATGTTCCTGTCAGAGTTAAGCTCAAAAATGTGGGTACCGACACAATTGTCTCGGGCGAGAAGGCTTATCTTCGTTATTCAGTTAACAACGGAAGTTCAGTACTCGATTCGATTGAATTTTCTTCCGATTTGCATCCATACGATACGATCGAATTTCAATTTACTCAACCATATAATTTTTCATCGCTTGGAAGCTATAATATAAAGGTATACATAGAGCTCGCAGGAGATGTTGATATAACAAATGATACATTACGTAGAACAATTTTTCATCATGGTTTCCCAATTGTTAACTTAGGACCCGACAAAACAGTTAAAGCTATAGCCGATACTCTCGACGCTGGAGCTGGCCCTAATTGGTCGTACACTTGGCACAATAATACCCATAATCGTAAGGTAATATTAAACAATACCGTTACTGCATGGGTTACCGTAACCGACACAACCTCGGGATGTGCTACTACTGATAGCATTAATGTTACCTTTGAGATACGAAATGGTAGTATCACCAGTACTAATTTACCCATTGAATTTTGTCATGGTGACTTGAATAACGTCCAGGTTGTTTTTACAAATTCGGGTAACATGAATATTTCGGCAGGCGACACAGTTCTGATAGGTTATAAAATTAACCATACGACTTATGCTCCCGATACTGTAATATTACAGAATAATCTTACCCCTGGAGGAAATATCTTACGAACCATGTCGGGTCTCACAAGTCGCATGGATACAGGTAATGTGGTGGTTAAATTTTATTGTGTTTTGAGAGGCGACGTTCAGCGAACGAACGATACATTAACAAAAAATATCACGGTTCATCCCACTCCATATGTTCATTTCGATGCTATTAACGATTCGATAGTTACAACACCACCTTATACATTGCAAGCTCCTGTAGGTTCGGGTTATATCTATACATGGACACCCTCTCATTCGGGTAGTTCTTATATTGTAACTAACAGCGGATGGTACAAGGTTAAAGTAGAAACTCCTTTTGGTTGTAAAGACAGTTCGAAAGTATATGTAAATATTTTTGTACCCGATGGTGGTATTACCAGTGTATTATCGGTACCTTCTGCCTGTTCGGGTGAATTCGATACGGCAACAGTAGTATTTCAGAATCTTGGCACTACTGTTATTCCACAGGGAACACAACTTGCTCTTAAGTGCAAGGTGGGTAACAAGCCCGAAAAAATCGATTACGTAGTGGTGAATCGAAATTTGATGCCACCTCAGGGAATGATCCCGGGTGATACCCTAAAACATACATTTCGTGGATTGAAGTCATTAGTAAGCAATGGAATAAATAATATTAATTACTACTCGTTCTATTCCGAAGATGTGGTTTCTTCGAATGATACAGCTTTTGCTCAGATCGAAATTTATCCTAAACCTACCATAAGCTTAGAAGGTGGAGCAGATACTGTTGACTATCTGCCTGAAAGTGAACTCTCTGCAAATAAAGGACCTACTTTCAACTATTTGTGGAATACGGGCGAAACAACTGAAAAAATTGTTATTCATACAGAAGGAAAATATTGGGTAAAAGTTACGCAGCAATCTACAGGATGTAGTAATAGCGATTCAATTTATGTGAGAATTTTACGCTACGATTTAGCTGTAACTCAGGTCGATTTACCCACATTGGCATGTCAGAAAAGTGTCGATTCTGTAAGTGTTCAAATTACTAACGTTGGAAACGTTGCTTATGGTGTTGGTACAGAAATTCAAGTTGTTTATATGACCGATCAGATGCAATCGCATTTTGCTACTAAAACGCTCAGTAGTCCATTGAATCCGGGAGGAAAATTAACATTCAAAATAGGCAGATTAAAAGATAAGCTCAATCCAGGCAATCGAGTAGTTAAGTTTTATCCCATCGTGTTTCCTGAAACAAATGCTGCTAATGATACTTTAATTCGTACTATTAATGTAATTGCCGCACCAGCTATTAATTTTGGGGCGACAAACGATACTGTTACCGGATATCCGGGTTTAATTCTCCAGACAGGATTAGATAAAAATACGCATTCATTTTTATGGAGCAATAGCAAAACATCGGATACTATTCGAGTTAATACATCGGGTTACTATTGGGTACAAGCAACTCATTCTGCATCGGGCTGTATCAACCGCGATACGGTTTATGTTCGTATTCGTATACCCGACGGAAGTATTACTGGAGTTACCGGAACTACAGGTTTGTGCTCCAATTTGCTCAACTCGCTTAATGTTACAATCAAGAATAACGGTAATGAGCCAATTCCGTCTGGAACGATGGTTAGGATAGCAATTAAGGCAGATAATGTGTTAGTTAAAACTGATACAAGTTACTTAAGTAGTGCCTTGTCGGTAGGTAGTAGTAGGACCATTGTAGTAAATAATTTAGCAAATAAGATATTTGCCAAAAACCCTATACTTAAAGTTTATTTAATGTTGCCCGAAGATATTGTCGCATCTAACGATACATTTAACTATAATTCAGGTTTAAAGCCTGCTTATAAATACTCAATTAATGCAGCAATATGCCAGGGTGATGTCTATACTTTACCATCAGGAACACAGGTAAATATTGCAGGAACATATACTAGTAATCTTACCACTGTAAATGGCTGTGATAGCATAATCATTACCCACTTGGTTGTGCATCCAACCTTCAGTAAAGAACAAAGTTTAACCATTTGTCAGGGTGATAGTTATTTAGGGCATACTACTTCCGGTACCTATCGTGATACGCTATCTAGCGTTTTTGGTTGCGACAGTGTTGTTATTACTCATCTTACAGTTAACCCTTCCTATCACATTACCGATACAGTTGATATTTGTGAGGGTGGTTCGTATAAGGGGCATACCACGAGTGGTACCTATGTCGAAAATCTTTCAACTTATTTAGGATGTGATAGTATAATTTCTACAGTATTAAGGGTACATCCCAACTATAATATTGAACAGGATGTATATATATGCATTGGAGAGCAATACAACGGACATGACACAACCGGAGTTTATACCGATCATTTTACTTCGTTCTGGGGATGTGATAGTACTGTTGTTACAAGGCTAACTGTGGGTTTCAGGGCTAATGTTATCAATGCCTCTATTTGTGAGGGCGAAAGTTTCATGGGACGCACACAAACTGGTACCTACTACGACACCATTGCCTTGTCTCCTGGTTGCGATAGTTTGATTATATTGCACCTTACAGTAAATCCTATTCCTAAGTTTCACCTGGCTGATGGTAGTGCCGAAAAAACAACCTATTTCCCTTATACCATAATGGTGAACTTTGAAGGATCTGAGAATCCTAATGATTACAATTATTTGTGGAATGATACAGGAACTATGATGAACCCTTCGGTTCAGTATGCAGGTACTTATCGTTTGAAAGTAACTCATAAGAATACTGGCTGTTACGATAATAAACAAATTATTTTATATCAACCCCAGATATATGATCTATCTTTATTCGACTTCAGTGGCTATGATGCCTCAAGTTGCTCAGGAGCGCCTAACTATCTGACAGCAGTGATTAAAAATGCTGGCAACACCTATGTACCTTCGGGTAGTGACATTCAAATAAAACTGACTATCAATAGTCAAGTGGTCAAAAACGAAACTTTGCATCTTAGCTCACATTTTAATAAAAATGCGACTATTACATATAATTTTGGTAACCTATCTTCATACCTGTTATTAGGCAATAATAGTATTAAGGCAGACATTACCCTTAGTGGTGATAACCAAGCGGCTAATGATTCGAAGAATGCAAATATACTTTTAAAGCAGTCGCCTGTTATCAATCTTGCAGGAGGTAAAGACACAATAAAGTACTCTACTGCAAATTATACGCTCGATGCCGGAGCAGGCTACGATTCCTATTTGTGGAGTACTGGTTCAGCAGGCAGATATCTTGTTGTAAGCAATACTGGTAAGTATTGGCTTAGAATTACAAAGAATGGCTGTTCTGCTAGCGATACAATCTATATGAGAAAGGTGACTAATATTGAATCGGTTTCCGATTTTGCCTTTGAAGTATTTCCGGTGCCAGCATC
>JAOAFU010000034.1 GCA_026416115.1 Bacteroidales bacterium | reverse complement strand
GAAATTGTTTCCAATATTTCTGAACTTGTACAGTACGCTACAGAAAAATTAAATCCCGAAAACGTTAAGAAGGTTGAACAAGTTATTGTAGAACATCCGCTCTTTGAATCATTTAAAAATGTTAGCCTAATCGACACCCCTGGGTTAGGTAGCTTATACAAGCATAATAGCATGGCTACCCTTGAGTGGCTACCATTTACAGGCGTTGCCCTTATAACCATTGGTGCCGAACGACCTATAGCCGAAGAGGATATCAACCTAATAAAAGGGGTTAGCCAATATTGTCGCGAAGTTGCCATTGTTCTCACTAAAACTGATCTTTTTACTCAGAACCAACTCGACGAAATTAAATCTTATCTTGTCCGCGAACTAACTAAAACTACCGGAAGCCATTATCCGGTCTATGAATATTCGATTATTAAAAATACTCATATGTATCGCCAAAATATACTGGAACAAATAATAATGCCCATTCATACGCAAGCCGATATTAAGCTAAGAGAAATAACCAATTATAAACTCAATAAATTTCTCGACAATACGCTTATGTATACCGAACTGGCACTTCAAGGAGCCATTAAAAAAGAAACTGCCAAAGAATCCGTAGTCGACTTGTTGAACGAGATTCGAAATAATCGGCAACATCACGAAAGGGAGATGATTTGGTCGGGGGCATCATTTAAAGAAAAGGTAAGAGAAAAGCTCGAAAAAATTGTTTTACCCTATCATAAACATCTTGTTGAAAAGATCATCCAACAATTTAACGAAGAATACCCTACTTGGAAAGGCAACCTATACTAGGTTTCACGACAGTATGAGCAATGGCTTAGGGAAAAATTAGAAAAAGAAATTACAAGTATCGATGAGAAAAACTTTGATACGATAAACCAAATTGTCAGAGAATCGGCCAATTATTACGAATACTCAGCATTAAGATTCAGGCAATTATTAGATGAAAAACTAAGTTATGAGCTCGGAGTACATCTGCCCAAAGCCTATTGGCAGATCGATTTTGCGGGTATCGACAAACCCGATATTGCAATTTATAGGGCATTCGACACTCATTTAGATTTGCTTTTATTTTTTCTTCCTATGAAATGGTTCAGAAAGATTTTTCAAGGCTATTTTAAAAAACAAATAACAATTGAAGTAGAAAAAAATCTGCATCGATACATCTCTGACTTAACAGAGAAAATATTTAGAACTATCGATAAGCTGCATCATCAAGCTTTAATATTCATAAGTGATGAAATCAGAACAGTAGAAAATATTCTTCAACAAACCCAAAGCGACTACAATAGATTAAAGGAGTATTTGGAAAAATTACAAAAAATAAAATCTCAGGTATATGTTGGATAATGTTTGGTTGGTAGCAGCGATATGGATGGGGATGGCTTTTGTGGCGAGCCTTATTTCCATTCGGATAGGTGTGTCGGTTGCCCTGGTCGAAATTTTGGTAGGTGTACTTGCAGGCAATTTTTTTGGTATTCATCATACAACCCAATGGGTAGATTTTTTAGCCATGCTGGGCAGTGGGGTACTTACCTTTTTGGCAGGTGCCGAAATTGATCCGGCATCGCTTAAGGCAAACCTCAAAACAAGTCTTATCATTGGATTTCTCTCTTTTGCAATCCCTTTTGTTAGCGTTTGGATGATTGCTCAATACCTGTTAGGATGGGGGCTACATCAGGCTCAAATTGCTGGCATTTCGCTCTCTACCACTTCGGTAGCGGTGGTATATGCCGTAATGATTGAGAAAAAGCTCAGCGACACCTCGATGGGAAAAATGATATTGGCGGCCTGTTTTATTACAGACTTTGGAACAGTTCTGGCACTGGGAGTATTGTTTGCCAATTTTAATATATGGATGGTTTTATTTGTTGGAGTAATGTGCATACTGCTATGGTTGATGCCACGCTGGACCCGCTACCTGATTGGTCGTTTAGGAACTGATAAAGTAAGTCAACCCGAAGTTAAATTTATTTTGCTGGTTCTATTTTTTCTTGGTGGCTTAGCAACAACCGCAAAAAGCGAAGCCGTATTACCTGCTTACCTCATGGGACTGGTAGTTGCTGGCGTTTTTGTTCGCGACAAAACGCTGGTAAACCGGATGCGTACCATTGCATTTACCATATTCACCCCATTCTATTTTATGAAGGCCGGCCTTTATGTGTCTCTTCCGGTAATTTGGACTTCTCTGGGAATAATTGTCTTATTGTTAGTATTAAAAATAACAACCAAAATAATAGGTGTATATCCTTTAGCACGTATCTTTCAAATGCGTAAAAAAGAGGCCAATTATACCACATTGCTTATGGCTACTGGGCTAACATTTGGCACCATTTCCGCCCTGTTCGGTTTAAATAATCATATTATCGACCAAAAACAATATACTATCCTGGTAACAGTTGTAATCTTAAGCGCTATAGTTCCAACCCTAATTGCACAAAAATTTTTCCAGCCCGAGGCTAATGCCATGATAGCATGGGGTAGACTTAGAAAGATAACCGAGAGTCATAACAGCAAAAATAAGAGGAGGAAATAATTATGTACAAGAACATCTTGACTGCTTTTGATGGATCCGAGGGATCACAAAAAGCATTGAATAATTCTATAGTTCTTGCAAAAGCATTGAAAGCCAAACTTACCGCCATCTGGGTGGGTGGCTTTCGACCCTATTATCACGAAACAGTAGCCGAGATCGACGAGGAGAATAAGGCGATCGATTCCTTTTCGGCTAAACTTAAAAAAGAAATAAAAGAAATCTCAGGACAAGTTGGTTATCCCATTGAATATGTTCATCTGCAAGGCAATCCTGCAAAAATAATAGTCGAATTTGCCGAAAAAAACAGCTTCGATCTCATTGTTATAGGATCTGGTGGCCATTCGGGACTATGGGGGAACGATCTGGGTCATGTAACCGACAAAGTGAGCGAAAAAGCTAAATGTAATGTACTTATTGTTCGTAAATAGATAATATCCATATGATTCAACTTGATATACCAGGACATAAAAAAATAAAGGCACAACATTTGGTGCTCGATTATAATGGTACACTGGCTATCGATGGTGAACTTATATCCGGGGTCGCTGAACTATTGGTTAAAATTTCTGAGATTATTCAAATACATGTTGTTACGGCCGACACGTTTGGCAAGGCTGTAAAAAATCTTGAAGATATTAGATGTATAATTACTATCCTTAGTAATACTGATCAGCGAAAGCAAAAGTCGCGCTATATTTCGAGACTTGGAAGAAAAAAGGTCATTGCCATTGGGAATGGGCTGAATGATATGTTTATGCTAAAGAAAGCAGCTCTGAGCATAGCCGTTATTCAAAAAGAAGGAGCATCGGCTAAGACACTCAGTAAGGCCGACATTGTGTGCTATAGTATCATAGATGCTCTCGAATTGTTGATAAATCCTCTTCGAATAACAGCTACCTTAAGAAATTGAGTTTTTATAATTCTAAAAATCCAATCATTTACCAGCGAATAACTTTCTTTTCACCAGCTTTAAGGTTTATTTCTAATTCTTTCGCACCAAATACGAGTATGGTATTTCCTCCAGTTTTAGATGAAATAGTTATTACCTCGGGTGATTTGTTTTTCCATTGAATGCTTAATTCAAATCCACCACGCGCTTTAACTCCCGAAATATTTCCATCGGACCATACATCGGGCAAAGCGGGTAAAAGGTATATACGATTTGGAGTTGATTGTATAAGCATTTCAATAACCGCAGCTGTACCCCCAAAATTGCCATCGATTTGGAAAGGAGGATGAGCATCGAGCAGATTTGGATAGGTTCCTCCTTCCCATGAACCAGGTTTTCGAGCTTCGTCGGGTTCGACATACTTTAGAAGTTCGCGATACATTTTGTAAGCACGATTTCCATCCCTCAAACGAGCCCAAAGATTAATTCGCCAACCTTTCGACCATCCGGTAGTCTCGTCGCCTTTAATTTCGAGGGTTCGTTTGCATGCTTCTGCTAGTTGCGGAGTATTTTGGGGATTAATATGATGCCCAGGATATAATCCAAAAAGATGCGACTGGTGACGATGTCGAGGATCTTCATCTTCCCAGTCGTAATACCATTCCTGCAAATTACCCTTCTTTCCAATCTGATATGGATAAAGACGATGATATGCTGCCTGAATACTGTCGCGTAAGGAAGCATCGCAGTTTAAAAGTTTTGATGCTTCGATAAAATTTAGAAAGCACTCGCGGATCATTCCAAGATCGGCACTACCCCCATAAAAAGTTGCTCCATGATAACCATCCTGAGTGATGTAACGATTCTCGGGCGAAGTGCAAGGTGCTGTTACTAAATACCCATTTCTATCTTCAACTAACCAGTATAGGCAGAACTCAGCGGCTCCTTTCATCAAGGGGTAAGCATAATTTTTTAAATATACCATATCCTGCGAAAATAAATAATGCTCCCATAGGTGAGTGCTCAACCACGCACCTGCCATATTCCAATTGGCCCAAACGGGGTCGCCTTTACCAAAGTCGCCAACAGCATTGCTCATAGCCCAAATATCGGAATTATGACAGGCTGTCCATCCACGTTGAACACCGTAAAAAGTACGAGCTGTAACTTCGCCTGTTTTGGCGAGGTTGGCTATAAAACTTAATAACGGCCAGTGCATCTCCGAAAGATTTGCAATCTCTGCAGGCCAGTAATTTTCTTCGGCATTAATGTTTAACGTATAATTACTACTCCAGGGTGGACGCATATAATGATTCCATAACCCCTGCAAATTTGCAGGAACGCCTTCGGTGCGTGAACTGCTAATGAGTAAATAACGGCCAAAATTAAAATACAATACTTCAAGGTTTTTGTCCTCTTGCCCCGATGCGTAACGTTTCAAGCGCTCGTCGGTAGGCATATTGGGAGCTTTTGTATCTCCAAGGGTAAGCTTTACACGCCGATAAAAGCTTTGGTAGTCGGCAATATGTCTATTCACTAAAGTATTATATGTTGATTTTTTAGCCGATAGCAAATATATATTTGCAAGACTATCGGCATTCTTGCCTGCCGCGACAGGATCTTTGTCGAACCCATTGAAGCTTGTCTCAATAGCAACAAGCACTATCGCCTCGGAGGCACCGATGATAAGAACCGATGTATCATTGACCGATACTTTGCCATCGGTTTGAGCTACACTAATGAGGGTAGTGAAACGTGTTCCCTTTGCAGGGTCAAAAATTATGGCATTGGGCACATCTCCCAGATAGCTTGGAGCAGCATGAACAGGTGCATAACCTTTTATAGCTAACACCGACCCTTCCGCCCTTGTGTTGTATTTAAGCAAACTCTTGAAATGTAAAGTACAGTTGAGCGAACGCTTTTTCGTACCTGCAAGACGAATGACCAAGACCTTATCGGGTGCAGAAGTAAAATATTCGCGTACTATTCGATTTTTAGATGTACTGTACGACACACTGGCTATCGCACTATCGAGAGTTAAACGACGTACGTATTGCGAAACATTTTCCTGATCATTAAAATCGATATACAAAGTTCCCAACGGAGCATAAGACTCAGAATACTTGCCTTGCAAATATCGATTTAACGAATCGGCCAAGCGATAGTTTTCTTCAAACAAAGCCTTACGTATAGCAGGCACCCACTTATATGCATCGGGTTTCATGGCAGGATTAACGGGTTCGCCCGACCAAAGAGTAATATCATTTAGATAAATTTTTTCCTGACGTGTCCCTCCAAAAATTGTTGCACCTATTTTTCCATTTCCCAAAACTAAAGTTTCTTCAAAATAAGTAGCTGGTTGCTTATACCATAGTACTTCCGACGATTGTGCATGAGTAGATATAATAACTACCAGCCCAAATCCTACAAGTAAGTTTGTTCTTCTACCATTCATCATAGTAATAAATTTTTCAGCTAATAAAAATGATTGCCTGCTTACATTCCTTAACACCAAAGTTAAGTAGGTTTCGCATATCGATAGGTATAAATATTGATACAGTAAGTATATCAATTGTTACATCAAAGTATTATCAATCGACCGCATATTTTTGAATGTTGCATCACTTCGACGATAAATTCTGCACAAAAAAATTATTAACACATACATTACAGAGAACAAATTAACCCCATTTAGCCTGTGGAGGTTTTGATAATTCACAGTTTTATAAGCCTGATGCAACAAAACCCCAAAAAGTATGTTATACAGTAGTTACAATTTTAATTATGCAACTGATACGAAAGGTTTTAATTGCCAATCGGGGAGAAATAGCCAGAAGGATTATCCGTACTGTACGCCGTATGGGTTTACAGTCTGTAACTGTATATGTGCCGACCGACAGAGAAATGCAGTACATTACCGATGCCGACGAGGCTGTTTTGTTGGAAGGAAATTCGTTAGAAGAGACTTTTCTGAATATTGACAAAATTATTACAGTAGCCCTATCAAGGGATTGCGATGCTATACATCCTGGATATGGTTTTTTATCCGAAAATCCCCTCTTTGCTCAACGCTGTATTGAGAGGGGGTTAATTTGGATTGGCCCCTCGCCTACGGCTATGGAGAAACTTTCGAACAAAGTAGAAGCTACAAAATTTGCCTCCGAATTGGGTATTCCCACCATTCCCATGTTACAGGGCGAGCCTGATGCACTTAAGAACGAAGCTCGTAAGCTAAACTTCCCTCTTCTTATTAAAGCAGCTAGTGGAGGCGGTGGAAGAGGAATGAAAATCGTACGAAAAAGCGAAGAACTTGAGCAGCAGCTTTTCTCGGCAGCTTTCGAAGCACAAACCTATTTTGGTAATGCTCGCTTGTTTGTTGTTCCTTACTTCGAAAATGTGAGGCATGTTGAGGTGCAAATACTTGCCGATAAACATGGCCACGCAGTTCACTTATTCGACAGGGAATGTAGCATTCAACGAAGGTATCAGAAAATTATAGAAGAAGCTCCCTGTGTATCGGTCGATTCCCATATCAGAGAAAAAATGTTTAACGATGCCGTTCGACTTATTGAAACAACGGGTTACGATAATGTTGGAACTGTCGAATTCATTGTTTTGCCCACAGGCGAATATTTTTTCCTCGAAGTAAATACCCGTATACAGGTCGAACATCCAGTAACCGAAAGCATTACGGGTATCGATATTGTTGAGTGGCAAATCCGCTCGGCGCAGGGAGAAATACTGCCTTGGGAACAATCGGTTATCACTCCCAAGGGACATGCGATAGAGTGCCGTATTTGTGCTGAAGATCCAGCTAATCAATTTCTACCTACCGGGGGGACGATTCAACTGGTGCGACTTCCGGAGATTCCGTTTGTCAGAATTGAAGCCGATCTGCAAGATAGTCAGGAAATTAACACTGATTTCGATTCGCTCTTAGCAAAAGTTATTGTTAAGGCTTCAGACCGAAATCAGGCCATTGAGCAAATGATTGAAACATTAAACCAAACAGTTATTTTAGGTGCTAAAACCAATTTACCACTATTACGTGCCTGCATCAATTCAGATTTTTTCAAAAAAAATCAAATTCACACCACCTGTTTGCAGCAATTTTTACCTCAACTGATTGACTCTATAGATCACGACTTTTCCTTAAATAGTACGGAGATGGTTTTATTAGCAACCTCTGCCTTTGTACACTTCGAGCATCGAATCAAAACACTTTCATCACCTTTTGCCCAAATATATGGAAGATGGCGTATGATTTACCCGCTATCCATGAAAATAGCCGACAAAGAAATTCACATATATTATCATTACTTTTCAAATTCAAATAATCTGAGTGTAAATATCGGTAATCAAATTTTTAGCATAAACTTCGAACCAACCCACTCCATCCCCAACTCTTTTGATATTCGAGTAAACGCTAAATCCTCGTCAGATGAGGCTCTTGTCTATCGGGTTTTTTATGCATTCGGCCCATCTGGTACTCTATATCTTGAAAGTAAAGGCAGAAAAGGACAAGCTATAATTTTAAACCGATTTTTAACTACCGATGAACGATTTCTAGAAAAACCTGTAATTACAACTGATAATTCGAGAAATATTTCAGCGCCCATACCGGGTAAAGTTGTAGAAATTTTGGTTTCAGAAGGCCAGAAAGTAAAGCAGGGAGATATCCTGGCTGTACTCGAATCGATGAAAACCGAAAATAAACTTACCGCCTACGACGAAGGAATTGTAGATGGCATACATGTGAAAGTAGGCGAAAATGTTAAAGCAAATCAAGTATTGTTTACTATAAGTAATAACTAATTTTCGAAAGATTATGCAAACAATGCATCATTATTTACTAAAAGAAAGTCACCATGCTCTTCGTGAACAGATTAGACATTTTGCGGAAACCGAGATTCAACCTTTAGCAGCAGAACTTGATGAAAAGGCAACTTTTTCCGAGTACCTTACACGTCGAATGGGAGAGCTTGGTTTATTTGGTATGTGTATTCCCGAAACATACGGGGGTCGAAACTTAGACACACTTTCTTATATCATAGCAGTAGAAGAATTAGCTCGCATCGATGGTTCGCAGGCAGTTACCGTAGCAGCTCATAATTCACTTGGACTTGGACCTATCTATCATTACGGTACCGAAGAACAAAAAAAATATTTTCTACCTCGTTTGATTGATGGTAGTAAATTATGGGCATTTGGACTTACAGAACCCAATGCGGGCTCGGATGCAAAAAATGTTTCGACACGTGCCGAAAAAAATACAGATGGATGGATAATTAACGGTGAAAAAATTTTTATTACCAATTCGTCCTCATCGCTAGCTGCAGGTATGACTTTGCTTGCCTGTACTGGCGAACAAGCAGGGAAGAAATTGTATTCAACCCTTTTGGTAGAAAGTAGCACCCCGGGTTATAAAAAAGAGCCCATCCTGAATAAAATGATGTGGCGCGCTGCCGATACAGGTAGAGTATACTTTCATAATTGTAAAGTTCCTGCAGAAAATTTGCTGGGACAGGAGGGACAAGGCCTGCGTATAATGCTCGAAACGCTCGGCTCGGGTAGGCTTTCTATAGCAGCCATGGGACTTGGTTTAGCACAAGGTGCTTACGAGATGGCTGTTAAATACGCCAAAAAACGAGTGCAGTTTGGTAAAACCCTTATTACGTTTCAGGACATCAGTTTTAAATTAGCCGAAATGCAAGTTAAAATAGAACTTGCTCGCAATACGCTCTACCATGCTTGTTGGTTAAAAGATCAAGGACTACCCTATGGTCGCGAAGCAGCCATTGTCAAACTTTATACTTCCGAGATAGCTAAAGAAATTGCCGATCAGGCACTTCAAATTCATGGCGCCTACGGACTTATTAAGTCTTCGGACATCGAACGATTTTATCGCGATCAAAGGATCCTTCAAATTGGAGAAGGCACTTCAGAGATCTTAAAATTGGTAATCAGCAAATATCTTTAATGTGTTATGATTGAAGGATTCTCAAAACTTTCGAAATCCGAAAGAAGAAAAAAATTAGTCGAGATGCAGGTAATCTCAGAGAATTTGCTAAATCGTATGGAAGCTTTCGATATTGAGAGTGGTTCCCAAAAGATGCTCGATAATATTTCCGAAAATACTTTAGCAAATTACTTTCTTCCTCTGGGGATAGTACCCAATGTTTACATCAATGGGCAACAATATTGGGTACCAATGGTAACCGAAGAAAGTTCGGTTGTTGCTGCGGCATCCTATGCCTCTAAATTCTGGAGTACCAGGGGTGGCTTTCGAACAAAAATAATAGGCACAACCAAAGTAGGACAAATTCATTTTTTTTGGGAAGGTAATTCAGCAATTCTTGAATCATATTGGGAAGAACTTAAAAAGCTACTTCTCGAGAGCGTTGAATATCTGAGCGAGAATATGAAGAAAAGAGGTGGTGGTGTATTGGACATTGAGTATTCCGATTATACGCACCTGATTCGTCATTATCATCGCATACAGGTTTACTTCGAAACAGCCGATGCCATGGGTGCAAACTATATTAATTCGTGCCTCGAAACCATGGCTAAAGAACTTCCTGCATTTTTTGAAGAGCATTTTACCGATCGGCTTGCAGATTGTGAGGTAAATATGGCAATTCTCTCAAACTACACCCCCCAATGTTTAGTAGAATGTTCAGTCGAATGCCCAGTTGATGAACTTGAACCCATATCGGCCGGTTTAGGTTCTAAGAAATTTGCCGAAAAATTTTCGCAAGCAATTGCAATTGCACAAGTCGACCCCTATCGTGCTGTAACACACAACAAAGGTATTTTCAACGGCATCGATGCGGTAGTGTTGGCTACTGGCAACGATTTTCGTGCAATCGAAGCTGGTGGACACGCCTATGCTGCTCGAGGGGGAACTTATACCTCTCTATCGAAATGCGAGATCTATACTGGACGTTTCCGGTTTACTCTTCAGGTACCGCTTGCTTTGGGTACAGTGGGAGGACTTACCCGTGCACATCCCATGGCTGCTACAGCACTTGAAATACTTGGAAACCCAACCGCCCCTGCTTTAATGCAAATTGCCGCAGCAATGGGTATGGCTAATCATTTTGCTGCTATAAGAGCGCTAGTTACGACTGGTATTCAGAAAGGACACATGAAAATGCATCTTACTAAAATCCTCAACCATCTCAACGCTTCTCAAACAGAGTCGGAACTAGCTTCGCACCATTTTAAAAATCACGATATAAGCTACAAGGCTGTTGCTGAATTTCTACAGCAATTACGTTCAAATAGGCAGGTATAGCTATGAAAAATGTTTATAGAGCCAATGGAAAATTGTTGCTTACTGGCGAATATGCAATAATGTTTGGTGCAATAGGGCTGGCTATTCCTCTCAACCGTTTTCAAGAAATGCACGTCGATAAAAAAAAAGAGGTAAAGCCCTATCTATATTGGAAAGCTTATGATATAAACGGATTATGGTTTGAAGCTAAATGGAAACTTCCAAATTTCGAGATAGAATCGACTACCGACATTAGCAAGGCAAATTTTATCATCCAAATTTTACAGCATATTCGACTCGAAAGCCCTTTTTTCCTAAATGATAGTTTCTCCTACGTTACTACCCATTTTTGTAATTTCAATATAAATTGGGGGTTAGGAAGCAGCTCAACCTTAATGGTAAATTTAAGCCAATGGGCCGAAATTGATCCATTTCGCCTATATTTTCAATTGTTTAAAGGATCGGGGTACGACATAGCCTGTGCAACAGTGAATACTCCCATACTCTATAGTTTAGAAAACTTTAGACCTAAAATTGAACCGATAAATTATTTTCCACCGTTTATTGATCAATTGTATCTTGTTTACAGCGGTAGTAAGCAAAACACCCAAGAAGCTATTAAAACTCTCCAATCTTTCAGTGAATCTACCCTTAAACAAATCAGTCAAATTACTTACAATTTTATAAAAGCAACTAACATTAAAGAATTAAATGATGTCATCCGTGAACATGAAATAATTGTTGCAAAAGAGTTGGGTTTACAACCAATAAAGGATACTTTGTTTCCAACCTTTCCAGGACAAATCAAATCGCTGGGAGCATGGGGGGGCGATTTTTGGCTTGTGGTTTCTCCTCTTGAAAACAACGAAATTGTCTCCTATTTTTCAGGTCGTGGATTTACTACTATTATTCCGCTAAAAGAACTAATGTTATGTAAACAAAAAAATTAATTACAATATAATAATTTGTCAAAAAAATTAAACCAAATTGGCACATGCAAAAAAGCAGCTTTCAGGTTAAGTGGAAAAGTCCTTCTAATATTGCCCTGATAAAATATTGGGGTAAACATGGGCATCAGCTACCGGCCAATGCTTCCTTGAGTATGACTTTATCTGATTCAGTATCGGTTACCGAAGTTCTATTTTCACCCTTAAATAGCGATTCAGGACCAGTTGTAAATTTCACTTTCGAAGGGAAACAAAGTGAGGCATTTCAGCAGCGAATTGAAAAGTATCTCACCTATCTTGCCGAACAAGAAATGCCATTTTTAAAAAAATATCATTTAGCTATTCAGAGTCACAACACATTTCCTCACTCATCGGGTATTGCTTCATCGGCAGCTTTTATGAGTTCGCTTGCCCTGTGTTTATGCAGTGTCGAGGAACAATTGTTCGAAGGTATAGGCTATGCTTTCTACGAACGTGCTTCGTATATTGCACGATTAGGTTCGGGTAGTGCTGCTCGTTCGATATATGGAGGATATGTCAGCTGGGGTCGTACTATGCACGTGCGCCGTTCGTCCGACGAATATGCAACTCCTATCAATAAAATAGTGCATTCTACTTTTTTAAATTATGCCGACACAATTATTGTAGTTTCCGATACCCCGAAAGCCATTTCCAGTTCCGAGGGGCATCGCCTGATGGAGAATCATCCCTTTCATCTGGCACGTTACCGGCAGGCTAATTTACACCATGAGGAAATCTTAAGATGCTTATTATGCGACGACCGTAAACGTTTTGCCGAAATTGTTGAAAACGAAGCACTTCAACTTCATGCATTACTCATGACTTCAAATCCTTCGTGGATTTTAATGGAACCCGACACACTTTTTATTATCCAGCAAGTCCGCAAATTCCGTCAGCATACAGATATCCCTCTTTGCTTTACCCTCGATGCCGGACCTAATGTACATTTGCTTTACTCCATAGAGGAATCTGTACCCATTCGGCAATTTATCGACGAAAGTATTCGCCCGTTTATTAGCAGTTCGGCAAGATTTATTTTCGATAAGCTTGGTTCAGGACCAGAACAAATATTCTTTCATAAATTCGAATAATCTGCAATATGAGTCCTGCCAAAATTTTGCTTTTTGGAGAGTATACAGTTTTAGTTGGCTCAAACGCTTTTGCAATACCTTTTCCAGGCTTTACCTGTCAACTAGTTAAAAGTTCTAAACCTTCCGATTCAAACAAATTGGTATGTGACTTTATTCAATTTCTTTTATCCAAACCTTCAATTTTCAATTTTCTCGATTTAAAAAAGCTAAAAAAAGACTGGGAAACTGGATTAGACATCATTTCCGATATTCCGGTTCAATATGGCTTAGGAAGTTCGGGCGCAGTAACTGCCGAAATATATCGCAATTACTCATATGAGTTCCTAAAACCCTTATCAGAAATCAAAAAAGAGCTCGCTCTGATGGAGCAATTCATGCACGGTACCAGCTCGGGAATCGATCCGTTAGTTTGTTTTTTACAAAAACCAATACACATATCGCAACAGGAGGTTTCATTAGTTCCTTTCTCCCTCGACAAACTCGATTTCAAAATTTTTCTAATCGATACTAATATTAAAGCTGCTACCCGAGATTATGTAACACAATTTTTGTCCAATTTTCGTAACAATGACCAATTTAATTCTCTTGTCCAACGACTTATTGAGATTAACAATCAATGCATTAATGAGTTATTTTATGCACCAAAGCATTTTATCAAGAGCATAAAAGAGCTTAGCCTTCTCGAATTCGAAATTTTTCCTTTTCTCTTTCCATCCCATATGGTTTCCACTTTAAAAGTTGGAAGAGAAGAAAATATATTTTATCCTAAGCTGTGTGGTTCGGGGGGTGGTGGTTATGTTCTAGGATTTACCATCAAACCTCAGCAGGTTATGGAGTTTTTTAGCTCTAGGGATATCGAAATTAAATGGATTTAAAAATATACCTCAGTAAAAATCTGCTTGACAGGGATATTTTTTTTACGTAGCATAGCATAGGCTTCAAAAATCATTTGGCTATTGCCCGAAAGGTAGCATAAAGTATCGGGCGAAACTTCCATTGTTTCGAGATATTGTGTAACCCTGCCATTGAATTTCCCATTGTCTTTCGACGTACACAGAATATGTCGTTGAGGATCAAAATCATGTATACCATAGGCTTCTTTTTGCACTCGCACGCCATGAAGGACGGTGTAATCGAGACCTGGATATGATCTAACAAAGCTGTGAAAAGGCGCAATACCTGTTCCGGTAGCTATAAAAAGATAACGGAAATTAGTTGGAGCCTGTGCAGGCAGACAAAAATTACCATGCGGCCCTCCTACACGAATTAAATTGCCAGTTTTAAGCTCTTTTAACTGCTGCGAAACAATGCCTTCTGGAACTGCTTTGATGAGCACCTCAAAAAAATCGTCGGTTTTGCCGCTATATATCGAATATTCTCGCGCCGTGAGGCAATCGGCACGACTTAACGTAAGATATTGTCCCGGAAGGAAAACTGTATCGTTGCGCTCGAAACGAAGAATATAGGTAGACTCAGTAATCCATTCCAAATTTATTACGCGACACAATTGTTCGCCCTTACGATAGGTTGTATTTGCAACAGCCATAGATAAGATTCTTTTTTTAATTAAACAATAAGAGCTGATAAATGTTTTAAAATGTTATACACCTTCTTTAAACATGCATTGAAATAAGGTCATTATGGAACAATTGCGAACCTTCCGTTTACCTCGTTGGATGAAAGTACCCTTACCCAAGGGCGAAAACTATTCTAAAGTCAAAAAGCTAATTGAACAATATCAGCTTAATACTATTTGCAGCAGTGGCAATTGTCCGAATAAAGGTGAATGCTGGAACGCTGGTACGGCAACTTTTATGATTTTAGGCGATAGTTGTACTCGAAACTGTCGTTTTTGCAATGTTCGTACAGCAATTCCTGCCGATGTCGACTGGGCAGAACCTGGACGTGTTGCTCAAGCTATAAAAATTCTTCAACTTAAACATTGCGTTATTACCTCGGTAGCACGCGACGACCTCGAAGATGGCGGGATAGCCTTCTGGGCACTTACCATCCGTACTATCAAAAGGATCAATCCTGGTGTAACCATGGAAGTGCTCATTCCCGATTTTCGACGTAAGCTCGAGTGGCTCGATAAGATTATCGACGCAGGCCCTGAAGTTATCTCGCACAACGTAGAAACAGTCGAACGTATTACCCCTCGAATTCGCAGCCTTTCGACCTATAGTGGAAGCTTGGAAATGCTTACCTATCTCTCGGCCAAAGGGGTTGTAACTAAATCGGGATTTATGCTTGGATTAGGCGAAACCGAATCTGAAGTTATTCAAACCATGGACGATCTGAGAAAGGCTGGGGTTAAAATACTTACCATTGGTCAATACTTACCACCATCTGAACTTCATAAACCTGTGGTCGAATATGTACATCCCGATATTTTTGAAAAATATCGGCACATAGGTCTTTCAAAAGGCTTTAGCTACGTCGAAAGCGGACCTCTGGTGCGCTCATCCTATCATGCCGAAAGACACATTGCAGCAAAGTAATTTATAATAAGAACGGGGCTACTCCTCAGCAGCCCCGTTCTTGTTGAAAAGAAAACTAGTACTACTGAATCATCAGCTTTGAAACATAGCTATTGCCTTCGTGCAAAATTTGAATCATATATACTCCAGCTTTTAATCCTGATAAATCGAGACGGCTTTCGACAGAGTTAACGCTGGTATGTAAAACCGTTCTACCTTGATAGTCGAGAATTCGTATTTCGGCCTTACGATTTAGATTGGGGATCTCTACCCTGACCCAACCCTCGCTGACAGGATTTGGAAATAAGCTAACCATTTGTCTTTCGGGCACAATTACATCGACTAACTGTCTCGATGATCCACTCACTGGTTCGAGCAACCACATTGCACTCCACCAGGCAGAATTAATAGTGCCATATTGTGCCTGGTTTTGCAAATTTTCGATATGAATGTAATAGCTCGGCTGCCATACGTTACGGATACGAACAAAACCACTACCTGCATCTTCAAGCGTCCATCTCGAACTCATCCAACCTGGTGTACGGGCAGTACATTGTACATAACCCAGCAGATTTTCGATGTGCATGTATTCGCCTGTCGAAACATTTCTTATCTCATACTGCCCGTTACCCAGACTTTCGAGTTGCCAGTTGTAGGTTGTATTTGAAGCTGTTGAAGCATATCTTACTCTATCTCCTGCATCATACAGGTATGTATTTTGCCAGCGATTCTTTATACGGTATGTATTGGTGGAAGTGGCCGATGAAATGAGAATTTTATCGAGATTCATCCCGCCATTACTTTGGATTTTCAATATGTGTGTTCCGGCAGTTAATGCAACCCCACTACGAGTAACGCTTTGCCAAACTTGCCATCCTCCGGTGTTCGGTACGTTGAGCGTACCCGAAACATCAACATTATCAATAAAGATCACAAACGAACCTCCAACTGCAGAAGCTACTCGACAGTCGAAGTTGTAATTACCGGATGTAGTGACATTGATAGTGTATTCGAGCCACTCACCGCTGTACATCCATCCGATATTGAATCCACCAGCCGAGCATACTTCAATATCGACAGCTTCGCTGGTACGATATTGTCCTCCATTGTTGGTAGCATCAGTATCGTAGTAGGCAATATTTTGTCCACCATTATCGAAATTTTCTGCTTCAATAGTGCCGGGTATGCTTATGGGGGAACCACTATAAGGTGTCTGCGATGGTGCAGAAACTGTTACTGCACAAGTAGCTGTACGACCTCCATCCTGGGTGGTAACAGTAATTGTCGCTGTTCCTGCCGATACGCCTGTTACAAGGCCACTGCTGTTGACCGTTGCTACCGCCGTATTGTTGCTGCTCCAGCTTACGTTTTTATTGGTAGCATTGGCTGGCGATACAGTTGCCGTTAGCTGTACTGTGCCTCCTACCGAAATATTGGCTGTTGTCGGACTAACCGATACTCCTGTTACTGGAACAGTCGACGAAGTTACGGTTACCGTACATGTAGCTGTTCGCCCTCCATCCTGAGTCGTAACTGTTATCGTAGCCGTGCCTGCCGATACGCCCGTTACAAGGCCACTGCTATTGACTGTTGCTACCGCCGTATTGTTGCTACTCCAGCTTACGTTTTTATTGGTAGCATTGGCTGGCGATACAGTTGCCGTTAGCTGTACCGTGCCTCCTACCGAAATATTGGCTGTTGTCGGGCTAACCGACACTCCTGTTACTGGAACGACATTGGAGCTACAGGTAGTGATGTATACAGAGCCAAAAACTGAAGGATTAGACCAGGCAGTGGTGGTTGTAGCAAAAGCAGCATATTGTGCATCGCGTGTACCACCGTTGTCATCATCGTCAATTTCGACCTCAAAACCAATTCGTTTGCCAATTGCAGGTGTTACCCCAATTGTTCCCCATGGAATACTTGCTTCGAGTATATAGCCTGTAGAGGTCGAAACCGTACGGAACTGAATTCCCGTAGTTCGGTTAACCGAATTTCCTCCAACCTGAACTACATTATCGTTGTATCGGAAACCTAACTGAAAGTCGTTGAGACCATCGTAAGTTGTACCCTTGTTATTATCTCCGTCTAAGAATATTTCAACTACATCATCTTCCCACCAGCTTGTGCCCGAGTCGTTGAATTTTTGACCATCATTAACTTCAACCAAGACATACAGGTTATTATTGTCGGATAGAGCACGCCACTGTGCCGAGTAATCGGCCGAACGAGTTCCGAGAATCACATTATTGATAGCGGAGGCAGGTGCCGATGACCAAATATTATCGATATTTCCGTCGATAACAGGTGCTGTAGTAGTATAAGCAATGATGGGTGCAGTGCAGGGCGGGTTATCATTATCAGCAATAGTGATAGTAGCCGATGTATTGCCTCCCAGGGCATAACCTGTACCTGGACTTAAGGTTAAAGTAAGGGTTTCACTACCTTCAAAAACATTATCGTCTACTGGAGTAATTATAATGGTAGCACTAGGGGCCGACGGTGTCAAGGTTACACTTCCCGATAGAGTAGGAGTATAGTCTGAAGCCGATGCAGTACCGCTAATAGTGTACCCAACAGTAATATTGGATGCGGTTGAAGAAGTGCTTATCACAAAAGTGCCGGTATTACCGCCCTCTGCAGCATCGGGGTCGGTAGCCTGAATGTTTACAGCTGGTGTAACGGTTACCTGACAAGTACGACTAAAATTACCGTCGGCCGATGTAACAGTAATGGTGGCAGTGCCCGTACGAATAGCAGTTACGGTAGCTAACCCAGTACCAGAACTTACCACGGTTGCTACGCTGGTATTAGATGATGTCCACGTTAGATTCTTGTTGGTAGCATTCGTAGGTGTAAAAGTAACTGTTAGCTGTGAAGTTTGTCCTTCGGCTATCGAAAGAGAGGTAGGGGTAAGACTGATACCAGTTAATGGAACATTGGTATTGTTTACGACTATTACAAAAGCAGTGTTGTGATTTTTAATATTTCCCCAAATGGGATCGGTACCTGCCTTGTACGATTCTATTCGATTGAAGCTAACATTATTGAAAGTGACATTACCGCTTGCTTGAGCTAAAATACCAAAACCACCCCAGTCGTCGAGCGTCGGTTGATCGACAAAAGCGTCCATACCGGTACCATCAATAGTAGTATTATTGAATACCATGTTGCGAATATTGCCATACAATTGAATTGCGTGGCGTTGCGAATTGATGATGATGGTATTGTTAAACTCTACATCGTAAATGCCGTTTGGAGTATAGAGCTCAATAGCCCCACGTTTCTGATTCCAAAGATCGTAACTCGTACCACAATTCTCGATATAGTTGTCGGTACAGATAATTTTAGGTGCATTTTGTTCGAAAGTATATCCTGGAAAATCGTTAGTAAATCGAATAGCCGAACCTGCAACGCCGTCTTTTATAATACAGCGGTAAATTTGATGTCCTGTACCACCAAAAATAGCAATACCACCAGCGCGCCAATTATTTTCAATAGTACAGTAACGGAAAATATTGTTTCGTTCCTGGGGTGCATTCATGAAATTATTAGGCCACATGGCCAGGCCATCGTCGCCGCTATTCCTAATGCTACTATACTCAACAACCGAGTTTGAGGTACCTTGGCAAAAGTTTACCCCATCGGCATAATTATTTCGAATACGTGCTCTCGAAACTATGAGTCCATCCGTTACATCGATAGGATAAGGAGGATCATATCCACCAATCCACATACCACATTCGAAATGCTCAATCCAAACATCATGTATTTTGGAATTACTACCATAGGTACCCATAAAACCTTTATAAATTTTATAAGGATCGCCAGGTACCCGGGCATTGGCTTCGTCGTATTTAAAACGATCGTTGTTGGCAGTATTCATATAAAAATCCGAGATTTCGACATTGGTCGAACGTGCCATGATACCCCCATAGAACTGACGGTCGGTCGAAAAATATAGCTCAGTGTACCATATCCCGGCACCTTGTATTTTCATGTTGCTCACATTTACTATCCATTTGTCGCTAAGGATAAACCTCCCAGCAGGGATATATACATTTTTACCCTGTGCAGCAGCTGCTGCAAGACATGCATTAAAAGCAGCAAGGTCGTCGTTATTATCGTCGGGCACAGCTCCATAGGATGTTACACTAAGCGAATTGGTAGGGGCCGGTAAGGCTGCTGGTACATCTTCCAATTCAATAAAATCGACCCCATAAGTAATATTATCGCCATTCTCTTTTACAATGCGCACTACGCTACCAGCAGGAATAGGATTATCAAGCCGAAAATGCACCTCGTCGAAGCGCATAAAAGTTTTGGCTCCTGCCGAATAGGTTTGCACTGGTTCGTACTGACCTGAAGGAAAATATTGATAGGCCCAGTACGACGATAGGTTAATGACTTTTACACGTGTGCTTCCCACATAAAAGCTTAGCGAGCCGGAGAGTCCGTTACCCGTATTGTCATCGGGCATGGTAAAACGAAGCGTAACACCTCGCGCAATGGCAGTTGTTGTCCATTGCACATACGAACCATTGGATGGTAAACTAACATACTTTTGATTCGAGGCCTCGGAAGCAATAAGATTTTGATCAAAGGTTGGTGCTTGCTGTAATGAGGCTCCACCACCATACTGTCCATTTTCGGACTCATAGCGAATGTAAGGTAATTGGGCTCCTCGAGGTATTCCATCGGATTGTCCAAGCAGAAATCCTTGGAACATCATGATAAAAAAACCCATTGAAAATGCCGTCTTCAGATAACGGCGTAGAAATAAAAAGTGGCTGAGTAGTTTCATAAAAAGGTTGTTTAGTAGGTTAATAATTTAGTTAGCTAATAGGGAATGGATAAAAAAGAACTTCCACTCCGATATTCAAAATTAAGTTGGTAAAAACCCGATTCAGCATATCGAACTGATGTTTATAGATTTATTCAAGAAAATGATAATATCTAAATTATTAATAATCAGATTATTAAATAAATTTTTTTTAAGAAATATATAGATGAGATATTAAGTATAATTTTTTTTTATTGCTCTATAACAACCACTTAGAATTTTCTGATTTGTCACTCTAATGACTATGTACTTTCATTTTGAAGCTTTTTGAGCGCTAGTTATAGGAAGTTAACGAATATTTTAGCAGATTGCAGTAAAATACAAAGGACATTCTGATGGCGGAAAAAAACAGATTTTCGATATTTGAAAAATTCTTTGGACTTTTTGCATAGTTATATTTTGTAAAACACAAATTCGATTGAAAAGGTTTTTTTCTTTTTTCGTCGACAAACCAACGGTTTTTAAAGTATAAAGTAGCTTACTTCAAAAAATCTTTTTTTTTTTATTTCATGCGTCTATCTTTGCATGATTTTTTAGGAAAACCCATAAAGGGGACTTTTTATAAAATATTGTTTACGAGTTAGTTATATCAATATAGCAATGAAGTTTGCAGAGTATCGCGATTTTGATTTATCGGCAATTAACAAAGAAATACTAAAACGGTGGAAAGAAGAAAACACCTTTGAAAAAACACTGGAACAGCGTAAAGGCTGTATACCCTTTGTATTTTACGAAGGTCCCCCTTCGGCTAACGGAATGCCCGGTATACATCATGTGATGGCACGCACTATCAAGGATGTAGTGTGCCGATATAAAACTATGAAAGGGTTTTACGTAAAACGTAAGGCCGGTTGGGATACCCATGGTCTTCCTGTTGAGCTTGGGGTAGAAAAAATGCTTAACATTACAAAAGAAGATATAGGTAAAAAGATTAGTGTTGCCGAATACAACCAGATTTGTCGCAAAGAAGTAATGAAATATACCCGCGAATGGGAAGAACTTACCGAACAAATCGGATACTGGATCGACATGAACGACCCCTATATTACCTACGACAACAAATACATTGAGTCGTTGTGGTATTTACTGAAAAAATTATACGAAAAAGGGCTGCTTTATAAGGGTTATAGCATTCAGCCTTATTCGCCTGCTGCCGGAACAGGTCTAAGTTCGCACGAGCTCAACCAACCCGGATGTTATCGTGATGTTAAAGATACTACAGTGGTAGCCCAATTCAAGATTATTCGCAATCAGCAGTCGGAGTTTCTTTTTGCCGATACCGATACCGATGTTTTCTTTTTAGCATGGACCACTACACCATGGACACTTCCATCAAATACAGCACTGGCTGTTGGTGCCGATATTGAATACGTTAAAGTCCGTACATTCAATCCATATACAGGTATACCCATTACTGTAATATTGGCTAAAGATCGATTACCGGTTTATTTCCCCGAAAAAAATAAAGATTTAGAATTGGAAAGTTATCAGAAGGGCGATAAGCAGGTTCCCTATCGTATACTTGCCGAATATAAAGGTAAGCAGTTCGAACATTTACGCTACGAACAACTTTTACCCTATCAACAGCCAACCAATGGCGATGCATTTAAAGTAGTTTGCGGCGATTTTGTAACTACCGAAGACGGGACTGGAATTGTGCATATTGCACCCAGCTTCGGTGCCGACGATTACCGTGTAGCCCGCCAGTACGGATTAGGTTCGCTTACCCTCGTCGACAAGCAAGGTAAATTTATTGATGGCTGTGGCGATCTAAGCGGTCGTTTCGTTAAAAACGAGTACGATCCCAACCTTACCGAGGAAGACGAAACAGTTGACGTTTACATTGCAACAAAGCTTAAAGCTGAAAATAAAGCTTTTAAGATTGAGAAATATATTCACAGCTACCCTCATTGCTGGCGTACCGACAAACCTGTATTATATTATCCGCTCGATTCGTGGTTTATAAAGACTACCGCATACCGCGAGAAAATGATCGAACTCAATCAAACCATCAATTGGAAACCCGAATCGACTGGGAGCGGACGCTTTGGCAAATGGCTCGAAAATTTACAGGATTGGAATCTTTCTCGTTCGCGATACTGGGGTACTCCCCTACCCATTTGGCGTACAACCGATGGAAAGGAAGAAAAATGTATTGGTTCGTTGGCTGAACTTAAGGCCGAAGCCCAAAAAGCAGTCGAAGCAGGTTTTATGCCTAAAAACCCTCTCGAAGATTTTGATCCCCACGATTTTTCGAACGAAAATTACAGCAAGATAGATCTGCATAAACCCTTTGTCGACGAAATCATTCTGGTATCCCCATCGGGTAAACCCATGTATCGTGAGCCTGATCTCATCGATGTGTGGTTCGATAGTGGAGCTATGCCTTATGCCCAGTGGCACTACCCATTTGAGCATGATCTGAAAGGCGAGTTTCCAGCCGATTTTATTGCCGAGGGGGTTGATCAAACCCGTGGTTGGTTCTTCACCTTACATGCTATTGCCACTATGCTTTTCGAATCGGTTGCCTTTAAAAATGTAATATCCAATGGGTTGGTTCTTGATAAAAACGGCAACAAAATGTCGAAAAGGCTCGGTAATGCAATTGAACCGTCCGATGTAATTGAGAAGTACGGATCAGACCCTCTTCGATGGTACATGATAACCAACGCAAACCCATGGGATAATCTTAAATTCGATATCGATGGGGTAGATGAGGTAATGCGTAAATTTTTCGGTACGCTTTACAATACATATGCTTTCTTCGCCCTTTATGCCAATATCGATGGCTTTACCTACCAGGAAGAAGAAATACCCCTGCAGCAGCGCCCCGAAATTGATCGATGGATTATTTCATTGCTCAATTCGCTTATTGCCGAGGTCGATGAACATTACGAAAATTACGACCTGACAAAAGCAGGCCGTGCTATTGCACACTTTGTTACCGAGAACCTAAGTAATTGGTATGTACGTCTCAATCGTAAACGTTTTTGGGGTAGCGCTTATTCAAACGATAAAATAGCCGCTTACCAAACCCTTTATACTTGCCTGATAACAGTTGCTAAGCTTGCCGCACCCATTGCGCCGTTTTATTCCGAAAAAATTTATTCCGACCTAAATAACTGTACTAAACGCGAAAATCATTTCTCGGTTCATTTGGCCGATTTTCCAAAGGCTCAGAAAGAATTTATCGATAAAGACCTGGAACAAAAAATGGAGCTAGCCCAGCAGATTTCTTCGATGGTGCTTAGCTTGCGTAGAAAAGTGAATATTAAAGTACGACAGCCACTCCACAAAATTCTTATACCGGCTACCGACCCCAAAATGATTGAACAGATCAAGGCTGTCAAAAACCTTATCCTTACCGAAGTAAATGTGAAGGATATCGAATTTATAAAAGATACCAAAGGGGTACTTATAAAGAAAATTAAACCAAACTTTAAAACTCTTGGCCCTCGTTATGGCAAGCTAATGAAGGGTATCACGACTGCTATAACCGCATTTACTCAAGACGATATATATAAGTTCGAGGAGAGAGGTGAAGGTAGTATCGTAGTTGAAGGACAAACAATACCCCTTACCCTCGAAGACGTTGAAATAACATCGGAAGATATTCCCGGCTGGTTGGTAGCAACAGAAGATAAAGTTACGGTTGCTCTTGATATTAAGATTACTGAAGAATTAAGACAGGAGGGCATTGCACGAGAACTAATCAATAGAATTCAAAACATCAGAAAAGAAAGCGACTTCGATGTTACAGATAAGATTAAAATTGAAATTGTAAAACACGATGCTATAAACGAAGCCGTTGAGAATCACAGGCAATACATTTCTTCACAAACTTTAGCTGCAGAATTAAAGATAGTAGACGATATTCATCACGATAACAAAAAATTAATCGAGCTCGACGATGAAATACAAACATTCGTGAGGGTTGAACGTATAAAAGCTAATTAAACAGAGAACCTAACATAAAAACCTAAACCATATGGCAGAAAAAACAAGATATTCGGACGAGGAGCTTGAGGAATTCAAGAAAATCATTCTCGAGAAGCTTGATCAGGCTATGAAAGATTACGAACTCTTAAAGAGTGCGATTACCCAATCGGGGAGTAACGATACCCAAGATACCTCGCCAACTTTTAAGGTATTGGAAGAAGGGGCTGCTACTCTATCGAAAGAGGAAGCTGGTCGTTTGGCTCAGCGTCAGCTGAAATTTATCCAGCATCTGCAGGCAGCGTTAGTGCGTATCGAAAATAAAACTTACGGAATTTGTCGCGAAACAGGAAAACTTATTCCCAAAGAGCGTCTGATGGCTGTTCCTCATGCAACCCTAAGCATTGAAGCCAAACAAGGTGGAGCAAAATAATGTATTTCTAACGCATAACCCATCGCCACAAATTATTGTGATGATGGGCTATGCTATATTTTTGTTTAATAGGTTAAAACTTTTTGCATGAAACGTAAAGGTCAACTTGCCTGGCTAATCATTATCGTCGTATTATTAATCGACCAATTGCTTAAGATTTGGGTCAAAACGCACATGTTTCTGGGGCAAGAATTTAAAATTACCGACTGGTTTATAATCCATTTTACAGAGAATAGAGGAATGGCGTTTGGCATTGAGCTGGGCGACGGTGACTATGCAAAACTTTTTCTTAGCATCTTTCGTTTGCTGGCCATCGGTGCAATTGGATATTATCTTTATACCCTGATAAAAAAGAATGCGCATGTAGGACTCATTATCTGCATATCGCTAATTCTGGCAGGTGCTATAGGAAATATGATCGACAGCGCTTTTTATGGCATGATATTTAACGAAAGTTATTACCAGGTTGCCCGTATGTTTCCTCCCGAAGGTGGCTATGCAGGCTTTTTGCACGGCAAGGTGGTCGATATGTTCTATTTTCCTATTATCCAAACTACATTACCCACCTGGATACCCTTTTGGGGAGGACAGGAGTTTGTCTTTTTTCGTCCTGTCTTCAATATTGCCGACTCGGCTATAACAATAGGAGTTATTTTTCTTCTTATCTTCCAGAAAAAGTTTTTTCCGAAGTAAAAAACCTCATCTGCTTTTATTAAGAGATATTCGTCTTCTGAAAAGGAATCTCAAATCATTAGCATTAAATGATCTATCTAAAGAATTTTGTAAAAATTAACTAGCAATAAAACAAAAAATCTTTCATCCATTTCAACCCGACCTTATCAGAGTCGGGCTTTTTTTTCTCAACATCCCTCCTGCAAAATTCTCTTTTTGTCCACCTCTGTTGCTCAAAAAAAAATTTACTTTGTTCTGATGATCAAGTGTTAGCTTTAAAGTAAATTTTGTCTGTTAAAAATTATAATTCAAATGAGTAAAAGTTCACTTCCTATTTTTGTACTGTTATTCGGGATACTTATAAAGCTTGAAGGTAATTCTCTGAAAGACTTTGAACTTGAAAATGTAAACTTACTACCAGGATCCGCTATTTATCAGGCCGAACAAGCAGATCTAAAGTATCTTTTGGCATTAGATCCCGATCGATTGCTTGCCCCTTTTCTTAAAGAGTCGGAAATAAAACCACTCAAACCAAATTATCCTAACTGGGAGAGCATGGGTCTCGACGGCCACACTGCAGGTCATTATCTTTCGGCTATCTCGATGATGTATGCAATAACTAAGGAGAAACTTTTGCTCGAACGAATCAAGTACATGCTCTCGTGGCTCGACAGCTGTCAACAAAAAAACGGCGATGGGTATGTGGGGGGCATACCCGACGGAAAGAGTCTTTGGAACGATATTCGCAATGGAAAAATTCAAGCAGCAAGTTTTTCTTTGGGTAATAGATGGGTACCCTTATACAATCTGCATAAAACTTTTGCCGGCCTTCGCGATGCCTACCTTTATGCTCATCAGCCAAGAGCTCTTGATATTTTGATTAAACTTACCGACTGGTTTTACAACCTTACACAACCCCTTAGCGACGAACAAATACAGCAAATACTCGCAACCGAACACGGTGGTCTCAACGAAGTATTTACTCAGGTTGGACAAATTTCGGGTAACAAAAAATACATCAATCTGGCTCAACGATTTTCGCATCGCGCGATTTTACAACCTCTGATCGAAGGAAAAGATATGTTAAGTGGCCTGCATGCCAATACTCAAATACCAAAAGTCATTGGCTTTAAATGTGTAGCCGATGCTACTCAAAATCCCGAGTGGGATCGTGCAGCTCAATTTTTTTGGGATTTAGTAGTAGAAAAATATTCTGTGTCTTTTGGTGGCCACGGCGTCCGTGAGCATTTTAATCCCCCAACCGACTTTAGTTCTATGATAGAATCGAACCAAGGACCCGAAACCTGCAACAGCTATAACATGCTTAAACTTACCAAATTGTTATTTCTTTCGACTAGAAAAGAAAAATATATCGACTATTACGAACGAACCCTTTTTAACCATATCCTTTCATCCATAAACCGCGACAAAGGGGGATTTGTCTATTTTACTCCCATACATCCCTGTCATTATAGGGTATATTCTACTGTCGAAAATTCATTTTGGTGTTGTGTGGGAACCGGTATGGAAAATCATGCAAAATACGGCGAACTAATTTATGCTCATACCACTGATACACTTTGGGTAAATTTGTTTATTGCGTCGCGTTTATATTGGAAAGAAAAGCAAATCGAAGTCATTCAGCAAACCAATTTTCCGAACGAATCGTTAACCAAACTGCGAATTATTACTCCAAAATCTATTAAAGTAACCCTTCGTATTCGAAAACCAGCCTGGATAAAATCGGAAAGTCTCGAGATTCAGGTTAACAAAGAAAAATCCATTCGGTTAGCCTCGGTAAACGGTTATATCGAGATTAGTCGACAATGGAAAAACAACGACATAGTTACCGTTTCGTTACCTCAAACCCTATCGGTCGAATATTTACCCGACAGTTCTCATTGGGCATCGGTTCTGTATGGTCCCATTGTACTGGCAGCTGCCTGCGATACGGCTAATCAACTAGGACTTTGGGCTGATGATTCACGAATGGCTCATGTTGCCAACGGTCCCTTGTATCCAATCGACGAACAGCCTTACATATTGGCCAACGATAAAAACTGGATAAACAGCATAAAAATATTAGATGCACAAAAACTGATTTTTTCCATGCCCGTCCTCACAAGTAAAAATGAACCGACTTATGTTCAATTGCGTCCATTTTACGAGTTACAAGCTACACGTTATACCCTCTACTTTCCTGTTCTTAATCAACAACAACTCGAATTAAAACAAAAAACATTGCGAACAAGAGAAAATGAACGGCTTGCCCTTCAACAGAGAACAATCGACGAAGTGGCACCCGGAGAGCAGCAATCGGAGGTAGGTCATAATTTTAAAGGCGAAAATACTGAGTGGGGTATAAATCAAAATCGTTTCTGGCGTCATGCCTTTGGTTGGTTCTCGTACGAACTTGCCGATCCAAAAAATGAAGCAAAATATCTTTCTCTTACATTCTTCGGACTCGATAATAACCGTACTTTTGATGTTTGGATGAACGATATCAAAATTGCTACCATTTGTCTAAAGGGTGATAAAGGTGATCGTTTTTTTGACCAGGAAATAGAAATTCCTAAGGTAATACGCGAATCGGCAAAGGGAACCTACACAGTCAAATTTGTCCCTGAAAATGGTTCATTGGCTGGAGGCATTTATTATATAAGACTCTTGAGGTAAGTAATAATAAGAATAACTTTTTTGCTAACTTATTGAAAAATAACCTGCTATGAAAACAACTGCTACTATTATTTTAACAATTATGTTAATGTCTTTAAAAGTTTTGGGGAAACCTGCTGCAGAAGTTGAAAGTCCAGATGGCAAACTTCAAGTAAAAATATTTCTTTCAGAAAAAGGATCGCTATCTTACACAGTAGTATCCAATAGCTCAACCATTATAAAACCATCTCAGCTTGGACTTAGGTTAAGTAATTCTAATTTCTACGATTCTCTATCTCTTATAAAAGCCCATCCAGTAAGAATTGTTACCGACCGGTACGAGCTTTTAACTGGAAAGAGAAGGCATTGCACATATAAAGCTAATGAACTGCTGCTTGAGTTGAAAAATAGTGACAAAAGAAGAATAAACATAGTTTTTCGAGTCTCGAACGACGGAGTAGCCTTTCGGTATCAATTACCCGAAACCTCAAACGAAGCGATAGTGGTAGAACGAGAGTTTACTTCTTTTCATTTTCCCATCGAGGCTCGTGCATGGCTGCATCCTCATGCCGATGCCCGCACAGGATGGAGTTCAACTCAACCATCGTACGAAGAAAATTATTTCATCGATGTACCTGTAGGTACAGCTGCACCACAGCAAGCCGGCTGGTCCTTTCCTGCACTGTTTTTTTCAGGAAATCACTGGGTATTGATAACCGAAACCAATGTAAGGGAAAATTATTGTGGTTCTCGACTTTCGGCTCAGTCGCCCGATGGAGAGTATGCTATTACCTTCCCTCAATCTCTCGAAACTACGAGCGAAAAAGCACCCGTTTACCCAACCGGCCGTTTGCCTATGTTATCACCATGGCGAGTGATAATTGTGGGCGAGACCCTTGGTACCATTGTTGAATCGACAATTACGACCGACTTAGCCGATAAAGCCATAAGTACCGACTTCTCGTTTATAAAACCCGGCCAAGCAGCCTGGTCGTGGGTATTACTTAAAGACGACTCAACCATTTATTCAGTTCAAAAAAGATTCATTGAGTTTGCTTCGCAGATGCATTGGCGATACTGCCTAATCGATGCGTACTGGGATAAACAAATTGGTTACGAAAAGATTCAGGAACTGGTCGACTATGGTAAACAAAAAAATGTAAAAATTCTTTTATGGTATAATTCGGCAGGCGATTGGAATACAGCACCGCTAACCCCGAGAAATCTCATGTTCGATAGAGATACTCGCAGAAAAGAGTTCGAAAAAATAAGCCGAATGGGTGTTGCTGGAGTAAAAGTCGATTTTTTTGGCGGCGATGGGCAGTCGATGATGGCATACTATCAAGATATATTGAAAGATGCGCTCGAATTCAAGTTGCTTGTAAATTTTCATGGCGCTACTATACCACGAGGTTGGAATCGTACCTTTCCCAACCTTATGACTATGGAAGCCGTAAAGGGATTTGAGTTTGTTACTTTCGAGCAAGCTAATGCCGATAAGCAACCCGAGCACTGTACTGTACTTCCTTTTACACGAAACGTAGTCGGCCCAATGGACTTTACTCCAGTAGCCTTTTCCGAAGTACCCAATATTAAACGAATAACATCAAATGCATTTGAGTTAGCCCTGTCGATCTTGTTCCAGTCGGGCATACAACACTTTGCCGAGATACCTCAAGGAATGGCTGTCCAACCAACCTACGTCAAACATTTCATGTCCTCGATTCCCGAAATTTGGGAAGACATAAAATTTGTCGATGGTATACCGGGAAAATATGTTGTTTTGGCCCGAAAAGGAAATGGGATTTGGTACATTGCTGGTATTAATGCCCAGGAAACTGAGCAGCCCTTAACTTTCGATCTTAGAAAAATAGATCCAAAAGCTAAAGGAATCACTATAATTACCGATGGAGAAAACAACCGTACATTCCATCAGTACAAGATGGATAAATCGGACATTAATCTTATTATAAAACCGCGAGGAGGATTTGTTGCAGTTGCAACAACAAAATAAAATTGAAATGATATTTTGTTTTTTCGTCCCGGGTCACAAGCCCGGGATTTTTTCATGTAAATAATTCCAGAACATTTCAGGACGGAAAAACATAAATTTAATTGATTATCAATATTTTGATTCTTAGTGAAAAAAATAACAATAAAAAGTAGGTTGAAAGTGAAGAATTTATAATTTTGCCGCTTCAAAATTTTAAGCCATGATCGTTAAAAATTATAAAACTGTTAGCCCCGAAGAAGCCGTAAAGATTGTCAAATCGGGCGACCACATACATTTTAGCAGTGTTGCTTCGGCTCCTCAATGTTTGATAAAAGCATTAATTGAGAGAGGAAGAAGAAAAGAGTTTTTCGATGTACACATTCATCATTTGCATACCGAAGGACCTGCACCCTATGCTGATGCTGAGTTTGAGGGAATTTTTCAACACGATGCATTTTTTGTTGGAGGCAATGTAAGATGTGCTGTTCAAAGCGGATATGCCGACTATATTCCGGTATTTCTGAGCGAAACCCAGCGTCTTTATCGTGATGGTTACCTACCCTGCGATGTAGCAATGATTCAGGTAAGTCCCCCCGACGAACATGGATACGTATCGATGGGAACCTCAGTCGATGCTACGCTAGCTGCAGTTGAAATGGCTAAAACAGTTATAGCCGTTGTCAATCCCAATGTGCCACGTGCCTTTGGCGATGCATTGATACCGATGGAAATGATCGATATTTTTGTTGAAGACAACACCCCACTCGAGCCGGCACATTTTAACGTGCCCGACGAAATTGAAACAGCTATCGGAAAGCATTGTGCCGAGTTAATCGAGGATGGAGCTTGTCTGCAGTTAGGAATCGGTGCTATCCCTAATGCAGTGCTTGCTCAGCTGGGTAATCATAAAAATTTGGGTATTCATACCGAGATGTTTGCAGATGGGGTGTTACCTCTGGTTGAAAAAGGAGTAATCAACGGTGCTAACAAAGCAATAGATAAAGGCAAGCTTGTTGCTACTTTCCTTATGGGTTCACAAAAAGTTTACGACTTCATCCACAATAACCCCCAGGTACTGATGATGGATGTAGGATATACCAACGATCCCTTTATTATCGCCCAAAACCCTAAAGTTACCGCTATTAATTCAGCACTTCAAATCGATTTAACCGGTCAGGTTGGAGCCGACTCATTAGGTACAAAACATTATTCTGGTGTTGGAGGTCAAGTAGACTTTATATACGGTGCCTCGCGTTCGAAGGGGGGTAAGGCTATTATAGCTATGCCCAGTATTACACCTAAAGGGATAAGTAAAATTTGTCCAACCCTTTTGCCTGGGTCGGGAGTGGTTTCGACGCGTGCTCACATTCATTGGGTGGTAACCGAATATGGGGCTGTAAATCTTTATGGTAAAAGCTTACAGGAACGTGCCCGATTACTCATTAGCATTGCTCATCCTATGCATCAGGAGTCGCTCGAAAAAGCAGCTTTCGAACGTTTCGGACCCCATTTCCACTATATTAGCCAAAAAACTATTCTTGCTCAATAACCATCTCAAACTAAAAAAGCTTAGCATCGAGCTAAGCTTTTTTAGTTATATCAAGACTCATTTATTGTCAGTGTCTGAACTCTACGAAGCAACAATGTCGTTGAGCAAGATTTAAAATTTCGCCATTATCGCATCTTCAATCTAAACCAAGTCACAGGCTTCGGCTGGCATCCATTTGGGATCTTTTCCTTCCCATTTAATATTACATCCAATAGGATTAGTTATGGGTACCCGAATAGGACGCCCTTCTACCAAATCGGTTAGTGCGTTTTCAAGATCGTTCACAGTCATCTTCGATACATCGCGGGGGCTGTCGACCCCTCGGCCAGTGTAAACCAATTTACGGTTCTCGTCGAAAACATAAAAATGTGGTGTACGTAATGCCCCATAAGCGCGAGCAATATCCTGAGTGGCGTCGTGTAAATAATACCACGGAAACTTGTATTGTTCAATACGCTTTACCATATTCTCGTAACTATCCTCTGGATATGTATTTGGACTGTTGGAATTAATACCCACAAAAGTTACTCCCAACGGAATAAACTTCTCAGCTGTTTTTCGAGTCACTTCGTCCGATCCCAAAACATAAGGGCAATGGTTGCAGGTAAAAAACACAACCAGATACTTCGACTTAAAATCGTCGATCGAATATTCCTTCCCATCGGTTCCCTTTAACCGAAAATAAGGGGCTTTTTCCCCTAAACCCAGTGTGTATCCCATAGCTTTATTTTTTTTTATCCAAACAAATAATTCAAAAAATTGTTCTTATCCTGTTATTGCTCTAGTTTCTTTTAGTTTATCTTTTTAAATATCTCTTTCATCATTTCTAGATCGAGACTTTGCATATCCACCAATTTGAGCGATTTAATCATTTTTTTTGTGCTTGTCTTATATTCGATGAAATGAGGTGAACTTAGGTGTTTTTCATAGGCATTTTTATCAATATATACTTCCAATATAACGATATGATTTGGTTTATCTTTATGGTACATGGGGAAAATTGAGATTACCCCTTGTTCTTTTTTTATTGATTCTCTGGCTTCGGTTTTTAAAATTTGAAAATACTCTTTTAAATAAACAGAATCAACTTCAATCTCGGCAATTCGAACCATCAGCCCTTCAGTTTGAGCTGATAGATTTGTACAAAATATGAAGAAAAAAGAAAGAATTATACCCCTCATTTTTAAAGAATTTTAAAACATCAGAATTAGCTAAATTGTGAATAGTAAAAGTAACTAAAAAAATTACCATTCCCTACATACAAAACAAGTTATAAAACATGTACTTGCACATTCGCATGAATCAGTAAAAAATAACACTATTAGCGAAGTGCATACATACAACTCTCCAAAACTTACATATGTTATTGTTTTTAAGAGTTTTCAGTATTTATCAACAGCTTTCCAATAAATAAACAATTAGGTTTAACTTTGAGGTGGCCCGAATAATAACCTAATCTAAAATGAAATTTTCTCATTTACACGTTCATACACAATTCTCTCTGCTCGATGGAGCGTCGGACATAAAAAAGCTCTTCAAAAAAGCTGCTGCCGATGGTATGCCTGCTCTGGCCATTACCGACCATGGCAATATGTTTGGAGTTTTTGAATTTGTAGCCGAGGCTTACAATCACCGACTCAATCCCGACGATCCTTCCGATAAACGCGTAAAGGTAAAACCCATTGTAGGATGCGAATTTTATGTAGTGGCCGATAGATTTCGGCATTCGTTTACACGAGGCGAGAAAGACCAGCGTTTTCATCAAGTTTTGTTAGCCAAAAATCAGCAAGGTTATAAAAATTTGGTAAAGCTCTCTTCTCTGGGATTTATTGAAGGGTACTATTCGAAATATCCACGAATCGACAAGGATTTGATTCTGAAATATCACGAAGGGCTTATTGCTACAACCTGTTGTCTTGCAGGATACGTACCAAAAGCCATCTTACAGAAGAGCGAGCAAGAAGCTGAAGCCGAGTTCAAATGGTGGCTCGATATTTTTGGCGACGACTATTATATCGAACTTCAGCGGCATGCTATTCCCGATCAAGAAAAAGTAAATCAAACTTTATTAAAATGGGCACAAAAATATAAAGTAAAGGTTATAGCCACCAACGATAGTCATTATACCGAACAAACCGATTATAACGCCCACGATATATTGTTGTGTGTAAATACCGGCGAGAAGAAAAGTACACCTATTGCCAAAGAATATCTCGACGACGAAGAGATTAACCTTAAAAATACGCGTTTTGGGTTTTATAACGATCAGTTCTACTTTAAGACAACCGCCGAGATGTCGCATCTTTTCAAAGACATACCACAAGCTATTGATAATACAAACGAAATAGTCGACAAGGTTGAATTACTTAATCTGCAGCGCGATATCATGCTGCCCCATTTTCCTATTCCCGAAGGTTTTGCTAATCAGGATGCCTACTTACGGCATCTAACCTTCGAAGGAGCTCGTAAACGATACCACGAGCTTACCCCTGCTATCGAAGAACGATTAAATTACGAATTGCAGATTATCGAACGAATGGGGTTTGCTGGTTACTTTCTAATTGTGATGGACTTTATCCGTGCTGGCCGTGACCTGGGTGTTTTTGTTGGACCAGGACGTGGTTCGGCCGCTGGATCTGCCGTAGCCTACTGCATTGGTATTACTAATATCGACCCTATCAAATACGACCTGCTTTTTGAACGTTTTCTTAATCCCGATCGTAAGAGCATGCCCGATATCGATACCGACTTCGACGATGAGGGACGACAGAAAGTGATCGACTATGTTGTAAAAAAATATGGTCGTAACCAGGTGGCTCAAATAATCACTTACGGCACCATGGCTGCCAAAATGAGCATAAAAGATGTAGGCCGGGTACTTGAATTAAGCCTCAACGAAACCAACGAGCTATCGAAGTTAGTCCCCGAACGTCCGGGAATAACTTTACAACGAATATTCGACGCCCCTATCGATGGAGAAAATGGCCTACGGGAGAAAGAAGGCCTCAATGCCGACGAGATTGCCGATGTGCTCAAATTACGCGAAATTATTCAGGGCGACGATTTGAAAGCTCAAGTTCTTCGCGAAGCCAGAAATATCGAGGGCTCGGTACGCAACACGGGTGTTCATGCCGCAGGTATCATCATTGCACCAACCGACCTTACCGATATTGTTCCACTCGCTATTGCGAAGGATGCCGACCTCTATGTCACCCAGTTCGAAGGTAAAGTTATTGAACAGGCAGGAGTTATTAAAATGGACTTTTTGGGTCTTAAAACCCTGACCATCATAAAAAACGCTCTGGAGCTCATCCATCAGAATCACGGTATTACTATCGATATCGATAACATACCCCTCGACGATAAAAAAACATTTGAGCTATACCAACGGGGCGAAACCAACGGTACATTCCAATTCGAAAGTCCAGGCATGCAAAAATACCTTCGCGAGTTACAACCCGACTCGTTTAACGATTTGATCGCCATGAATGCGTTGTATCGACCTGGACCTCTGGAATACATTCCCAATTATATTGCCCGTAAACATGGCAAAGAACCTATTACCTACGACCTGCCCGAAATGGAAGAATATCTGAAAGACACCTACGGCATAACCGTTTATCAGGAGCAGGTTATGCTGCTATCGCAGAAATTAGCAGGTTTTTCGAAGGGTGATGCCGATTTATTACGTAAAGCAATGGGCAAAAAAGATCGGAAGACTCTCGACAAGCTTAAGCCTAAATTTATAGAACAGGCCTCGCAAAAAGGTTACGATGTTAAAATATTGGAAAAAATCTGGACCGACTGGGAAGCTTTTGCCTCGTATGCATTTAATAAATCGCACAGTACCTGTTATGCTTTTGTGGCATATCAGACAGCCTACCTGAAAGCACACTACCCTGCCGAGTATATGGCTGCCGTGCTAAATAATGCCTCGAGTATAGAAAAAATAACATTTTTTATGGAAGAGTGCCGTCGGTTGGGTATTGAGGTGCTCGGCCCCGATATCAACGAAAGTCGCGAAACTTTTACCGTAAATAAAAAAGGGAATATAAGGTTTGGTCTTGCTGCAATAAAAGGAATTGGTGAAGGTGCTGTATCGAGCATTATCGAAGAACGTGAGAAAAATGGACACTTCAAAGATGTCTACGATTTTTTTAGTCGTTTAAACTATACGTCCATTAGCCGCAAGATTATCGAAAATTTAATAATTGCGGGCGCTCTTGACAGTTTTGGCATAAAACGCTCTCATTACTTCGCCAGCGACGGTCAGACAAGCTTTGTCGAACAACTGATGAAGTATGGCATTCGCATGCAAGAAGAAAAACGCTCGCAACAGCAAACACTTTTCGATATGTTCGACAACGGTACTGGATTGCAAATACCCCCTCCAAAAGTACCTGTGGTGGATGAGGATTGGACTATCATCGAGCAGCTTAACCGTGAGAAAGATCTTATAGGAATTTACCTTTCGGGACATCCGCTCGACCCCTACAAATTTGAGTTTGAAAATGTATGTACCCACCAACTTGCCGATCTTAACGACCTTACGCCTCTTAAAGGAAAAGAGGTTATTGTGGGTGGTTTAGTGGTCGAAGCACGTTCGGGAATTACTAAAAACAACAAACCCTATTTGTCGGTCACCCTACAGGATTACAACGGTACTTTCCGATTTAATCTTTTCGGAAAAGATTTCGACCAGTTCGAACGTATGTTCAGAAAAGAATGGATGGTATTAGTTAAGGCAAAAATTCAGCCCCGTGAGTTTGGTAACCGCAATGAACTCGAATTTAAAATTACACGCGTTTTACACCTGGCCGATGTAAGGGAAGAATTGCTTAAATATGTTCAGCTTACTATCCCTTACGATCAAATTGATGATGATTTTGTTCAGCAATTGGTCAAAAATGTCAAAGAAAATCCCGGAAAATTAACCCTTAAAATCGCTCTACTCGATCCTGCAAACAATATGAAGGTCGATTGTGTTTCGCGAACTTTTAAAATAAAAATTTCGAATGATTTTCTTAACTTTATCCATTCTTTTCCGTTTGTTCAACTTAACATTGCTTGAACTTTTTTCGATAAAAAAGGTTTTAAATAATCAAATAACTAAATTTTAATATTATGGCACTCGAACTTACTGATAGCAATTTTGATGAAATGGTCATTAAATCTGATAAACCTGTTATGGTTGACTTTTGGGCCGAATGGTGTGGACCGTGTCGAATGATTTCGCCAATTGTAGAAGAATTGAGTAAAGAATACGCCGGCAAAGTGGTAGTTGGAAAAGTCGATGTCGACAATAACAATGCAATTGCTATGCGTTTCGGTATTCGAAACATTCCTACGGTTCTTTTCTTTAAAAATGGTCAGGTTGTCGATAAACAGGTAGGAGCAGTTTCAAAAAGCGTTTTCGTTCAAAAACTCAATAAACTTTTGGAAGGGTAATTAGCCCTTCCTTTTTTTTCTAATAAAGCATAATTTCTTACTGTATAAATTTTTCCTTTCTTTCTATCAAAATTAAGAATAATATTTTGCCCTTTTCTATTTCAAATCTTAGATTTTTTAACGGCCTTTTCTCCTTCAGGACAAAATGGACAAGAGTTCAAACATTCTATTAAAATATCTTGTTTATATTTGCCACGTGACTATATGAAAGTTCTTGCTTCCATATTATCGATTTACATAGTAATGCTCACCGCCATTCCATGTAGTGATGTAGTGAGAGTTTGCTATTCGCATAACGAGATGCTCTCAAATACAAATCACCACAAGCACCAAACCCTCGATCATTGTTCACCCTTTTGTCCCTGCGACTGCTGTGTGAACCCAGTAATTGCAGTGGGGAAAATTAAACTTAGCAGTATTTCTATTTTTCAATATATGCCTGATGAAAAAAAGTTATTTTTCTTTTCTGCTTTCTTTCCAAACATCTGGCAACCACCAAAATCCTAATTGTTATATCTTTCAAATCTTTACTAAAAATTTATTGTATTTGTCCAAAAGCTATTTACCTGCAGTAAAACTAGGCAATACGTTATTGTATGCAAGTTGCAGGTATCGATGGCAATGAAAATACAATACTATACAAACTTACCTTTCTTTTATAAATCAGAAATAGATATTTAGGAACTTAATAAGTCACATATGATTGAGAGCATAATACGATTTTCGATTCGGAACAAAATAATTGTTGGATTATTTACATTGGCCCTAATAGGATGGGGTACCTACTCTTTAATCAAACTACCTGTCGATGCAGTTCCCGACATTACAAACAATCAGGTTCAGATTATTTCAATAGCACCCTCTCTTGCCGTGCAGGAAGTCGAAAGTTTTATTACCGAGCCTATAGAAGTCGCCGTTGCTAATATTCCCGATATCATCGAACTTCGTTCAATTTCGCGTTTAGGCTTATCGGTTATTACCGTAGTGTTTAAAGATAATGTCGATATCTATTGGGCACGCCAACAACTGGGTGAAAGGTTAAAAGAGGTAGAGGAAATTGTTCCACAAGGATTAGCTAAAATAGAGCTTGCACCCATTAGCACAGGTCTGGGTGAAATTTATCAGTATCGTTTATCGGTGGCAAAAGGATACGAAGAAAAGTATACCCCCCTCGAACTTCGAACAATTCAGGATTGGATGGTTCGTCGCGGATTGTTAGGCACACCTGGTGTTGCCGATATCAACAGTTACGGAGGCTATGTAAAGCAATACGAGGTAGCTGTGAATCCCGAGCGTCTTAGAAGTTTGAATCTAACGCTCACCGATATTTTCGAGGCTCTCGAGAACAACAACGAAAATACAGGTAGTGCCTATATCGATAAAAAACCAAATGCCTTTTTTATACGAGGCATTGGTTTAATAAACTCAATTGAAGATATTGAAAAAATTGTGGTTAAGGTTACTCCTTCGGGCATACCCGTGCTGATCCGCGATGTTGCCAAAGTACAGTATGGGAGCGCTACACGATATGGAGCTTTGGTAATCGACACTTCCGAAGCCGTTGGGGGTGTAGTGATGATGCTCAAAGGGGCAAATGCAAGGGAGGTGATTAAAGAGGTCGAAGCACGTATTGCAACTATTCAAAAAACATTACCCGATGGGGTTATCATAGAACCTTTCCTCAATCGTTCCGATCTTGTAGGTCGAGTTATCGGTACCGTCTCAAAAAATCTTATAGAAGGTGCACTGATTGTAATTTTTATTCTTGTACTCATGTTAGGTAATGCCCGTGCAGGCCTTATAGTGGCATCGGTTATTCCTTTGTCGATGCTTTTTGCTGTTTCGATGATGAATCTGTTCGGTGTTTCGGGTAATCTGATGAGCTTAGGGGCTATCGATTTTGGTTTAATAGTCGACGGTGCAGTAATCATTGTCGAAAGTGTAGTACATCGAATATATATGAGCAAACACCACTTGCAGGGAGTTGTCAAGCTATCAAAAGAGCAGATGGATGAACATGTGCTCGATTCGGCCAAAAGAATGATGAGTTCGGCCACTTTTGGACAAATCATTATTCTGATTGTGTATTTGCCCATCCTGGCTTTAGTGGGTATCGAAGGTAAAATGTTTAAACCCATGGCTCAAGTTGTCTCTTTTGCCTTGATTGGTGCTATTCTTCTCTCGCTTACCTATGTTCCCGCTGCTTCTGCCGTTTTTTTGAGCAGAGAAACAAACCGACGTAACAAACTGTCCGACCGTATAATGGCTGGAATCAATCGCGCTTTCCAACCTATACTCGGCTTTTCGTTGAAAAACAAACTGGTGGTCGTCGCTGCTGCTACTGCTATGTTATTACTTAGCCTGGTAATTTTTAGCCGGCTTGGTGGCGAATTTATTCCACAACTCGAAGAGGGCGACTTAGCTGCCGGCGTTATTACGCTTCAGGGTGGTTCGCTTACGAATACCATTGAACAAGTTAAGAAGGCAAACAAAATATTACTGGCAAATTTCCCCGAAATAAAACATACTGTTTGCAAAATTGGCGCCGGCGAAATCCCTACCGACCCTACCCCCATGGAAACCGGCGATTACATTATTACTCTAAAACCCAAGGACGAATGGGTAAGTGCAAAATCGAGAGAAGAACTGATAGCCAAAATGGAAGAAGCACTGATACCTTTAGCGGGGGTCAAATTCGAATTTCAACAACCAATTCAAATGCGTTTCAACGAACTGCTTTCGGGCTCAAAACAGGATGTAGCCATAAAAATTTTTGGCGACGACCTGAATACTTTAGCTGAACTGGGCGAAAAGGTCGAACAACTTATCGTCGATATCGATGGGGTAGAGGATATAAATGTGGAAAAAGTAACAGGATTGGCTCAAATACAGGTAGAGCTTATTCGTGATCGCTTAGCACAGTATGGCCTTTCGGTTACTGAAGTTAATAAGATATTACGAGCTGCTTTTGCCGGCAGCGAAGCAGGAATTATATACGAGGGGGAAAAAAGATTTGCATTGGTGGTGCGCTACGATAAAGATTTTCGTAAAAGTATCGACGATGTGAAAAATATCACAGTTGCCTTACATCAAGGCGGTCAGATTTTCCTCGATCAAATTGCCAATATTGAAATTAAATCGGGGCCAGCACAGGTCTCGCGCGAAAATACAAAACGTAGGCTTACCATTGGATTTAATGTCAGAAACAGAGATGTCGAAAGCGTTATTGCAGAGGTTACTCAAAAAATTGAAAAACAAATCAAATTCCCAGTAGGTTATTATGTCGATTATGGCGGACAGTTCCGAAATCTTGAAGCAGCAAAACAAAGGTTATCCATTGCAATTCCCGTAGCACTATTGCTCATTTTCATCCTACTCTATTTTGCTTTCTATTCGGTAAAGCAAACCCTGCTGATTTTTACAGCTGTTCCTTTATCGGCTATTGGAGGAATTCTGGCATTATGGGTACGCGGAATGAATTTTTCAATTTCGGCTGGCATTGGATTTATTGCCTTGTTCGGTGTAGCTGTACTCAACGGTATTGTACTTATTGCCGAATTTAATCGTCTCGAGAAAGAAGGGATTAGCGATGTACTAGAACGAGTTAAGAAAGGCGTTAACAACCGGTTACGTCCTGTTATCATGACGGCCGCCGTAGCTTCGCTGGGATTTTTACCCATGGCTCTTTCTACATCGGCAGGTGCCGAAGTCCAGAAACCTTTAGCTACCGTGGTAATTGGCGGACTTATATCGGCTACATTGCTCACCCTTGTAGTTCTTCCCGTCTTATACACAATATTCTCAACACGTTCGTTTCGAAAAATCCTTCGAAAAAGAATTTTCAAAACTCTTACGATTGGCATCTTTTGTTTAACCATATTTTCCATTGATATTAAATCACAACAAAAAGAGGTTATTATAATAGATGCTAAGCAAGCTGTACGTTTGGCCATCGATAGTAACTTGGCTATACGCTCTTCGGCCTATGCAATCGATGAACAAAAGTGGCTTAAAAAAGCCTCGTGGGATATTCCTAAAACATCGATTGAGTTGCAGTACGGACAATTCAATTCTATCGAAAAAGATAATAGTATAACTGTTTCGCAAACTTTTGCTTTTCCTACCGTTTACATTTATCAAAACAAACTTGCAAAAGCTCAAATTTCGAATGCTGAGTGGCAGCACGAAATATCCAAACTCGAAATTGCAACTCAAGTTAAACAGCTTTACTGGGAGTGGGTATATTTACTCTCTAAACAAAAATTACTTATTTATCAAGATAGCCTCTATTCAGGCTTATTAAAATCAGTCGAAATAAGGGTAAGAACTGGCGAAACAAACAAATTGGAACTATTGACTGCCCGATCGCAAAGCCTGCAGATTAAAAACGAGCTACAACAGCTAATATTTGAACTATCAGCCTTGAATCAAAAATTGCAAGTTTTACTTAACATTAATGCCAGTATTGTACCTGCAGATACGGCCCTGTCTCGTCTCGAATATATAGAGGTTTCCGATTCGGGGTTGGTTATGAGCAATCCTTCCAACGCGCTCATGCTCAAACAAGCCGAAATAGCTGCAATGGAGAAAAAAATCGAGCGCAGTCGTATGCTACCCGAGATAACAATTGGTTATTTCAGCCAAACAATGAAAGGTATACAAGAAGTTAATGGTATTTCTCGCTCATTTGGACCGGCCGATCGATTTTATGGATGGCAGGTTGGATTGGCCATTCCTCTTTGGTTTACCCCATACACAGCAAGAACAAAAGCTGCAAAAATGAAGGAGATGGCTGCTCAAACAAACGCCGAGTACTTTGAACGAAAGTTAGTTAGTGAGTATAAACATTTAACAAACGAATTTTATAAATATCGTAACAGCGTATTGTACTTCGAAAATGTAGCAATACCTCAGGCCAATCAAATCATCGAACAGGCAACACTAAGCTACAAAGCCGGCGAGTTGGATTATATCGATTACCTTCAAAGCATTGATCGTGCATTAGACATTAAACACAATTACTTAACTGCGCTCTATAATTATAACCAAACCATTATTTCTCTTGAATTTATAACAGGTAAACTTTTTTAAACTGAGAATTATGAAAACAAATATTTTAAAAATCATAGCAATTATTTTTTCGGCAGTATTAATATCATGTCAAAGCAATCATGTATCCAATCACCAACACGAAGAGCACGAACATGAAGAACATGGAACACATGAGACTCTTCCCGAAGATATTGTAGAGCTACGCGATGACCAGCAAAAAATCGCAGAGATAGATACAGGTCGTATCGAAATGTTGCTGATGAGTACTACAATTAAAGCAAGTGGTACCGTAGGGGTCACGCCTCAAAATTTAGCTTCGATAAGTCTTCCGTTAAGTGGATTCGTCAAATCGGTGAATCTGTTACCAGGTAATCCTGTAAAAAAAGGTCAATTATTGGCCATAATCGAAAGTCAGGAATTTATCGACTTACAGCAAAACTATCTCGAAGCCAAAAGCCGATACGATTTTGCCGAAGCCGAATATAAACGCCACAGCGAACTATTTCGCGAAGAAGTATATTCGCAGAAAAATATACAGCAAATTACTTCTGATTATAAGAGCCTTAAAGCTCAAGTAAAAGCACTGGAGCAAAAGCTTCGACTTATAGGAGTTGATCCTCTCCGTCTTAACGAAGATAATATCAAAAGTTCTTTCGAAGTACTTTCCCCAATGAATGGCTTTGTCAAATCAGTATACGTAAATATTGGCAAATCTGTCTCGCCTACCGATGTCTTGTTCGAGATCATCAATAGCGACCATCTGATGCTCGAATTGGTAATATTTGAAAAAGATGTTGAGAAAATAAATACTGGAAACCGCGTGATTTTCTCTACCAACAGTGAAGCAGAACAACACAATGCTACAGTAATACAGACCGATAAGTCGATTGGTGCAGATAAAACTTTTAAAATCTACGCAATGGTAAACGATCGTTGCAAAAACATTTTGCCAGGAATGTATGTAAACGCCGTCATCGAGTCGTCGAAAATGAAGACTACAGCCGTTCCGTCTGAGGCAATTGTTTCTTTCAACGACAAATATTACATCTTTGTTGTAGAAAAAAATAAAACCGAAAATGGCCGCTTATTTACCGAGTATCGTATGGTAGAGGTTCAAAAAGGCGTTTCCGATGGTCGATATACCCAAATTATACTTCCCGAAGGTTTCGACTATAAGTCGGCTAAAGTGGTAACAAAAGGAGCTTATTCGCTGCTTTCGGCTAAGAAAAATGCGGGTGAAATGGCTTGCTAACTAAATCGTTTTGGGTAGTAGGTAAGTATATTTTGAAGCTATCCCTACACCCTTTGAATTTGATTACTAATCAACCGACGAGAACCTTAATAGGTTGGTCATATAATCATTTTAATGAAGGGGGATGCTCGTGACACACCAGTTGTTGTGTCGACGAAATCACTTTCAAAGAAAGTCTGTCAAAACATTCCGACCACAATAAAAAGTTTTTATTCAGACCTTTGGGTTAAAACAAAGTTTTTTACTTTTGCTCTCTCAAAAACAAAAGCAATGGAGTATAATTTCAGGGAAATCGAAGCCAAGTGGCAGTTGTACTGGGAAAAGAACAAAACTTTCAAAACAGAGTATAATCCTGCTTTGCCCAAATATTATGTTTTGGATATGTTCCCCTACCCATCTGGTGCAGGATTGCATGTAGGTCATCCCGAAGGATATACAGCCACCGATATCGTTGCAAGGTACAAAAGGATGAAAGGATTTAACGTTCTTCACCCTATGGGTTGGGATGCTTTTGGACTTCCTGCCGAGCAATACGCTATTCAAACCGGAACTCACCCAGCTGTAATTACTAAGCAGAACTGCGACAATTTCCGTCGTCAAATCAAAATGCTTGGACTAAGTTATGACTGGGACCGCGAGATCAACACTACCGATCCTAAATACTACAAATGGACTCAGTGGATTTTTATTCGTTTGTACAACACTTGGTTCGATAAGGAGCAACAAAAGGGTCGTCCTATAAATGAACTGCCTATTCCCGAAGAAGTGCAAAAACAAGGTAAAGAATCGGTACGAAAATATATCGATAGCCAACGTTTGGCCTATTATGGCGAGGCCAAAGTATGGTACTGTCCTCATTGTCGTATTGTATGTGCCAATGAAGAGGTACTTACCGATGGTTCGCACGAAAAATGCGGAAATGCTGTTACGCAAAAAATGCTTAAACAATGGCTACTTCGCATTCCACTATATGCCGAACGATTACTTTCGGGGCTCGATCAACTCGACTGGCCCGAAGGAATTAAAGAAATGCAACGCAACTGGATTGGTAAAAGCCGCGGCGCTGAAGTTGATTTTGCTGTTAAGGACAAACCTCTTTCTATACGTGTATTCACAACACGCCCCGATACGCTTTTTGGTGCTACCTACATGGTTCTAGCACCCGAACACCCCTTGGTTAAAGAAATTACCACGCCCGAAAATCAACAACAGGTAGAAACCTACGTAAATGGTGCAATAAAAAAATCAGAACTCGATCGTACTAGCCTAAATAAATCAAAAACAGGGGTATTTACAGGAAGTTATGCAATTAATCCTGTAAACGACCAGCCCATTCCCATCTGGATTGCCGATTATGTACTTATGGGTTATGGTACTGGTGCTATTATGGCAGTACCCGCACACGACGAACGCGACTTTGAATTTGCTCAGTTATATCACATTCCTATCAAATGCATTCTCGATCCTGTAGCGGCCGACCCCGATGTGCGCCAGAAAGTACTCAAAGGCGAAGCCTGTTGGACCGAAGACGGCGTTTACATTCATTCGTCCAACGAGGCTAAAGGGCTTAACATCAATGGTATGAACAAGGAGCAGGGAATCGACACAGTAATTCGTTGGCTCGAAAGTAATGGACTGGGTAAGGAAACTATAAATTATAAGCTTCGCGACTGGCTTTTCAGCCGTCAACGATATTGGGGCGAACCATTCCCCGTTATTCACTGGGAAGATGGTGAAATTAGCCTACTTAACGATGATGAGCTTCCTCTCGAACTTCCTGTTTTGGAAAAGTACCAACCAGGCAGTGAAGGAGAATCGCCCTTAGCCAACGCTACCGAATGGCTTTATGTAACCGATGCTAATGGCCGTAAAGGACGCCGCGAAACCAACACCATGCCGCAATGGGCTGGTTCGTGTTGGTATTATCTACGATACATCGACCCTCAAAACGATAAAGCCCCTTTCGATAAAAATCTTGAAAAATACTGGATGCCCGTAGACCTCTACATTGGAGGTGCCGAGCATGCCGTACTTCACTTGCTTTATAGCCGTTTTTGGCACAAAGTGCTCTACGACCTTGGAATAGTTTCGACCGACGAACCTTTTAAAAAGCTCTTTAACCAAGGGATGATTCTCGCCTATGCATACGAAAACGAAGTAGGCGCTAAAGTTCCTTCTGATATGGTAGAAGAACGTAACGGAAACTTTTACCATAAAGAAACAGGAGAACCCCTACGCCAAATCATAGCAAAAATGTCGAAGTCGCTCAAAAATGTTGTTAACCCCGACGATGTAGTACAACAATATGGAGCCGACTCACTTCGCCTTTACGAGATGTTCCTTGGCCCCCTCGATGCTACAAAACCTTGGGCCGAAAAAGGTGTTAAAGGCGTTTTCAACTTTTTGGCCCGAACCTATCGTTTCTTTGCCGACCTAAACAATTATTTCGAAGGTGAAGAAGACATTGAAGTAATCCGAACTCTTCATAAAACCATCGATAAGGTTAGCAACGATATCGAAAACTTGCGTTTCAACACTGCCATATCGCAAATGATGATATTTACCAACCTGTGCGTTAAAAAACAAAAAGTAACCCGACAAACTGGCGAAACATTTGCCAAAATCCTTGCGCCCTTCGCCCCTCACCTTGCCGAAGAAATATGGCAAATATTAGGGCACAACAAAACGTTGGCTTACGAGCCTTTTCCCATTGCCGACCCACAATACCTTGTCGACGAAATGACTACTTACGCTATAACTTTTAACGGAAAACGTCGATTCGAAATTGAATTACCAAAAGATATGCCCGCCGATGAGGTGGAAAAAACAGTTCTTGCACACCCCGACAGCCAAAAGTGGCTCAATGGACAGTCGCCCAAAAAAGTTATAGTAGTTCCTGGTAAAATTGTTAACATAGTAATATAAAATCATGTCGTACGAAGAAGTAGCCATTATCGGAGGCGGAAGTTGGGCAACTGCATTAGCCAAGATTGTGTCGGGCAATGTAAAACGCCTGCATTGGTATATATACGAAAAGGAGATAATCGAATACCTGAAAAAACACCGTCACAACCCCCAGTATATTAGTTCTATTGAATTCGACACCAAAAAAATTGAATTTTACAACGATGTAAAAAGCGCCATGGAAAGTGCCCCCATAATCATTTTTGTAGTCCCTTCGGCCTACATCAAAAATCTTATGGGCACGCTCGACATCGACTTCACTGGACGCTTTTTTGTAAGTGCTGTAAAAGGTATTGTACCCGACGATAATGTAACGGTAACAGAATACTTTCAGGAGCAGTTTAGCCTTACCTACAGCCAGGTAGGAGTAATTTCGGGTCCTTGCCATGCCGAAGAAATTGCCATGGGTCGATTGTCCTACCTCACAGTAGCTGCCGAAGAAGAAGAACAAGGTGAACGTGTTGCATCACTGCTTAAGTCGCCCTTTATTAAAACTATTCTCTCGTCAGATATTTATGGCATCGAATTTGGAGCTGTGCTGAAAAATATTTATGCGTTGGGGGCAGGTATTAATCACGGACTGGGTTACGGCGACAATTTTCAGGCCGTATATATTTCTAATGCCATTCGCGAAATGGAACGTTTTCTGGCTCGCCTCTTCGAACGCGAACGACACTTATTTCATTCGGTTTACTTAGGCGACCTGCTGGTTACTGCTTACTCGCAATTTAGCCGTAACCGAACGTTTGGGAATATGATCGGTAAAGGATATTCGGTTCGTTCGGCCATGATGGAACTGAATATGGTAGCCGAGGGTTATTATGCCTCGAAATGTATTTACGAAATTAATCAGAAATATAACGTTCGAATCCCAATTGCCGAAACCGTCTACCGAATATTATACGAAAATGCCAACGCAGCCGAAGAAGTTAAAGAATTAGCCAAAAAATTAAAATAACATAACAAATTTCACCATGGAAACCATTCAGCTCAACATCGACAATGTTTTTGATTTTGTTCGTAAAGAAAGCATCTATGCCCTTGCTGCTGATGCCGAAAAATTCAATAAAGCCCTGCACGAAAAAACTGGGAAAGGAAATGATTTTTTGGGTTGGGTAAACTTACCTTCATCCATTTCATCGGCTCAGCTCAAAGATATTAAAAAGGTGGCCGAAAATTTTAAAAAGAAGTGCGAAATAGTGGTAGTAATCGGTATTGGAGGCTCTTATCTTGGTGCAAAAGCTGTAATTGAGGCCCTTTCCGATTCTTTTTACATGTTCCAACGAAACAACGAATACCCTCTTGTACTTTTTGCCGGACATAATATTGCCGAAGACTATCTGGCCGAATTACTCAATGTGCTCAATAATAAAAAATACGGCATTGTGTGTATCTCGAAATCGGGTACAACAACCGAACCGGCTATTGCTTTCCGTATTCTTAAAGAACACCTCGAAAACAAAGTTGGTAAAAAAGAAGCCAAAGATCTAATTGTGGCTATCACCGATGCTCAAAAAGGCGCTTTACGTAAGCTTGCTACACAGGAAGGATACAAAACCTTCGTTATCCCCGACGATGTTGGGGGGCGTTTCTCAGTTCTTACACCTGTGGGTCTGCTTCCTATCGCCATTGCAGGATTTGATATCGAAAAACTGATCGACGGTGCACGTTCGATGGAAGAACTTACATCGCCCGATAAAAGTTTCGAGGATAATCCGGCTGCCATATATGCAGCAACTCGCTATAGCCTTTACAAACAGGGTAAGAAGATTGAAATACTGGCTAATTATCACAACAAACTCGTTTACGTATCGGAATGGTGGAAACAGCTCTATGGCGAAAGCGAAGGAAAAGAAAATAAAGGTATTTTCCCCGCCAGTGTAACCTTTACCACCGACCTGCATTCGATGGGACAGTATATCCAGGAAGGCGAACGAATCATTTTCGAGACAGTGCTCTCTATCACCGAACCCGACAATCATTTGGCCATCCCTTTCGAAAAAGAAAATCTCGACGGGCTGAATTTCCTCGCCTATAAACGAGTCGACGAAGTGAACAAAATGGCCGAACTGGGTACACTGTTGGCTCATGTCGACGGCGGTGTCCCCAACATCGTAATCGAAATCCCTCGATTGAACGAATATTACCTGGGACAGCTTTTCTATTTCTTCGAAAAAGCTTGTGGAATTAGTGGCTACTTGCTTGGAGTAAATCCATTCGACCAGCCTGGTGTCGAAGCATACAAAAACAACATGTTCGCTCTCCTTAAAAAACCCGGCTACGAAGCACAAGCCGAAATATTATTGAACAAATTGAGAAAGTAAGTAATAAATTTTGTACTACCCAAAAAAGCGTAGCCTCATAGCTACGCTTTTTTGTTTGCCCACAATAAGGAGTGACTTTAATAATTCTATTTTTTTAAGCTTTTTTAGGCAAGCTTTTACTTAAGCTGTTTGAGAAAGATATTTTTCCATAGAAAATCCATAAATTTGTTTTATGCAGCAAGCCAGTATCTTTTTTTATAGATATCGTGTGGCTGCTTATCTAACGGTTCTTTGATATTCCCCTCAGCGTAGCTCTGCTAGTACCTCTTGCACCCTCTGCGGTAAAACAGACTTTGGATTATTGCTGTTATTGTCTTCGCCTATGCCAGTAATTTTGGGCTAATAATCCCATCGAAACTTATTAACCTCTGGCATTGCTTTTGTATTTTTAGACATATTCACAATTTACTATACAGATTTTTATAATTGCAGATAAAAAAGTTTATAATTCTTAAAAAAATATTTTCCAAAAAAATTACATAAGCTACTTTTACGGTATTAATATGTGAAAAGAATGATAAACCGGATTTCAATTTATGGTCTTATTGCTGCAATGTTATTATTGGCAGGATGTGGCCCCACTCCAAAATATCATAAAAAAAGAGCGGTAGAGGGTCATATTACACTTTCAGGGGCTTTTGCACTGTA
>JAOAFU010000241.1 GCA_026416115.1 Bacteroidales bacterium | reverse complement strand
TAATATGGGGATCGAGGGGATAGTGCGAATGGAAGAGTTTTTTGGGGTCGATTCGCCAAATGCCCAATACGATCGAATGCTTCAAATGCTCTATCATAACCTTACTTCCGATATTTTTCGCATCGACCGTAGTCCCGAGCCAATTAGGTATATTGATGATATCGAAAAATATAATATACAGGAAGGATTGGCTCTAAACTCCGAGGAAATAGAATACTTACAGCAGTTGAGTAATAAATTGGGACGTTTACTAACCGACAGTGAAATTTTTGGTTTCTCGCAGGTAAATTCTGAACACTGTAGGCATAAAATATTCAATGGTACGTTTATTATCGATGGTAAAGAACAGACCAGTACTTTATTTCAGCTTATCAAAAAAACGACTCAACAAAATCCCAACCGGGTAGTTTCGGCCTATCGCGATAATTGTGCTTTTATACAGGGACCTGTTATTGAGCATTTTGCCCCACAACAGGCCGATGCTCCTTCTTATTTTACTGCAAAACCTATTGAGTCGGTCATATCACTCAAAGCAGAGACACATAATTTTCCTACAACTGTCGAGCCTTTTAACGGTGCTGCTACGGGAACAGGTGGAGAGATACGCGACCGTATGGCTGGAGGTAAAGGGGCTTTTCCCATTGCCGGAACAGCAGTTTACATGACCCCATACCCACGTAATGATCAACGCCCATGGGAACAGGTAATACCACCTCGTAAATGGCTGTATCAGACCCCCGAAGAGATTCTTATTAAAGCTTCAAACGGTGCTAGCGATTTTGGTAATAAATATGGCCAACCACTCATCTGTGGCAGCTTACTTACATTCGAGCATGCCGAGAAAGGCAAATTATACAGCTACGATAAGGTGGTTATGCTGGCCGGTGGGATTGGTTTTGGCAATAAAAAAGATAGTCAGAAAGGTTTACCTCAAAAAGGCGATCAAATTGTAATGCTCGGGGGCGATAACTACCGCATTGGTATGGGTGGTGGGGCAGTATCGTCGGTTGCAACAGGCGAATACGACGATACCATTGAATTGAACGCAGTGCAGCGCTCGAACCCCGAGATGCAGAAAAGGGTTTATAATGTGGTACGAGGACTTGCCGAAATGGATAATAACCCTGTAGTTTCGATTCACGATCATGGGGCAGGAGGACACCTCAACTGTTTTTCGGAGTTGGTCGAGCCCGAAGGAGGAATGATTGATATTGCTAAACTCCCTATTGGCGATCCTACCTTATCGGCCAAAGAAATTATCGGTAATGAGTCGCAAGAGCGAATGGGGTTGCTTGTAAAAAAATCGGATATCGAACTAATTGACCGAATTGCCGAACGCGAAAGAGCTCCGATGTATGTAGTGGGTACTATAACTGGCGATGGTAATTTTTGTTTTGTCGACTCGCGAAATGGAGAAAAACCGCTTAATCTTCAGCTACAGGACATGTTTGGCAATCCTCCTAAAAGTGTCATTATCGATTCGTCGCATATTTCGAATTTCGAAGAGCCGCAATATGATATTACTAACTTGCACGAATATATTACATGGGTTTTACAATTGGAACAGGTTGCCTGTAAAGATTGGCTTACCAATAAGGTAGATCGTTCGGTAACCGGACGTGTAGCTCAACAGCAAACTGTCGGAGAAATACAGCTTCCGTTGAGCAATGTTGCTGTGGTAGCTCTCGATTACCAAGGTCAGAAAGGGATTGCAACTGCCATAGGTCATGCGTCTGTTGTCGGATTAGTTAGTGAGCAAGATGGTTCTATCCTCTCAATTGCCGAAGCGCTTACCAACATCCTGTGGGCACCAATCGAAGGTGGGCTTAGAAGTGTTTCGCTTAGCGCTAACTGGATGTGGCCGGCGAAGCAACCTGGTGAAGATGCAAGACTTTACAAAGCTGTCGAAGCAGCAAGCAATTTTGCACTTCAGCTGGGGATTAATATTCCCACTGGTAAAGACTCGCTTTCGATGACCCAGAAGTATCCCGATGGTAAAATGGTTTATGCCCCCGGAACCTTGATTATTTCTGCTGCTGCCGAAGTCTCAAACATCAAAAAAGTTGTAAAACCTGTATTAGTCCCCGATACACAAAGCATCCTCATATACATCGATATGTCAAGTGCACCTTATGCTCTGGGTGGAAGTGCCCTGGGGCAGGTGCTCAACAAAATTGGAGGCAGTACTCCTACTGTTAAAGATCCTGCCTATTTTGCTAATGTTTTTAATGCCATCCAGTTACTCATCCAGGAGGAAAAAATTTTAGCTGGTCACGATATCTCATCAGGTGGACTTGTAACCGCCTTGCTTGAGATGAATTTTCCTAATACAACTGGAGGAATGGAGATCGACCTGAATACGCTAGCCGAAAAAGACTGGGTTAAAATATTGTTTAGCGAAAATCCTGGAGTAATAATACAAATTTCGGCAAGCGATAAAGAGATGGTTGCCAACTTTTTTAAAGAAAAAAGCATCGCTTTTCATGTAATTGGAAAAGTAACCAACGAAAGAAAAGTTATAATTAAGAAAGGAAACCAACTATTATCGCTCGATATTAACTCATTGAGGGATTTGTGGTATAAGCCTTCGTTCTTGCTCGATTGTAAACAGAGTGGAGAAAAACTAGCACTCGAGCGATATAATAATTACAAAAAACAACCACTTTCATTTGAGTTTCCAAGCTCTTTTAGTGGTCAGTTTCAGTCGTACGGAATTTCGGCTAAGCGGACTGGTGTTTCGGGTATTCGTGCAGCTATAGTTCGCGAACAAGGTTCGAATGGTGATAGAGAAATGGCTTGGGCATTATATCTGGCGGGTTTCGATGTAAAAGATGTTCACATGACAGATATTATCTCGGGACGCGAGACACTCGAGGATATTAACTTTGTCGTTTTTGTTGGAGGTTTTGCCAATTCAGATGTTTTGGGTTCGGCCAAAGGGTGGGCTGGTGCGTTTCTTTTCAATCCCAGAGCTAAAGAAACACTCGAACGATATTATTCGCGACAGGATACCTTGAGTTTGGGCGTATGTAATGGTTGTCAGCTTATGGTTGAGCTCAACCTTATAACACCCGAGCATAATCCTGCACCTCGTATGAAACATAATTTATCTCATAAATTTGAGTCGCATTTTGTAAATGTAAGCATACCCCAAAACAATTCGATTATGCTTAAATCGTTATCCGGAAGCCGTTTAGGAATTTGGGTTGCTCATGGCGAAGGACGCTTTAATTTGCCCCTTTCGGAAGATAACTATCATATTCCGATGAAATACAGTTATAGCGAATTCCCAGGTAATCCCAACGGAAGCGATTATAATGCTGCTGCAATTTGTTCGGCCGATGGACGCCATCTGGCAATGATGCCGCATCTCGAACGGTCGATTTATCCTTGGAACTGGGCACTTTATCCTACCGAAAGGAAAACCGATGAAGTAAGTCCATGGATTGAAGCCTTTGTTAATGCAAGAGAATGGATAAAAAATAGGTTATAATTTGAATGTATAATTAAAATCATATCGGATGAAAAAAGCCTACGTATTCCCCGGACAGGGCTCACAGTTTGTGGGTATGGGAAAAGAATTGTACGAAAACTCTTCGGTTGCTCGCGAACTATTTGAAAAAGCAAATGAGATTCTTGGTTTTCGTATTACTGATCTTATGTTTTCGGGAACTGATGAAGATTTAAAGCAAACACGTGTAACTCAACCAGCCATTTTTTTACATTCCGTAATAGCTGCCATAGTGGCTGGCGATTCTTTCAAACCCGACATGGTAGCTGGTCATTCGTTGGGTGAATTTTCGGCACTGGTTGCAAGCCGGGCCTTGAGTTTCGAAGATGGATTAGTTTTGGTTTCGAAGCGTGCAATGGCAATGCAAAAGGCATGCGATTTACAGGCTTCTACTATGGCTGCTATTTTAGGGCTCGACGATAATATTGTTGAGGAGGTTTGCAAATCAATCGATGACGTTGTGGTGCCTGCCAATTACAACAGTCCTGGCCAACTTGTTATTTCGGGAAGTATTAGCGGTATTGATAAAGCAATAGAACTACTTACAGCCAAAGGTGCAAAAAGGGCTTTAAAACTACCTGTTGGAGGAGCTTTTCATTCTCCTTTAATGGAACCTGCTCGTCAGGAACTGGCTGAGGCTATTGAAAGTACTCATTTCGAATCGCCTATTTGTCCCATTTACCAAAATGTTACTGCCACCGCCGAAAATAACCCAGCTGCCATAAAGCAAAACCTTATTAAACAACTTACCGCTCCTGTTAAGTGGACTCAATCGGTACAAGCAATGGTGTCCGATGGTGCAGTTGAATTTTATGAAGTAGGCCCTGGTAAAGGACTTCAGGGTTTAATTAAAAAGATATATAAGGACGCCATTGTAGCCAGCTTATAAAAATTGTGAAATCATAGATCCCTTTTGAGGTGAATTATTGCGCCTCAAAAGGTTTTTTTTTGTTATTGACTTCTTAATTATAGGGACTTGAGACTGATATCGACATGTAATTCCTTGAGTATGAAATGCCTTTTTGGGGAGACAATCCATGGTGTGTTCTAACTTAGAAAATAAGTATATTGTGGAGTATTATAGCTAATAATTTTTGGGTAGTATGATAATTAAGTTAGCAATATTGATTCTGATAAACTAAGTTTCATTAGTGGCGTAGAAAATTAAATTAAGCGCCGATAATCCTTATCCTCGGGTTAATCAAATGTTTGCTATTAGCATGCAATTAGATTTTCTAAATGAATATGTCCAAGAGCAGTTAGGACAAAGTTTTTATGTTAATTCAAAAACCAAATCATCTTACTCAATTTTGGTTACACCAAAAGATACAGGAGAAGCAATACTTGACTTGGGCCATTTGAAATAACAGTTAAAAACAAAAAGTTTGTCTCTGACACTTAAAAGATTCGTGTACTTAAGGAGTTGAAACCAATTGATAGCATCTATATTTGGACGTATAAGTATAATTCAAAACTATTCATTGTAATAGAACAGGTTTATGAATTAAAGATAGAGCCTGGTCAACAATATTTTTCAAACAGGCCAAATTTAGTTTCTTTAAACAATGCTTATTATAATGTGATCATATTTACAGAGGGAAACAGTTTAGATGATTTGTACAAGTCAAAATCTAATAAACCTTTAACTATTCGTATAAATTATATGAAGTAAGAAAAGTAACTAAAAAGAAAATTAAAATAGTAAATGATTACTTCGTTAATTTACCAAAAAATTATTCATTACCAGAGATAATAATAGAATAACAATTGATCAATCTGGCGTTTTGTTGGACAATTCGATTTTAAATAATGTGGATTTAGAGCACCTTCATTCCCTCTAAAACCTCAATAAGATTTTTAACAGCCTTAACAGAATTGTCGAAGAGATGTCGTTCTTCTTCATTAAGTTCTATCTCTATAACTTTCTCTATTCCGTTTTTACCAAGCTTTACGGGAACTCCCACAAACATTCCTTTATATCCGTATTCGCCATTAAGCAATGCACAACAAGGGAATATACGTTTTTGGTCCCGGATAATTGCTTCGACCATTTGAGCAGCGGCAGCGCCTGGAGCATACCAGGCCGATGTTCCAAGCAAACTAACAATTTCCCCTCCGCCATTTTGGGTTCGCTTGATTATTTGATCAAGGGTTTGTTTATCGATAAGCTGTGTAACAGGGATACCCGATACAGTTGTGTAACGAGGAAGCGGTACCATGGTATCGCCATGACCACCTAATAACAAAGCTTGAATGTCTTTTGGGCTACAATCGAGAACTTCGGCAAGAAATGCCTTATAACGAGCAGTATCGAGTATACCTGCCATTCCCATTACCCTGTTTGGTTCAAACCCCGAGGCACGATAGGCTACATAGGTCATTACATCCAGTGGATTCGATACTACTATTATCTTTGCTCGTGGTGAGGTTTTAACAATTTGCTCAGTAACTTCCTTAACTATTCCAGCGTTAATGGAAATTAGATCGTCGCGACTCATACCTGGTTTTCGAGGAACGCCAGAGGTTATTACCACAACATCCGAATCTTTTGTTGCCTGATAATCGTTTGTGACCCCTTTTAATCGACTATCGTAGTAATTAATAGGAGCTGTTTGCCACATGTCCAATGCTTTTCCTTCTGCAACCCCTTCCTTAATATCAACCAATACAATCTGATCGGCAATTTCGCGCTGTGCCAATACTTGTGCTACTGTCGATCCTACATTCCCAGCACCTATAACACTTACTTTCATTTGATTTAAATTAAATAAAATTAAGGTTCCAAATATATAATTTGTATAGTAATTATTTGGTCTTCCTTTTCAAAAACATGATTTGATTAATTCATTTTTTATCTGCTAAAGTTAAGAACAAGTTTTGCGTAACTTTGTTGCAAAAATTTTAGAATATGTTAGTGGAAAATTATCGCAAAATTCTCAGCTCAATACCCTCGCATGTTCGATTAATAGCTGTATCTAAGACCCATTCACCCGAAAAAATTCTGGAATTATACCATGCCGGTCATCGTTTGTTTGGTGAGAATAAGGTACAGGAACTTATTTCGAAATATCAGGTTCTTCCAAAGGATATCCAATGGCACATGATTGGTCACCTGCAGTCTAATAAGGTCAAGTATATCGCTCCGTTTATTGCTATGATTCATTCAGTCGATTCGGTCAAATTGCTCGATGTTATTGAAAAAGAGGCAAGAAAGGTAAATCGAACGATACCATGTTTACTCGAGGTACATATTGCTCAGGAAGAAAGTAAATATGGCTTTTTGCCTCATGAGGTATCTGCATTTTTTGAGCAAAGACAACATCTTAATTATAAGTGTATCGAATTTGCTGGACTTATGGGAATGGCTACATACACTGAAAATAGTGAACAGGTTCGTTCGGAATTTAGTAATCTTGCTACGTTATTCAAGTCGATTCGTGAAAAATATTTTACTGCTAATTCTAATTTCAATACCCTTTCAATGGGCATGTCGAACGATTATATGATAGCAATAGAAGAAGGTTCGAATATGATTAGAGTAGGGAGTCTGATTTTTGGAGAAAGAAATTATGCGAATAATTCTTAGGGTAAGCGTAAACTTTTATTAATAATTTATAAATTTGCGTGCCGAAAATTAAGAGCTTATTTCATTGATGGAACAAAATTCACCCATTAAAATTTTTTCAGGTACTGCTTCGGTATATTTAGCCGAAAAAATAGCCAGAAGTTTTGGTACACAGCTTGGTAGCACACAGTTACTACATTTCAGTGATGGCGAATTTCAGCCATCGTATCTCGAGTCGGTAAGAGGATGTACAGTTTTTATCGTACAGTCGACATTTCCACCTGCAGAAAATTTGCTTGAGCTATTATTAATGATCGATGCCGCCAAACGTGCATCGGCCAAAACTGTGGTAGCCGTTATCCCTTACTTTGGTTTTGCTCGTCAAGATCGTAAAGACAGACCTCGTTCATCGATCGGCGCAAAGTTGGTTGCAAACTTGCTTACAGCTGCAGGTGTCGATAGGGTGATGACTATGGATTTGCATGCCGACCAATTGCAAGGTTTTTTCGATGTACCTGTCGATCATCTTTATGCTTCGTCCATTTTTGTGCCCTATATCAACTCGCTACAACTCGACGACCTTGTGATTGCTGCTCCCGATATGGGTGGAAGCAAACGTGCTAATGCGTACTCTCGATTCCTGAAAACCGAAATGGTTATTTGCTATAAGTTGCGAAAGAAAGCTAACAGCATTGCCGAGTTTAAGGTCATTGGTGATGTAAAAGATAAAAATATTGTCATTGTCGATGATATGATTGATACTGCTGGTACAATTACTATTGCAGCGAATATGATGATGGAAGAAGGGGCAAAAAGCGTAAGAGTTGTGGCTACACACCCTGTTTTATCGGGACCAGCCTACGAACGTATCGAAAATTCCCAGATAACTGAAGTGATAGTAACCGATACAATTCCGCTTAAACAACAATCGGCCAAAATTAAAGTATTAACTATTGCCGATCTTTTCGCCGATACTATCAATAAAGTTTATAATTATCAATCTATTAGTGGTAATTTTATCTTCTAAAAAGTGTTTGTATATTTGCATCCCCTTTTATGGATAGCGTAAGCATTCGTGTAATGGGGAATTAACAATAAATAAATAGTTAATTCTGAGTAGCACAATTTAAAAGAAAAAAGAATGAAAACATTTGATCTTAAAGGTAATCTACGTACCGATCTCGGAAAAAAAGCTTCCGACGAACTAAGAAAAAAAGATTTAGTACCCTGCGTCCTATACGGAGGGGGCGAAAATGTGCATTTTTACACTACAGTACTTGCACTGAGAGATCTGGTGTATACTCCCAATGTATACATCGTAAATCTCGATATCGATGGCAAAAAGTATCGTGCTGTAATGCGCGAGATCCAGTTTCATCCTGTAACCGATAGGATACTGCATATCGACTTTTTGCAAATCTTCGACGATAAGCCCGTGGTAATTGACATACCCGTTAAAATTGTTGGTAATTCGGTTGGAGTTAAGAAAGGTGGTAAACTTAAAATTGCTAAGCGTTATCTTAAAGTTAAAGCACTTCCTAAGCATTTGCCCGATGTGCTTCAGGTCAATATTGAGGATCTGGATGTAGGTCAACATATTCGGGTCAACAAGCTGAATTTCGAAAACCTTACTATTATTAACAAGCCAAACGAACTAGTTGTGAGTGTTTTAACCTCACGATTGGTTAAGGAAGGTGCTGCAGCTGAGGGTAAGTAATACCAACCGCATTGTTTACTACAATTCTGCTAAATACTAATTTAACTTTAGTAGTTGCATGAAATACCTTGTTGCGGGTTTGGGTAATATTGGCGAAGAATATGCTCATACCCGTCACAATATAGGATTTGATATATTGGATGCCTATGCTAAGGCATCCAATATTGCTTTTGAAGATAAACGATATGCTTT
>JAOAFU010000217.1 GCA_026416115.1 Bacteroidales bacterium | reverse complement strand
AGATGTGTATAAGAGACAGGCGTGGACTACCAGGGTATCTAATCCTGTTTGCTCCCCACGCTTTCGTGCCTCAGCGTCAGTAACAGTTTAGTGAGCTGCCTTCGCAATCGGTGTTCTGTGTAATATCTAAGCATTTCACCGCTACACTACACATTCCGCCCACCTCAACTGCACTCAAGAACAGCAGTATCAATGGCAATTCTACAGTTAAGCTGCAGGCTTTCACCACTGACTTACTATCCCGCCTACGCACCCTTTAAACCCAATGAATCCGGATAACGCTTGCAACCTCCGTATTACCGCGGCTGCTGGCACGGAGTTAGCCGTTGCTTATTCGTACGGTACCGTCAGCTTCGGACACGTCCGAAGGGTTCGTCCCGTACAAAAGAAGTTTACAACCCTTAGGGCCTTCATCCTTCACGCGGCATGGCTGGTTCAGGCTTTCGCCCATTGACCAATATTCCTCACTGCTGCCTCCCGTAGGAGTCTGGTCCGTGTCTCAGTACCAGTGTGGGGGATCATCCTCTCAGACCCCCTAACCATCGTAGCCTTGGTGAGCCGTTACCTCACCAACTAGCTAATGGTACGCATGCCCATCTCTAACCGCAAATGCTTTAATCATCAGAAGATGCCTTCTAATGATATTATGGGAAATTAATTCGACTTTCGCCGAGCTATGCCCCAGTTAGAGGAAGGTTGCATACGTGTTACTCACCCGTGCGCCGGTCGTCAGCGAGTATTGCTACCCCTGTTACCCCACGACTTGCATGTGTTAGGCCTGCCGCTAGCGTTCATCCTGAGCCAGGATCAAACTCTTCGTTGTTAATAAGAAGTTTGAATGTCTTTAGCTCATGATTCACCTAGTCAAAAGAATTGACTGAATTCTTCAAACCTTTACCTCTTCAATATTGTCAATGAACCTTTGTATATTTTTATAAGGTTTTACCCTTATTAAAATTCTTTGGTTGCTGTCTTGTTTTGTTTTGGGGCTGCAAAGATACTTTGTTATTTTATTTTTGCAAACTTTTTTTTAATTTTTTTTTGTTTTTGCTGCCCGCTTTATTTTTGGGAGTGCAAAGTTAATTACTTTTTTTTATCTCCCAAATTTTATTTTCATTTTTTTAAAGAACGTGTTTTGTTGAATTGGGGTTGCAAAGATAGTGCTTTATTCTATTTCTGCAAAATTTTTATTTGTTTTTTCTTTTAACCCTTATCAACTGAAAGAACCTTGTCGAAAGCGGGTGCAAAGATAGTGGCAAGTTTTAAATTTCCAAATAAAAATTATGATTTTTTTTATCTCTTTGCTTTACTATACTGGGATACAACATGTTTCGATTTTATTTTTTTTAAATCTAACAAATAATTATCCCAAATTTAAGCTCGATTTAATATTCAAGAATTAAAATTGAAGTTTTGTTCAGTTCTGATAAATACTGACTAAAATGCTATATAGACTTTGAATATAGGTATTTATTATTCTAGTTATTACCTTCAGATTTTTATAATAAGCTAATTACAATATCGATTCATTCAATCAATTATTATTTGGGTAGGCCTTAATTACATAGTATAATTTCACTCTAGTTCCTCGATAATGTCTATTTTTTAAAGATCATAGCAATAGGATGATGGGTTGATTATTCCAAAACGTTATGGTTGGTGTTATAAATTTCTGCGTTTATTCGAAATGGAAGGACAGCATTAATATTTGGGAATTTAGTTTTCGGAGTGAATTTACATATTCGGGATGAACTTCGGGAGGTGTATGGTTTAAAACGTCAAAAACACCTAAACTTAACTTGATTTCGGTCGAAAATTTAAAATAGGGTAGATAAAAGTCCATTCCCATTCCTAATTCGCCGTAAACGTCGAAAGGACGTAAGAGTACATATTCCCCTTCATCAATCTTATACTTCTTTTTAGCTGCCAGGTCGTATCGAAAACTTGTGCCGGCAATCATGTAAGGTCGATAGTTGTTAATTCGTTTTGCTTTATATTTAATAATTAAAGGTAGATCGAGCATACTGGATTCGATAGAAAAAGAAATTTGTTGTTGCATCCCCTTGCTACCTTTATTGACGAAAAATTTGAGATCACGTTGGCCAAAATTAAAGCTTGGAAGTACTCTAAAATTGAAATATTCTCCTAACCGAAAATCGGCAATCATACCTACCTGAAAGCCGAAATTGAGATTAGTAAGATCGGCATAAAGCGTATCGACATTAGGATTTCGTAGGTAGTAACGCCCAAAAGAAAAATCCATAACATTAATTCCGAGCGTGTAGCCAAAATGCACTGGCTTATCGTCGTACTCTGGATTGTACTTAACTTTTTCCTGCTGAGCTATAGCATTATAATTTATCAGCAGGATAGAAATAAATAATATGTGAAATTTTATTTTCAAGTTTATGATATTATTTCATGTACTCCGTAAAACGTGGACGTGGCTAAATTATTATTTTTTATTGTTTTTATCAAAACTATCTACTTTATAGCTGTGTAAATAGTTGCTATACCAAAAGTCATTGGGATGTATAAACAATCGGTAAATCCGGCATTTTTTAACAACTCAATAAATTCTAACCCATAGGGAAAGACTGCGACCGATTGAGGTAAATATGAGTATGCGCTGTCATTATTGGATACTTTTTTCCCAATTCGAGGTAATATGTAATGGAAATAATATTCATATATTTTCCGGAAAGGTTTAAAGGTTGGCTGTGAAAATTCGAGAATCACCAATTTTCCTTTAGGTTTGAGTACTCTATACATTTCTGCGATTCCTTTTTCGAGATTTTCGAAGTTTCTCACTCCAAAAGCCGAAGTAACCGCATCGAATGAGTTGTTTTCAAAAGGCAATTGCTCGCTATCGGCAATCTGCAGATATATCCTGTCCGACAAACCCTTTCGGAACACCTTTTGCTTACCAATGGCGAGCATTTCTTCGGAAATATCGACACCGATAATGTTGGTGTATGGGTATTTATTGGCGGCTAAAATGGCAATGTCTGCTGTTCCCGTAGCAATATCGAGTAATTTTGAGGAATGAGAGAGTGATAATAATTTTACAGCTTTTCGTCTCCAATAATAGTCGATACCTAATGACAAAAAGTGATTTAGAAAATCGTATCTATGAGCGATTGCATTAAACATCCCTCGAACTCTTTCTTTCTTCGAACCGTGTGCCATTGATAAATTATTTTGTGCAAAGAAAAACAAATATTTTGTATGTTCAAGGATAGTTTATATTTCTAATTATTCGGTAGCAATTGCGATCCATAATGTCTCAAGATTTCCGAAAAAAAGCACCATTTTATATGGGTGATAGTACAAAATGAGTTTTATATTAACTTTCTCAATCAATTAAAAATAAAAAAAGAGGGCTAATAACGAAGATACTAAGAAATTTATGTCTTGTTTTCCCACTTTAATTTTCTAAACCATTCGGAACAGACAATAGAAGCGGCTAGGGCGACATTAAGTGACTCGGCTCTTTGTCCTGATTCATGAGCAGAAGGAATAGTTATCCTTTTATCAATTATTCTTGCGAGCTCATCAGAAATTCCTTTTGACTCATTTCCCATAATTAATATGCCCGACATAGGCAAATCGGCAGAGTATACATTTTCTCCATTAAGAAACGTACCTAATAGGGAAATTTTTAATTTCTTAGCTTCGTAAAATAAACTTATCAGATTGACATAAAACACATTAACCCGAAAAATGCTACCCATAGTTGCCTGAATCACTTTGGGATTATAAACCTCCACGCTATTGTAGGAACAGATCACATTTTCGATCCCAAACCAATCGGCAAGTCGAATGATTGTTCCGAGATTACCAGGGTCTTGAATATTTTCGAGTGCTATAGAAACTTTATCTTGAAGAGTATCAATTTGAAGATCTTTTTGGGGGATTTGAACGACAGCTAAAACAGGGGGAGGAGTCACCATCTGGCTGATTTGTTTTATTTGCTGTGGTGTTGATATGCGACAAGTAAATTTAGTGGTATCTATATTTGTATTTTGCCACCATTCGGGTATTCCGATGATTGACGTTACTGCCATATTCGAAACAATAGCCTCAATAACCATTTTTTCGCCTTCGACGACGAAAAGTTTTTCGCTCTGGCGAAATTTTTTCATTCGAAGCGAAGCAAAATATTTACATTCGTTATTGCTAATTTTAGCCAACATGGATAATTAGTATTATAGAGATTAAAAAATTAAATCGGAATAAAAAAAGCTATATGTTTGTATCAAATAATTGAGTTCAAAACTACACATGTTTCTTGGGGTGTCAAAATATTTTGTTATTAAACTTACAGGTATAACAGGTATTTTAATATTTGCGGCATGTAGTACAACGAAGTATGTTCCCCGCGATAGATACCTGTTAACCGATACACAAGTAGAAATATATGGCGACAAGCAGATAAAAAAGTCGGATATAGAACCATTCCTAAGGCAAAGGGCTAACACACGATTTCTTAATCTTTTTAAATTTCAGCTTTGGTTATATAATTTATCTTCACAAGATACGGCGCAGTGGCTAAGCAACTGGTTAAGGCGGATAGGAGAAAACCCTTCGATATACGATCCTTTTGTTACAGAGCAAACAAAGCAACAAATAAGCTATTTTTTGGAACAAAATGGGTATTTAAATGCGCGGGTAAAAGACTCGGTTAAGATAAAAGGACAAAAGATCAAACTTTATATCAAAGTAAATACCGGTTGGCCTCGCTTTATTGGGCGAGTTATATATAATTTCGAAGACTCGGCTCTTAGAAAAATTGTAATGAGCGATTCTTCGAATCGCTTACTTAAGCAAGGTGAAAGGTTACAATATGATGTTCTTCAAAACGAGCGAATTAGAATAGAAACC
>JAOAFU010000188.1 GCA_026416115.1 Bacteroidales bacterium | reverse complement strand
CGCTCGTCGGCAGCGTCAGATGTGTATAAGAGACAGACCGAATGGTTTGCCGATAATGTCACCGTACGATCGAAGAATATATACGACTTCCATTGGAACAAAACCATACAAAGTGCCGAGCAATCGTATCTGCGCGAAAATGTTGTAGTTCGATACGATTGGCTCGATGCTCCTGAAAAAGATACAGGTTTTTTTGAGTTTCGTATCCGCATTGATGAATTAACAGGCGATGTTTCTTTAATTGTGACCGACTTTGCCGAAGAGGATGAAGTGGAAGAAACCATCGAACTTTGGAATACCCAGATCAATCACCATAAACATATTTTAGGTCTGTAAAAATTCATGATTACAATTTCATTCACAGGCAAAGCACATTTTTTTGAGATTTAGCTAATTTGAAACTTGCAAGAGAATTAAAGTTCTGCTTTTATTTCGAAAAATTAAATTCTTAAAAAAAATTACATTTGAGTATAAAAATCTCCTGTCGGCATTGAATTACTTTTTCTATAACTTATATTTACTAAAAAATACTCTTATTAAGAATTTCATTGACTAACAATTTCAAACAACCGAAAACAACATTTATTATCCTATTTACCATAGAGACAACTACTAATAAATCTTTGTAATTAAAATTTTTGTATATAAGTAAGATCTTATTAAAAAAATTTTCTATTTTGCGAAAAATTTGCACAAATGAAATGATATAAAATACATTTACGCAAAACAGGCTACTGTAGCTGGTTTCATATTGGGTAGTTGAAACCAGCGTTAACCTTAAACCCAGATTTTACCCAAACCAAAAAATAATATTAACCCTAATTTAAATACTATGAAAAAATATCATTCTTTATTCTTTATTCTTGTAAAAAAGAACACAGCCCTTCCACAATAAATAAAACTGCTCAAGATACCATCGATATGGTACCTTTTTTTTATGTCGCCAAAGGAGATAGTATCCCCAAAGGGATTTTCAGAGAAAAACCCGATACAAAAAGTGAACCAACAGTCATCGAACTGTTTTCGACAGAAAACCGATTAAAAGCAACCGGAAGCTCAAGCGGGATTGGGTACATATCTGCACTCATGACTTCGGTAAGAGATCGTAATGATGCCCCCAATACAATAGACGGTCTTACAAAAATTCCTGTTGATTTGAATGAGGGAGCAGGGGGAAAATACATTTACTTATACTACGAAAAAAAAGCTGCTTTTGACCCTTCTTTAAGCATTACTGAGTTAGACGTGATAACAAGTTGTTGTTATCCGATTATTGTTCCACCCTATTCATGGGATATGTGTGGAAAAAGTTTTGGATCGGAAGGTTGGACTGACTTAAACCAAGGCGCCGGCGGTGATTTTATTTATTTAGTCAAACGAACAAAACTGAGAGGTACCAGTTTTGTTGATCCATGGTACAATATTCCTCCCATTAGAGATATACTTATCATATCAACTAATAAACCACTGAGTTCATACACTGGGTGGAACTTAATCCCTGTCGATTTAAACAAGGGTGCTGGAGGTAAATGGATATACCTGTGCTATAAACGTTGAATTATGTAATTCAGAGCGGTTACTAAAGCCGCTCTTAGTATAAAAAATGTTGCTTTTATGAATGTTAGAAAAATATTAATACTGATAATACTAGTTCTTGAAGCACCAAAAGTATGGAGCCAAGCAATTCGAATCGCAGGACATGTCCGCGATTCTGTAACACGCGAAGTTTTAGTTGGTGCATTTGTTTACGATTCTACAGGACGCTATTATGCAACCACCGATAAATACGGTTATTTTTCTATGTTGGTTAGTAGCCGAAGTATGTTTACTGTTTCGTATGTAGGTTACCAACGAAAAACCTTTTATGTTGAACAACAAGACACTCTTATAGATTTAGTTTTGACCTCTTACAGCGAGATTGAACCTGTTGTTGTTAAAGCCGATGGAATGGCATTACAACTAAACAGCTTTCCTGGAACCGAACGTATATTTGCCAACAAAATATCACAATTACCGAGCCTATTGGGCGACCCCGATATTACCCGGACGATACAAATGCTACCGGGGGTAAATATCTCGTCAGAGAATTCGACCGGCTACTTTGTACATGGAGGTAATTTTGATCAAAACCTTCTGCTTATCGACCATATCCCCATCTATCAACCTTCTCATATGTTTGGTATGTTTTCGATATTCAATGCTTCGAGTTTTAATAGTGCATATTTGTTTAAGGGAAGTATTCCTGCACAATATGGAGGGCGCATAGCTTCGGTTCTTGATATAGGCTTGCGTAACGGTAATAAAAATCATTTTGGAGGAGAGGCAACCCTCAGCACTTTTGCCTCAAGGTTTCTTATAGAAGGACCTATCATAAAAAATAAAACATCATTTATTATCACAGCTCGTCGATCAATGCTCGATATAGAACCAACTATTATTAAAAACTATACCATTTTTTTAACTGGGATGAATCGATCGTACGAGCAAATACAAATGGATAGATACAAGTTTTATGATTTCTCGTTAAAAATTAACCATAGCTTCTCGAGAAACTCGTCTATTTCTATTAGTTATATTAATTCTAACGACTCATATCCTACAGAGAGTATTGCAACTAACCATACTTTCCAATATAAAAACAGGGGGGTATCGGCCCATTGGAATATAATAGTTAATTCAAGATTTTCTTCGTCGGTAATAGCCTATCATTCTGCATATACACATTCTACAATTGTTGGAAATAAATTATATTACCGAGATGAAGGAATTGTTGCTTTAAACTATCTCGATGCAAAAACCTCGATAACAGAAAATGCTGTAGCATGGAAAACTTCGTTATCGTTCATGGATCATTTCATAAACTTTGGAATTCAACTTAACCAAACGGAAGTGGTCCCCTTATTAAAAAGATTTAACTATCAGCAAGGGGCCGATACAGCAATAATAGATAAAAAAAGGATTGATAACATATCGTTTTATTTATCAGATGAATATAGGATAACCAAACGTTTAAGCATTGTACCAGGACTTCGTATCGACCACCTAACCCATGTGTCACGAGCACCATATATACAACCACGTTTTTCAGCAACTTTCAAGTTGAGCGATATGTTATGCAGTAAGTTTTCGTATTGCAGAACAATTCAACCTATACAGCAAATGATAAGCCATTTTATTCAAACAGGTAATCTGGGAATATGGTTACCCTCAAATGATGATTTACCTGTTCTTGTGGGAAATAACATTTCAACAGGATTAGAATGGAATATAGGTGAAGTACGTTTGGAAATAGATGCTTATTATAAATCCATGCAAAATATCATTGCGTTAAAAGAAGGTATTAGTTTATTATACGATAATATTAAGCTCGATCAACAAATTGATAAGGGAAAAGCTTCGGCTAAGGGCATTGAGTTTTCGATACACAAAGATTGGGGAAAAACTACCGGATGGCTTGGTTACCATCTATCGTCTGTACGGTTAAAGTTCTCACAGATAAAAGAAGGAAAACCATATTTAGCCCCATACGATCGGACTCATACCATTAATTTTGTTATTTCACAGCATTTAACCCCCAAAATCACACTTGGAGCACAATGGATTTATGCAACAGGCATTCCGATAAGTCTATATAATGCTCGAATTTATTTAGCCGAACCCCGATTCAATTCCAGTGGATCTACACTCACATTGGAGGGATACAACGGACGACAACAAACTAATGCTCTTCGATTTCCGGCTTACCATCGCCTCGATCTGAATTTTTCATACACTAAAAGTTATCAACGTTTCAAACTTACTTTTCAAACAGGTGCCTATAATGCCTATGGGAGAAATAATGCTTACAAAATTATACAAAGCCCGGAAGGAATAAGTTATATTGGACTTTTTAAAGTTGTACCCTACCTATCATTTTCGTTAAAATTATAGCTTATGAAAAAAATTAGTAGTTACTTTATAGTTTTCATGTTATTACTAACCTCATGTCAGGATGGTGAATTTATAAACTACCGTCTTCCTTCTCCACCCCATTGGCTTGGAATTTCGGGATATATATGTGAAGATAGCACATGTGTTACGCTCACTCGCAACCATTTGTGGTCGACACAATACGTGCCCGACACTAGCATATACATTCACAATGCAACGGTAATACTTTACGAAGACGGTATAATTGCAGATACCCTTCGATTGGTTAGTATACCGAGTAGCAATTTGTCGGAGGTCGGATATTACTATTTGAGTCACAAAGGAGGAATTGCTGGTAAAAAGTACCGTATTGAAGCTCACCATCCGAACTGGCCAACTGCATGGACCGAAACCATTATGCCACATCCTTCGGCAGTAACTATCGATACGATTGTTACTAGTTTTCAGGACTATCCATACTCCGAAATTGGATATGATACCATCCACCAAATTACAACTCACAAGATAAATATCAGTCTCGTGATTTCAGATCAGAATAACCAGTCAAACTTTTATCAATTACGTTTTAATAACGTAGTTAGTTCTCCGAATCCCCTCTATGAGAATTCATATTTATACCAGGAGAATCTAGGATATTGGCCATTATTTAGTGATCGAATGTTTGACGGTAAATCGATAACAATTACTGCTAAAGCATGGCTCTACCCGGATGAAATGGCTGAAATATTTCTGATTGGTTTAAACGAAGATGGATATAAATATTTCCTTTCTCGATCAAAGTACGAACATTTAATGTTTGACTTTAGCAGCGAACCTATTGATATATATTCCAATGTGCATAGTGGATTTGGAATATTTTACGGGATTACTACCTTTTATTATCAGATTAAAATTAACTAATTAGAAAAGTTTAGATGTTTTGATAAGCTATTTTGGGTTATAACTTTGAACTAAGGAGAGTTTCATAAGAATATTCAAATTTATTTGTAAAAATCGATGATTAAATTGCAATCTGTTTACAGCAAAAACTTTATGAAAATACAGTTAACGGATTAGTTTAGAAAACCTAATCTAACAATTAACAGGTGTTAGTTTAAGAATTTTTTTAATTTTATATGCCATTAATAATAAACAATATTTGCAATGAACTTCCAGGCGCTAAAAAATAATAGGTATCTAACTAATCTGCCAATAATTTTCCTCTCCATGTTAAGTCTTGCCTTTGCTGCCGATAACCCCATTACATCCGACTGTAAGTGCGAAGGTATAACCCTATACGGAAGAGTACAATTTGTCGACAATTTCGCAGACTTTAAGATCAAGTTTGTAGAAAACTTCCCCGACATTAAAGTTAAATTTGTAGATTACAAACCCTCGAAATGTGGAGAATGGCAAGTTGTTACTACCTTCCCAGATTTTAAAGTTAAAATTGTTGATCAGTTCCCCGATTTTAAAGTTCGTATAGTTGATTCTTTTCCAGGTATAAAATAAAATTTATCGATGAAAACAACTATTAAATTTATCAGAACTTCTCTCATTCTCGTTTTAATTGGTATACCTCTATACCTGTTTTTCAACCCGAAGGTCGACTATCAAACCCTGCTAATATGTGCACTTTTATACGCCATATTAATAACCGTTGGTATCTATTTTCGATATATCCTCCCTAAATCAAAACCTGATTAATATCCATTAGAACCATCAAATCTTCAAAATCTATTTGTCTTTGACAAGGGAATAAGGTAACATGAAAACTCAAAAAAATAGCATGATAGTGCATGAGTTTTCCTCCAAGATTATAGAGATATTCCTTCGTAGCTTATAATTTTTGAAATTTGTAAAAAGATTATTTTCTTGTACATTTGTAGAAAAGCAACTCCATGTTGAGCCGCAGGATCATTTTTTTGATTTTACATCTGCACATAGCTTTTGTGTGTGCATTTTCTTTGCAACGAGGCGACACGCTTAGTTACGAACCCGACGATGATGAATACAATCTGGTAATAGCCTCACTCAAGGGCGACCTTCAAATGGTTCAAACTATACTTGACAAGGGCATTAACCCCAACATCGTCCTCGACGAAAGTATCACCCCCTTGATGTATGCAATTCAGGGTGGACATGCCCATGTTTTCAATTACCTATATGCCCGTGGAGCTGATATCAATTTTCGACCAAACTTTGGCCCTACTCCTTTGATTGTTGCAATAAAATCGCAACGGCAATCGTTTATCGATATGTTGGTAAGTATGGGCGCCCGTATCGATCAGGGCGACGAACAAGGACGTACCCCAATAATGTATGCTATTACGCTCGATGACACCCTAACTTTTCATAAACTTATTAACTGGGGCGCAAGCCTAACCTTACCCGATACTACCGGTATTACTCCTTTGATGACGGCCATTATTCACAACAAGCCTTACTATGCTGAGTTTATTCTTAAAAAAGGAATTTTACCCGACGAACCCGACAAGCTAGGGGTAACTCCATTTCTAGTTGCTGTCTCGCAAAGCAACTACCCCATGATGGAACTTTTGTTGAAATATGGCGCTAATATTAATCACGTGTCGAAAAAAAAACATTCGGCTCTTACGATTGCACTCGAAAAGCAAGATGAAAAATTGCTTCAGTATCTTGTTGATAAAGGAGCTAATGTAAATCTTAAAATTCGCACTACAGAAACACCGCTCACTATTGCCAACTATTTTAATAGCGATGTTTTTATTCGCGAGATTCTAACCTCAAACGGTGCACGCCAAAGCCTTTGGCCCGATTTTAGGCAAATATCCCTAGGACCCGAATTTTTAGGAAACTTTCAACATTTAATGATGGGAGGGAACTTCGGTATTAGAGACTTTCGTTACGACAGTGAAATTTCAATAGGTTTCCTGACAAGGATAACGCCTACCCGTGTGCTCGTTCCTGCTCAACAACCTCGACACTATTATCAATTGTGGGAGAGCCGGTATTTATGGTACGCAGGGATTGATAAAAAATTTTTATTACAATACAAAAACACTACTACCATGCAGGGGATTGTAGTAGGAGCCAGATGGGTTCGTTCGTACTACAGCTATCGTGGAGCATCACTTCCCGTTTCTCCAGAAAATAAATGGGCATTCAGAACTGGTTATTACTATATCTACAGAAACGTTAAACTTTACTTTACATACCAATACCTCGATTTTGGATATAGAGGCGTCTCACCCCATCATTACAATTTTGGTGTAAATTTGTACTTGGGTAAATCGATTCATTTCGACAATAAACGCTATCAGCCATGGCAATAAAATCCATCTTTACTTTTAAATACTTTATAATTGTAGCTTTCGCTACGGGGATTGTACTTACCCAATGCAAATCGAAAGAAACCGATGAATATTTTTATTGCATCAGCTGTATCGCCGAACATCCCGATTCGGAACGAATAAAAATCAAGTTAACTGTCAACAACGAAAACCAGAAGGTTCCGGTTCATATTTACGCAAGCAAGTTTAACCCCTTTAAACCTTCCGATACCATCCTCATCGATACCTTCTCAACAGGCGAAATAACTGTCAAAGTTGCTACCGATAAATTCTATTCTATAGTTGCCTTCTATAAAAGTGGAAACGACTCTATTATGGCTGTTGATGGGGGACTTTTCGAAACTAAAAAAATTGCCGGGTGCCAGAATACTTGCTGGCAAATAAATGGCGGAATATACGATGTAAGACTCAAAAAATACTAAAATCCATGTTTAAAAAACAAAGTATATTTTTTGAAAACCTATGGCGAATCCTATACACTGTTGCATTTATCTTCATAATTACATTTTCAGGTTGCGAAGAAGATAAGCCAGAAGAAAAAATATCTGTTAAAGAGATCACTGATAATATCGATACTGCTACATTTTGGTATAACACCCACATATACATTATACGCAAGGCCGACTTCAGGGTCAATGCCTCATTAATTATTCAGAAAGGCACGATTATAAAATTTGATCCTAAAAGTGGCAGAAGTATGATCATTGGTGATAGTGGACAAATTGCTGCACAAGGAAGCACTAATTACCCAGTTATTTTTACTTCGCTTTACGATGACTTTAATGGAGGAGACAATAATGGTGATGGCAATGCTACAACGCCACGACCTGGGGATTGGGATGGAATAATAATTCGCGCCCAACAACATTGCACTTTTGGCTACGCAAAATTTTTTTACGGTGGAAATGGAGCGATTACGCTCGATAGCAGCAGTGCCGAAATTAGGAATTGTACTTTCGCATTCAACAAAGGCGGCGACCTAACCAATTACTCTGGCGCTATTAACGCAAGTAAAGGAACATATCTTACACGAATTGGACAGAACATTTTTTACCAGAACGATATACCATTGGTAATCAATACATCAATCTCTATCGATAATAGTAATAGATATTATAACCCTTCTGATACTTCACAACGCAATAGATTCAATGTTGTAATTATCGAAGCAATAAGCCCCGTGTCGCATACTCCTCAGTGGACAGAAAATAGAGTTGCAATTGTGATTGCCGGAACTACATTAAAAATTGCTAATAACCAATACTGTATCGTAGGGAATTATGTTACCCTAAAATTTATGAAAGATGTAACCCTTTGGCTTGAGTCGGGGGCTAATTCTATCCTTAATTTGTACGGACCAGGAGTGCAGCTCACTTCGATTTTCGACGACCGAATCAAAGGCGACTCAAATGGGGATGGTAATTTATCTCAACCATCAGCTGGCGATTGGATCTTGAGAGTAGATAACGATACCGACGCCGTAAATTTGACCAATATTTTCTATGCTACCAAACTCTTTGCCCCATGAACTTTTTTCGAAGGTTCGAGCAATTTCTGCAAAAAGAGTGTCAGATAAAACCAACCGACCAAATATTGATTGCCGTTAGCGGTGGTGTCGATTCTATGTGTTTACTTCATCTGCTTCATCAAACCCAATCTCAAATAGCTGTAGTACATTGCAATTTTCAACTCCGAGGCAACGAATCGGATGATGATGAAAAATTTGTCGAGGAATATTGCAAAAAACTATCTATACCCTTTTATTCCAAACGTTTCGAAACTATACAATATGCAAACTTGAAAGGAATAACTCTCCAGGAAGCAGCCCGAGATCTTAGGTATAGCTATTTCGAAAACCTTAGACAAATAATTCATTTTCAATATATTGCAACAGCTCACCACGCCGACGATAGCATAGAAACTTTTTTTATTAACCTTATACGCGGAACTGGAATAAAAGGAATAACGGGTATCAAGCCTCGTAACAATAGAATTATACGTCCGTTACTTTTTGCATATCGTTATGAAATTGAAAAATACTGCTTCGAACATCACATTGCTTATCGAACCGACTCGAGTAACAGTACTGATAAGTATCTGAGAAATCAGATCAGACATCACATTCTCCCTGCTCTCGAAAAATTAAACTCATCATTTCGTAAAACAATGTCGCAAAACATTGTCAACTTTCAACAAGCCGAACAAATTTATCAGTTTTACATAAATCGAGTTAGCAAGGAATTAATTGAAGAATGGCCTGGAAAATTGATGGCTATTCGCATAGATGCAATAAAACAACAGCCCTCCCCTGCCCTTATGCTTTATGAACTACTTCGACCCTATGGTTTTAACTCCGATACTTGTACCGATATTTTTCTTTCTCTCGAAAACGAACCAGGAAAAGAATTTTTCTCAAAAACACACCGACTTATTAGAGATCGCGAGTTTTTAATAATCGAAGAGAAAGAAGATCTAACTGTTTCAACTTACTATATCGATGCCGAAACAACCGAAACTGAAAAACCTATAAAACTAATTTTTCGTCGATTTATAGCCAGCCAATATACCATACCAAAACATCCCCATGTGGCCGCTCTTGATGCCGATAAAATTCAATTTCCTCTCCTACTTCGCCGTTGGCAAAAAGGCGATTATTTTGTACCACTTGGAATGAAGTACTATAAAAAATTAAGTGATTTTTTTGTCGATAATAAACTTTCGCGTATACAGAAGGAACGTACCTGGATACTTGCTAACGGAGAAGATATTGTTTGGATAATTGGTTATCG
>JAOAFU010000097.1 GCA_026416115.1 Bacteroidales bacterium | reverse complement strand
ATTGTATACTTATTGGGATATTCTATCTCAGGCGCTTCGTCACTGGTGGCAATCAGGGGCCTAATGCTATATTTCAAGAAAACGAATGAAGACAAAATAAAAAATTTATTGCCATTAGCCGATACACTGGTATATACGGGTTTCTCTTTCCTCACCTTCGGACTGTTATTAGGGGCATTGTGGGCAAAAGAAGCATGGGGGCATTATTGGTCGTGGGATCCAAAAGAGACCTGGGCACTTATTACCTGGTTGGCCTATTTGCTCTACATTCATGTACGCCAAAGTAGAGCTGAAAATTATAAACTGGCATTTCAAATTTTAGCGTTTGCCTTTATATTGCTTCTTGTGGCCTGGTTTGGAGTAAACTATTTGCCCGCGGCACAAAGTAGCGTGCATGTATACTCGAGACAATAAAATATTTGCCAATACTACAAACTTACATGGATTTGTTTGTCAACTTTTTAAGGCAAATATGTGAGATGGTATTTTAGTAAAAATATACCTCAAATCTACAATACACTTATATTTCTCAAAATTATCAATCGTAGATAATGAGTTTTTTAAGGAAATAGTTTGAATAGTGATAATTTGGTGTTTCAAAAATTTAATTTAAGAAAAAAACATTACATTTGTCGAGTGAAAAAGTGGAAAGATTTGCGTCTGATTGCAACCACGGTAAAAAATGCTAAAATGACAGCCATGCTGCATTTTTTTATCCACTGTAATCAAACCATTTACCCCTTTCCCTGTTTTAAGTTATTAATTTAAAATTTGGAGTTATGGGATATTTATTTACATCGGAATCGGTCTCAGAGGGACATCCCGACAAGGTAGCCGATCAGATCTCGGATGCTTTGTTAGACGAATTTCTGCGTTCCGATCCTAATTCGAAAGTAGCTTGCGAAACACTTTGTACAACAGGTTTAGTGGTATTAAGCGGAGAAGTTAAAACCGAAGCTTACGTTGACGTACAGCAGGTAACCCGAAGGGTTATCGAACGCATTGGCTATAACAAAGGCGAGTACATGTTCGAAAGCAATTCGTGTGGGATTATTTCGAGTCTGCACGAGCAGAGTCCGGATATACGTATGGGGGTTGTTCGCACCACAGAAGAAGAACAAGGAGCAGGCGATCAGGGAATGATGTTTGGTTATGCTACCAACGAAACCGAGAATTATATGCCCTTGCCAATCGAACTGGCCCATCGTTTACTTCGCGAATTATCGAAGATACGCCGCGAAGGAAAAGTAATGACCTATCTACGTCCCGATGCCAAGTCGCAAGTAACTATTGAATACGACGACAACAATAAACCTTTGCGTGTACACACCATAGTAATCTCTACCCAACACGATGAATTTATCCTTCCCACATCCGACCTGCCCGATGCCCGCCACGAGGCCGAAAAGCAGATGCAGGAAACTATCAAGAAGGATATTCAGAACATTTTAATTCCCAGAGTTGTAAGTCAGTTGTCGCCAAGGCTTCAAAAATTGTTCGACACGCAGTATATTCTTCATGTCAACCCCACGGGCAAATTTGTTATTGGTGGCCCACATGGCGATACTGGACTTACAGGGCGAAAGATAATAGTAGATACGTACGGAGGTAAAGGAGCCCATGGCGGTGGCGCATTTTCGGGCAAAGACTCTTCGAAAGTCGACCGTTCGGCCGCCTACGCTGCACGACACATTGCCAAGAATATGGTTGCTGCGGGAATAGCCGACGAGGTGCTTATACAATTGGCTTATGCAATAGGTATTGCTCAACCCGTAAGCTTATTTGTAAATACCTACGGGACTGCAAAAGTTAAAATGACCGATGCGCAGATTGCCGAAAAAATTGCTAAAATTTTCGACAATCGCCCTTATGCAATTGTTAAACGATTTGGATTGAAGAATCCTATTTTTCTCGAAACTGCCGCATATGGTCATTTTGGACGCGAATGCTTCGAAGATGAAGTTGAAGTGTATTATAAGGATAATGAAACATACACCATCCAACAAAACGGACACGAGCGTATATTTAAGAAAGTAAAGTTCTTTGGATGGGAAGAACTCAACTATGTTGACATCCTTAAGAAAGAATTTGGTTTATAAATAATTTGCAGGCCGGACATGCCTAATCATGTTCGGCCTTATTATGGTAACGCATGAGACCAATTGTAATGGTCGACCTGCAACAACAGCACGAGGCCATAAAAACTGAAATCGACCAAGCCATACAGAGGGTTATCCAATCGAGTCAATTTATTAAGGGGCCTGAGGTAATCAATTTTGAAGGAGACCTTGCCCCTTTTCTCGCTACCCCTTATGTAATCTCCTGCGCCAATGGACC
>JAOAFU010000088.1 GCA_026416115.1 Bacteroidales bacterium | reverse complement strand
TTCTTGTAGGAACTGTTGGTTATCACTATTTGGGCAATATTTCTTGGCTTGATAGTTTTCATATGGCGTGTATGATTCTTACAGGTATGGGACCCGTTGAAGAAATGAAAACACCAATAGCTAAAATATTTTCTTCACTATATGCATTATATAGTGGGATTGCTTTTTTGAGTGTTACTGCTGTGTTTTTTGCACCCATAATACATAGGATATTACATATTTTGCATGTGCAAGAAGATGAAAATGAGAGAAATAGTCAAACTTAAAAATCTTTGGAGTTTAGCCTTCATTATTAAGCTTATAATTTTCGAAATTTTACACCAACTCAATTCATTCTATTATCATTAAATTTACACGATAAAATTTTCTAAACTTGGTTAAAGGTTAGCGCTTTACAAATAAAAGTGCAAATTAATTGATTGTGGCTAGTTTGTTAGAAATCTAAATATACAAATCAGAAAAACCGGCTATTGGGCTTAAACATTTTACTTACTTCGGCCATTACCTGTGGCATTGCAAAAATAACTACCTTGTCGAAGGGGCGTATTTGGGTTTCTTCGTCTGGGATGATGGGGTCGATACCCCGGATTATTCCTGCAACTAGAGCTTGCTGAGGTAAACTAATATTTTTGAGCTTTTTAGAGGTAATGGGCGATTCGGGCTTTGCAATGTATTCGATTATTTCGGCATCGGAACAAGTAAGACAATTGATCGACGAAACGTCGTCGTTCATGGTGAAGCTGAAAATTTTATTGGCCGATAAAATCTTTTTATTGATAATCGAATCGATTTCGATGTTTTCGGCGAGTCTTATATAATCAGTATTTTCTATTTCGGCAATGGTTCGCTTAACCCCCATTTTTTTTGCTAGCAGGCAAGCGATCATGTTCACTTCGGCATCGCCGGTAACGGATACAAATGCATCGGTCGAAGAGATACCCTCGCGCATAAGCAAATCTATGTTTCGTCCATCGCCATTGATAACGAGTACCCCCGACAAGGCATTGGATATCTCGAAACTTTTGGTACGATCGCGCTCTATTAGCTTAACAGTATGCGTGCTAGCCAATTTTCGTGCAGCGTTTATGCCTACTCTGCTACCTCCTAATATAATTACGCTTTTGATATGATCGCTTTTCTTATTGAAGTATTTTTTTATCAGCTCAACCCCCTTGGACGTAGCTACCACATAAAGCAAATCATTGGGTTGCAGAACTTCATTTGAGTTTTGAGGAATGTGGGTATTGTTATTGCGGACAATACCAGCTACCTTAAATTCGAGATTACGCGAAATATTATAAAGCTCATCTAAATTTTGATTTATTACAGGCGAATCTTCCTCAACTTTTACAACATGCAGAAAAAGTTTACCTCCACCAAAAGTTAGGGTATCCGACTGTGCCGATTGTCGTATTAAATTAACTATTTCAGATGCTGCAATTTCTTCGGGATAAAATAGATAATCTACCCCCAAATCTTGCATATGAGCTCGTTTATCCTCTTCAAGATATTCATGATTGTCGATGCGACAGAGGGTTTTCTTCGCTCCCATTTTCTTAGCTAGTATGCAAGCTGTTACGTTGGCATATTCGTCGTTGGTCACTGCAACAAACAAATCGCTTTCTCCCGCTTTGGCTATTTGCAAAGTATTTATCGATGTAGCCAGTCCATGAAAAGTGTGTCCGTCGAACGTAGAGCTTGCTATCTTTAGTCTTTCTTCCGAACGATCAATTAGCGATACTTGATGTTTTTCGTTACCAAACATTTTACATAGGTGTAAACCTACATCTCCGGCACCTGCTATTAATATTTTCATGGGCGTTGCTGTTTATTCGTTGATAATTAATTAGTAATGTTATTCTGTGCCAACAGGTAAAATTAGTCTAAATTGATTAAATTATAACCATGCTTTGACCGAATAGCAGTTTTTTTTCTTTCGCTATTAACCATCATTACCCTATACTTTGGTGTTGAAATCATTAGTAGCTCTTCATTTTTTTCAGTCCTCGTTTTTTGGGGATAAATCAAAAACTCATGATTAGCTATTTTAATGATGTGTTTATTTTTTGGGTAACCAGCATGGGGTATTGCTAACTGGTGAAAATTTATTTTATTTACATAGTAGTCTTTCATTATGTTAGAGATATTTCTGTCGAGATATTTTGACGAATCGCACATGATACAGTATGCCTGGTTTTGATGGATATATGTAATTAAGGGAGTTTTGTTTATCTGTGAAAAAATAATATGATTTGCGGTATATCCCCTGAAAATCTTAACAATAGAAGAAATTTGGAAAATGATAATGAGGATTAATAGTAAGGGAAGAGCTCTCAGATTTCTGTAGTTGATTAAATATGCCAATGAAAGAATTATGAGCACCAAAATAACGGTTTCAGTTCGATTTAAATATATGTTCTTTAACGATGCGTAGGGTAGTTGCTCTATTAACATAACCATTTTATTGAGCCACTCTATCAATTGAGCAAGGAATTGTGCACTGTATTCTGCAAGTACCGGAAATGGTGTGAGGGATAGAAATACTATTCCTGAGTACATAATGATAGAGGCAAAAGGGACTATTATGAGGTTAGATAACAGAAAATATGAAGGGAAGCTATTGAAATAATACAGTGTCAAAGGTAAGGTTCCCAATTGTGCCGCGAGTGAAACGGCAATTAATTCTATTATCTTTTTACTCAAGTAACCTTGTGCATTCATCGCTTTTGTAATGGGTCGATAGAAGGTGAATATTCCAAGCATGGCGCTGTAAGAAAGTTGAAAACCAATATCATAAAGCTGAAACGGATCAAAAAGCAGGATGATAAAAGCCGATAAAAAAAGGCTGTTGTATGGAAAGAGTTCTCTTTGAAGAATTTGTGTTATTCCCAAGAGTGTAAACATGCAACATGAACGCACAACCGGTGGCGAGAAACCTGCAATTAGACCATAAAACCATATAGCTAGGATAATAATCAAAACTCGTATGAGCTGCAATAGAAATTTTCGTTGTAGCAGTTTTGTAATAAACATTAGAAAAAGGTATACAATACCTACATGTAGCCCCGAAACTGAGAGTATATGTATTACGCCAGCAGTAGCATAAGCATTAGTCAATTCAGTGTCCATTTCGGATCGATAGCCGAAAAAAAGGGAATGAAAAATTGATTTCTCGTCGGTCGATTTAAAAAAAGA
>JAOAFU010000114.1 GCA_026416115.1 Bacteroidales bacterium | reverse complement strand
GGCCAATACAGTAATCGGTATAATTTATTGCTTCAAGATAATTCCTGGTTTGAGTATCAATACTATCGGGCAAAACAATTTTAATTTTTTCAATAGGTATTTTAAATGGCATATGAGACGAAAGCGTAATTATTTGGACTAAAAAAGGTTGCTTCATCGACTTAATAATATTAACAGACTGAGCCAACACAGAGCTATCGCTAATCCCCATACCCACAATATCGTTGTTGTCAAGTTCTGAACTTGAAAAAAAGCAATCGTAACCAAGTCTGTAGGTCATAATTTTTTGGTTCCAGTAAGTAGGCTCGTCGCCAATAATAACTGCAGATGAATAAATTTTTTTATTAAGCTTTAAGGCATCAGCAAGCGTAAGAAACTTATTATGGGCATATTTGAAAAAAACTGCACCTTCGTTTATTGGTAAAAGTCCGGTATTAATGATCAACTGACAATCGCTCGACATACCTCCTTTCACCTGAGTTTTAACCAAGGGAAAAAACATTCCTTGTTTTATGATTTTATTCAAGTTAGGTGCAACCTCTGTATTGCCATATTTTGCAAAAATTGGCCAGGTTTCCAATGATTCGACAATAAGAACAATAACATTTTTATTTTCACTTTCTATTCTATTGCACGAAGAGTGAAGAGATTTTAAGAAAGCTTCCACTTGGTTTAATTCTTTATAGTCATATTGGGTGTTAGAAATCAACTGGGAAATATTCCATAAATAAAATCCATACATACCAAAAGGCTTTATTGCTTTAGCCGTGTCGAAATAGTAGTAATTGTTAATAATATCCTTAATTTTACCATTATTGTGCCAATATACAGTATATTCAATAGCTAACATAGTTCCCAATGTAGGAATAATCCATTTTCCTAACACCAATCTACTACTAAAGCTTTTATCCAGATTAACATAAGGTAAAACAGATGCAAACAAAATGAGAATGATCATGAAAGAAATATCTTTGAATCGAATCAGAAATTGTATGCTAGGAAATAAATCGTTTAAATTACTCACTAAATTAAGGGTTTCGATCGGCATAAAGGTGCCAAAATTCCTAAAATACAGCAAGTTTGCATAGGCTAAAAAAGCAAATGTGTAAACAAATAAAACGGCAATCCATTTTTTATAAGTAAATACGTAAAGTATATAAGCAGTGAGTAAAGAAAAAATAAAATTCCAAAATAACCATCTAACCCCTTCTGTCCCTTTCATTAAAGTAATCTGAAAATAAGTAACAATAAAAAGTGATGCAAATAGGAGTATAAATAAGGCATGCTTTTTAATTAGTGTTTTTTTTATAAAAAATTGATCAATCATAACAGAGAACTATTTTAGCTAGAACTATAGATAAAGCTATTCAAACATTATCATTTATGCCGAAACCCTCAAAGCCGTTTCCCAGATGATGTAGGCATATACAATAAAACGGAAATAGCGCGAGAGGGAGTAAAGGAGGTATTTACGCAGGGGGTATCGGCTCGAGCCAACCAACATCGAAGTTCCCGAAAAGGGCACTGGCGTTAGAGCCGACACTATAATCAGAGGCATACCATACTGATAAAATAAACGTTCGAGCCTTTTTAAAAATCGGCGGCGAAAAAAACGAAAAAACTTACTGGTACTTAAGAAACGACCGGCAAAATAGGCCAACAGTCCAGCTGCATACGATATAGTAGCCAGCAGCAAAACTATGGTCATGTATTGTACAAGGGTACGTTCGTGCAATGCCCAGAGCATAAAAAACTCGGGGGGGATGATGCCCACAATAACTTCCGATAGGAAAAAAATAAGATAAATAAGAACAGGCTTATCGTACAAAGGCAGCAAAAAGGTTTCGTAGTCGAAAATATTGAGCTTTTTGAGTCCGAATACAATTACCAGAATAGCAACAACCCAAGCTGCACCCTTGGCAAAATTGCTAAAAAAGAAACGGGCAGTTTTAGTTGTCGTCATACTCTATAAATTTTGAAAGTGTTAAGGTTTAGCTCGTATGGGTAAGCGAACGTGCCAGGGCAGCAATATCGAGACCGTCGAAGTTGCCCGAGCTCATCAGCAGCAGGTTGGTACCTTTCCATTCAATTTGTCGGAGCGCTTCAACCATGGCCTCGGTTTCGGTAAAAACAGTTAAATGTTTGGTGCCAAAACCTTTCTTAACCATTTCGGGCGTAATAGGCTTGAGATGCTTGGCTTCGAGCACCTTAGGGTTGTAATACACGAAAGCCACGTCGGCTTTTTCCATGGTACCGTAATATTGTTGAAGAAAATTTTCCGACAAGCTACTGAAAGTATGTAATTCCATACAAGCCACGAGCTTACGATCGGGGAAGTGCTCTTTCACGGCCTTAACCGATGCCGTAAGTTTCGAGGGGGCATGGGCAAAGTCGAAGTAAATATTGGTATAATCGTTTTTGGCCATCAGCTGCAATCGACGCGCAGCACCCTGAAAAGAAGCCATAGCGCTGTAAAACTCCTCGTCGGTAATACCCAGCACTTGGCATACGGCCTTGGCAGCGGCGATGTTCTGCATATTGTGTCGTCCAAAAATCTGCACAGGATAGCGTTTTTCGTCTTTTTTCAGGTATACTTCGTCGTCTTCGACCGTGTAAGGGTGTGTTGTGTAAGGGATAAGGGTTACATCCTTACGAGCAATAAGGGCAATGCCAGCCACAAGGGGATCGTCGGCACAATAAACCAGGGTTCCATTGGGCGCTATTTTTTCGATAAAAATTTTAAACTGTTCGACATACACATCGAACGAGGTAAAGACATTGATATGATCCCAGGCAATACCGCTAATAACCGCAATGTTGGGCTGGTAGAGATGAAATTTTGGGCGAGGGTCGAGGGGCGAAGCTAGGTACTCGTCGCCTTCGAAAACGGCCCATGGCGCTGTATCGGATAGCCTAACCATATTGTCGAAGCCATTGAGCTGGGCACCGACCATAAAATCGAAATCCTTACCACAATGGGTAAGCACATGGATAATCATAGAGGTAATGGTAGTTTTGCCATGACTTCCTCCTACCACAATGCGGGTTTTATTTTTGGTTTGTTCGAAGAGGTACTCGGGATACGAAAAAATTTTGAGCCCCAACTCACGAGCTTTCAGCAGTTCGGGGTTATCCTCGCGGGCATGCATACCCAAAATCACGGCATCGATGCTGCTATCGATTTTCTCGGGGTACCATCCCCATTGTGGGGGAAGTAATCCGGCTTTCTCGAGCTTACTGCGCGAGGGCTCGAAAATCTCATCGTCCGATCCTGTAACAATATATCCTTTCTTTTGTAAGGCCAAAGCCAAGCTATGCATTGCGCTACCCCCGATAGCAATGAAATGTACACGCATGGAATATTTTTTTGCCAAATCTAATGAAAATTGTTAGTACTTCAAGCATTCTTTTTATCGAAAAGTCGGGTGTTAT
>JAOAFU010000029.1 GCA_026416115.1 Bacteroidales bacterium | reverse complement strand
AGTACGTAACATTTCCATAACCAAAAAATTTAATTGTTATTAAACCCATTCTTCCTGTATTACATCTCCCCTAATACCAACCACAACCGCTTTAACTGGCACTTTACGGGCAGCACGCTGTACTGCCATTTGAACCATCTGCAACAACCCCCCGCAACAGGGAACTTCCATAATTGCTACCGTAATTGTGTTAACCTTCGCCTCATCGATCAGCCTGATAAACTTCTCGATATATATTTCTTTATTGGAATCGAGTTTTGGACAGGCGATTACCAGTTTTTTACCTGCAAGCAAACTCCCATGAAAACCTGCATGGGCAAAAGCTGTACAGTCGGCAGCTACAAGCAAATCGCAATGCAGAAAATGCGAAGCTGCTGGTTGAATCAGATGCAACTGAACCGGCCAATGTGTCAGAGCCGACGACACTTCGGGCTTAATACCTACACTCGCGACACTACCGGTATTAAAACTCAAGCTCCTCGATCCTGGGCAACCACCTGCATGTAACATCTGTGGATTAACTGTCGTTTGCTCATCCGAAGCTCCTATCGAAGCTAAAACTTCCCTTACATCGTATGATAACTCCCTGCTATGCTCCTGCAAGTATGCAATACCTTCTTTCAGATATTCAAGCTCCTGATGTTCTTTCAGATGCCGAAGATGGGCAATAACAACATTTCTCGATTTCTTCGAAAGTTCTTCCATTACCTTCCGCTCATCGTAAGGCTCTGCTTCGCGCTTCTCTATCGTTATAGCATCTTTGGGGCAATGACCTACACAGGCACCAAGCCCATCGCACATAAGCTCGCTTATCAGTACTGCCTTACCATCAATTATCTGTAAAGCGCCTTCGTGACAATTTGGTACACATAACCCACATCCATCACATTTTTCTTCATCTATCCTTACAATCTCTCTAATCATATTTATATTTTTTATTGATTATCAGCTTTTTAATAGAATATTCTATTTAAGTAATTCAGTACCCAAATATAAATATATTTATGAATAAAATCGAAAAAAAATCTATTTTTTTTATGTAACAGTGAAATAGCAATAGCCCAAATTTATGTTTTAAAATTGAAATATTCGTGTAATGGTTATACCTACGCCACAGTAAACGACAAACTGAAGCATAAGAGGGAGTAATAAGCGGTTAAATAGGGTTAGCCTAATTGTTATGCTCTTCCTTTGTCATGAGAAATTTTTTGATTAGTACGAGTTCAAAACGCGTTTTGTGTAACTCATCAGCAGAGATTGGATTTATAACCATCCTATAACCGAAAGGATCGAACACATTGGCTTCACTTAAAAATTCGCTTGCTTTCCCTCTATATCCAAACTCTAAATAGAAATATCCAATTAATCTAAGATAATTTGAATATATCGAATTTTCAGAGAGGTAATGAGCAACAGAGTTTACTAAATTAGGCAATATGAGCCTCTCGCTATCCCTGTCCATATAGAGTAGGCCGCCATATTTTTCTTTATCGCAGAGTTTGATAGCTGAGTAGGCATTGGGGTATATGAGGGATCTTACTCCTTCTTGCTCAGCATTACGTATAGTACATAAGACAAGTCTCTCGAACCAAAAAGTATGAAATGCTTTTAAACCCAAAGTGTCGTTGTCAAAAAATAAATTGTCGAAGGTATTGGGTAAACGTAAGTAGATAATTTGGATTAATGCATCTACCGCAGTGTAATATGCCTTCAATGCCTCTTTATTCAGGGATTTTTTATGATACTCACTGCCAAGCTTGCACCATAGTTCGTGATTTAGGGGGTTCTTCTCTAACCTTTTTTTTAGCACAGAAATACCAATCATATCGCTTTGCTTAAACTTGATAATAATTAAAAGCCTATTCTAACTAATCCCAAGTGACGGATAGAGGAGTTATACAGGTTATTTTTGATGCGTTCTGACTCAAATATAGCAAATTTTAGGCTAAGGTGATAACATTTAACAGTTATTTTGAAAATTATATTGTTGAATCACAAGCATCGTGCCTACATCCACCCCTTCATTAGCTCCGTTAAAAGCGGACTTACCATTCATAAAATTCGAATATATATTCTTGATTAAATTCATCCTCAAACTTCTTCAACAAATCAAGATATTCCTCCCTAAATGTTCTTTTTTTATGGTGCTCTTCTTGATTCATGATGTACTTAATAACAACATCCCTTTGAGAACGAGAGTAAGAAAAGGCCCCACATAACCTTCCTGCCACTGAAACCTTCCAGGAACGAACCTATTATCGTTTATCCATTTCGACGAGGCAGATTTTAAATTCCGAATTAAATTCGAAATTTTAATACCTGGCTTTAACTCAAAAAAATGTGAACATGATCGAGCCAACCTCCTATAACCAGAGGTAAAACACCATCATTTTTTAATACTCCAAACATATATTGATGCAATTCATCTCTGAAATTAATGTTTATAACATTTTCTTTTCCTTTTACTGCCAAAACACAATGGATATTGATTTGTGAATAAGTATTAGCCATTTTCTTATGCAATAAATTTATTTAACAGTTCTAAGTCCTTAATATATTCTGGTATAACGTTACGTAACTCTTGTGCCAATTTTTTATATGCTTCCCCATAGGGTGAGACATTCAAAAGCGAAAAATCTTTATTATCTACGATGGCTCTAACGTCGGCATCTGTAATATAAGCCTTAAAAAGAGTTTTGGAATATTCCAAATATTCTTCCTTGGCAAATAACGGCTTTCAAATTTATCAAACTCCTTATCAAGGAGTTCATTTTTAGGGTTTAATTGTTGTTTTAGGATGTATTTACGTGCCTGTTCTTTACCAAAAAGCGGGTTTTTATCTTCGGCTTTGGCTTCTAAAACTATCAATGGGAACCCCTGATCGTCGAGTAGTAAAAAATCGATAAAACCGTTTTTGGTTTTTTCAAAATCCTCACCCAGCTCATTAAGTTATTGTCGGTTCAGTTTTACGTTGTTTTCGAGCAGGATATTGCTTTGACCATTTTCGTCGTTCCAAAAACGCCAGCCAGCTTCTTCAAGGAGTTTGTTGATTTTTATTCGCGCTTTCGCTTTTTTTATCGGCCATAAAAAGGGGATGAGAGTCGTTGCAAGATCAAATTGTAATTATAGAATTTTAATTGTAAAAGAACTATTTTTCTTAGATAAAGATACAAAGAGATTAATTCTTGTTTACCAAAAAAAACAATAAACCAAAAGGGAATAGAAGACTCGATCCAGATTAAAAAAGAGCCCTAGGCTTTTTTAGTATTGAGAAGTTTTTCGAGGGCAAAAAGTTCGTCGCGAAGGCGGGCGGCTTCGAGGAAGTCGAGCTGCCGGGCAGCAGCTTCCATCTCCTTACGAGTTTTATCGATGAGTTTTTTTAAAGCTTTAGCGTCGAGGTACTGGACAACGGGATCGGCGGCATAATCGATATTGGTTTTTTCGACATAAGCTTTAGGTTCGGGTTGAACC
>JAOAFU010000248.1 GCA_026416115.1 Bacteroidales bacterium | reverse complement strand
CCTGAAGCTGGAGCAACCGAAACGGTATCGAAATCAACTTTACCTAACAGAATGGTGCCACCCTGACCTGGCCCAGACTCCCCACAATTAACTCTAACATCCATACGATGAAATCCGATATCCCAATTCATCGAGTTTTTAAAATTGTCAATTTCTACAACTTTTCCCGAATCAAACGAGAAGTAAACCCACTTATCATAGGCTGAAGCATTGATTGTGACAGTACCCGATACCAATTGTTCTTGTAAATGGTTATCGCTACCTTCCTCGTCTTTACTGCACGAAAACAATACCATAATTGAACAAACTGCTAATAAAATGTAAAACTTTCTCATAGTGAATTATTTTAATTGTTTACAATTGAAATGTTATAGCGGTAAAAAATCTTCTTCCGGGTGAGTTGGTAGTATTAAAATTAACAATTGGGGCCGTATAATTTAAGATATTCTTCACCCCAAACGAAAAAGTTATTTTCTTATTAAATTTTAACTGACTCGTAAGGTCTATTAGATAATAAGAGGGGAAAGAAACCTCATAATATACATTCTTCACATCATCTAGTACATCATATACTTTTTTCCCCAAATATTTAGCAGCAGTGTTAATGCCAAATTCATATTTTCCTATAGAAAAACCATAATCAAACTGCAATGTTAAATTATGTGGAGAGAGTGTCGAGCGCCTTACAGCCTTCTTATCTTGTAAAACATGATGATAACTATAGCTAAGTTTTGTCAACAGATTGGTAATTTTATATCGTAGTAAATATTCGAATGCTAATACTTTGTAATTGGAGAAATTGATATAATGATATTCCTGCTGATTATTTGTCCATATTCCATCAATTTTATTATATATGCTATTGTATGAAAACATGAATGCCTGATTGAGACTTTTCTTTTTAAAATAATGATCGAGCGAGAAGGACAAATAATCATTTGTTTCGGGCAATAAATGAGCATTTCCATAAATTGTAAACATACCTAAATGGGACCAACTCATATACAATTCTTTGAGTGATGGAGAACGATAGCCTTTGGCATAAGATAAGCGAAAAGTGTAATCGTTAATTAAATACCGAAATGTTATCGAAGGTGAGCTATGATAGTGAAAAGTTGAATGATAACCTCCTCTATAACCGGCTGTTATGCTAATAACTGAATCAATTCTCCATTCATCTTGTACTATAAAAACAGCATCCTGAGTTGTACGAGTTGTTAATGAGTCGGATACAAACACGTCTGCATACATTATTTCTCTATAATGCTCAAACCCTGCTAGAATTGAGTGTCTCTTCCCAATAGTTAAACTATAAGAAGCCTTCGGATTATGAATGGTATGACGATAACTTAATCTATCCTCATCTAAAATCTCAAGAAACTTAAACTTATAATAAGTATCAACATGATATACCATATTTAATTCCGACTTATTATCGAATAGCTTTTTCCATTTAATGTTAAATGTATGATTCCGATATTTATCGTGTTTATTATCCTTAGTAAAATCAAACTCCTCATGCTGATAAAAATTACCCATGAGTTCAATATTTAACTTTGAAGAAAAATCGTATCCCACTTTTTGAGTAAATGCATAATCCTCGAAACCTGTTACTTGTGTAGGAGTTGTATTAATGGGCGCTTCAACCAGTGAGTCATTTTCTTTATAATATTTTTTTAAACCTTTTCTATCATATAGCCGATATCCATCAAAACTCTTATAACTAAGAAACGTTTGACTATAAACTTTTAAACCTCTGTATCCTAGATTGATGTCGGCATTGAGATTAGGTTTATCGAGATTGCGATAATATGTTTTAAGATAGCTTTCATCCTGTTTATTAATAAACGACTTACTGAAATTCTGTTGATTAGATTGACTATATCTTATACTCGATAAAATATCCCACTGTTTTATTGGCTTTCGGGTAATGATATTTATTACTCCCCCCATTGCATTTGAACCATATAAAACCGAACTTGCCCCCCGAACAATTTCTATCTTCTCAATATTTGAAGCATTTAATCTCGAAAAATCAACATTACCTGCATTTTCACCTGCCATTCGTTCTCCATCGATAAGAATAAGTAAATATTTTGCATCTAATCCCTGCATATTTATATTATCGCCAAACCCGTGTCTAGTAAATTCGATCGAAGGTATTTCGCGATCTATTACTTCCTTTAATGTATACGAAGCAGTTCTATCTATTTCTTTTCGAGTAATAAGCTGAGTTAAAACTGGTGCTTCCTTTATTGTCCTAGGAGTACGACTACTGGTAACAGTAATCTCCTCGATGTAAAATAAATCCTCTTCCATCTTAAACTCTAATTCTTCCAAACTCGAAAAAATTGATATTGTATCAGTAAGTGTCTTAAAACCGAGTATTTGAATTGTAAATAAATAGGAAAGCCCTTCTTGTAATGAAATTCTTCCCTCACCATTTTGATCGGTAACTACAAATCCTTGTTTCGACTTACTCCCAATTTCCTGCCATCCGACCGATACGTAAGGAATAAGCTCATTGGTTTTTTGATTATATATTTTTAGCTGAATATCTGCACAATAAATCGACAATCCGAAAAAAAACCAAAAAATAACAAATGCCTGTAAACGCATACATCAACTAATTATGATAAAAATTATACACATTTGGGCTATTAGTTTTATTAACTTTTTTTATACTTGAATAAGCATAGTTTAGTAATAACTTTAACTCTTCTACTTCCTGGCTGTTAAAAAGTAGATGAATAGACTGGTGTCCTACTGGTACAATTATTCTCCTACGCAAAATGCTTTTTCGATTTACTTCCTCCCAAAATGTGGGATTTAGATCATTAAAATATTGGCAGAACTGATAAAATCCTTCTTCCTCAAAATCTATGTAAATGTTATTGTATTCAAGATGAATCTTGTTACATGTATAACACTTTAGGATTAATCCATGTTGTGTCTCTGAAAGTCGAATAAATTGTTTCATTGTGTTTTTATTTAGTCTAATTACAGCATGTCAAAGATCAGGCTTCTCAACATATGTCACAATACTAATATTTTAGTATTTTTCATAACAACAATACCAAGTTTTGAGGATATGTTCGGGAGTAATTATGAACCCAAAATTGTCTATAGAAAAATATTGGCCGACATTAGACAAAATACATATTTACCCAGAATTGTCAATATGGGAAATTTTGAATAGCTGTCAATAACAATTAAGTGTTTTTGATAGAAACTTAGTGCAGTCTTGCGAGTTAGTTAGAAAATTAATCTGAAAAAATACATCCATACATGCTTTAGCGAATAAAAAAGTATGGAAACCATAACAGTAAATAAACTAATCAAATAAAATTCAACAGATTTTTTGCCAAAAAATTTAAGTTCTAATATTAGAGGCATTGAAACACCTAAATCATGCAAGAGAAAGTTTGAAGGCAAGAAAAACAACATGAAAGTACTTACGTGTTAAATTACTACGCATATTTAACACACAAAATCGCTCAAGTCAACTGATAAGGGTAGGGTTCTTCCCTACCCTAACTACAAATTAATTTAATTCTCAGCAATCTTCCCTTTCAACCACAAAATTAACCGTTGGTTGCTTGGATCGTTTGTTATCACCGTAATGGTTTTAGATTGGGTTCCCCTACGTCCTGCAGAGTTAAACTCCGCCGATAAGGTAGTATTTTCACCCGGTTTGATAACTTTTGACTTAACATTGGCAACCGTACAACCACAAC
>JAOAFU010000126.1 GCA_026416115.1 Bacteroidales bacterium | reverse complement strand
AATTTACAAGCATCAAATGCTATGAGATATAAATGCTTGATTTAAAAACAAAAAATAAAGTCAGGATATTTTTATAATTTGCTATAAATCTTATATATTTGCAGTCCCAAAAAAGAAATAAAATTGTATAATATTGATAATTAAAGATTTAATAAGATGACAAAAGCAGACATTGTAAACGAAATTTCGAAAAGTACGGGTATAGAAAAAGTTACCGTACAAAAGACAGTTGAAGCTTTTATGGAATGCATTAAAGACTCGATGGTAAAGGAGAAGAATATTTACCTTCGTGGTTTTGGCAGCTTTATTATTAAGGAGCGAGCACAAAAAACGGCTCGTAATATTTCCAAGAATACCACTATCATTATCCCGGCTCACAAGATACCGGCGTTTAAGCCTGCAAAATCGTTTGTGAACAAGGTTAAATCAAGTGTGAAATAGTATCTAAAAAACAAAGTATTAATATTTAAAAAATACGATTATGCCTTGCGGGAGAAAAAGAAAAAGACATAAAATGGCTACTCATAAGCGTAAAAAACGCCTTAGAAAAAATCGCCATAAGAAGAAGAAATAATTTAGCCATATTTTGTTTTAGCAAACCTAAAACCTCGAAGGTTTTAGGTTTGTTGTATTTTAATCTTGTCACCCTTGTGGTATTGCAAGAAAATACTACCTTTACCCATTATTCGTTGTAGAAATTTACGACGAAATGCAAACAAGATTCATTTTATCAGATGTTTCGAGTTTGCAGGGTGAACCCAAATTAAGCCCACATGCTTAAAAATGTTGGTTTTTTCAATATTTGGCTTGATGACAGATTTGGGTTAACCGGAAAAGCAATTTGTTAAGCTTAAGTTTTATTTATATTTTGCTTTTTCAAAACCGATACTTGTGAATAACGAACTAATCATAAATGCCACACCTACTGAGATAGCTATAGCTTTACTTCGCGATAAGCAACTGGTTGAGCTACATAAAGAAAAGAATAACATACAATTTTCGGTAGGAGATATATACATAGGTAGGGTAAAAAAACTTATGCCTGGCTTGAATGCCGCATTTGTCGATGTAGGTTCGGAAAAGGATGCTTTTTTGCACTACCTCGATCTTGGACCTCAGATTTTGTCGCTACAGAAATATTTAAAAGCTTGTCTTAACAGGAAAGGCAAAATTCCTTCTTTACAAAAATTTCCAAATGAGCCTGATATTGACAAAAATGGGAAAATCACTCAGGTTTTGCAACCAGGACAGCCTATTGTTGTTCAAATTGTAAAAGAGCCTATCAGTACCAAGGGGCCACGTTTGAGTTCCGAAATTACTATAGCCGGACGAAACCTTGTTTTATTACCCTTTTCCGACAAAGTGTCTGTTTCTCAAAAAATTGAATCGGCCGAAGAGCGTCAAAGGCTAAAAACGTTGCTTCAAAGCATAAAACCCCGCAACTATGGAGTAATTGTCCGAACTGTTGCCGAATCAAAGAAAGTGGCTGTGCTGGATAACGAGCTGAAAGCTTTGGTAAAAAAGTGGGAAATGGCCTTCGAGAGTGTCAGAGAAGCTAATATCCCCCAACGAATTCTTAGCGAGGTGTCGAGAACTTCTGCTATCCTTCGCGATGCCCTTAACGGCTCATTTAGTCATATTTACGTTAATGATGAAGTGATTTTCGAAGAAGTGAAAGAATATATAAGCGAAATTGCACCAGAGAAGGAGAATATTGTTAAACTTTATAAAGGTAAAACCCCAATATTTGAGCACTTTGGCATTGAAAAAGCTATCAAAACATTATTTGGTCGCACGGTATCGATAAAAAATGGTGCTTATCTGGTGATTGAACATACCGAGGCCATGCACGTTATAGATGTTAATAGTGGCAATCGCTCACGTAGTTCTAAAGATCAGGAAACTAATGCTTTGGATGTAAATTTAGCTGCTTGTGATGAAATTGCCCGACAATTGTTACTACGCGATATGGGGGGGATTATAGTGGTCGATTTTATCGATATGCAAAGCAATGAGCATAAGCAGATGGTTTACGAAAAAATGAAGGCTCTCCTCTCACAACAGAAAGCTAAGCATAACGTTTTGCCGTTGAGCAAATTTGGTCTCATGCAAATAACCCGTCAAAGGGTACGCCCCGAAATGCATATCGATACTACCGAAAAATGCCCTACCTGTAAAGGCTCTGGTAAAATATATCCTAGCATATTGGTAGAGAAAGATATTGAAATGGCTCTCGATGCTTATATAAAAGCAGAAAAACGTCGGCTCATCCTTTTACGTGTGCATCCATACGTAGCAGCATATCTCAGAAGTAAATTCTTTTCAATTCGGCTTCGGTGGCTATTAAAATTTAAATGCTGGATAAGAATTAAACCAGCTTATACACTCACATTACTCGAATATAGAATTGATTCTTAGTTTCTATAGTTTTTTGCTCTCATTTTTCCAACCATCATCGAGCAATTGTTTTAACAACTTACATTAAAACATTTACAGCTCAATGCTATAAAATGCAAGAGATGTAATTATCTCGATTATAATTACTCCTCAAATGTTACATTATCTTTCGATGTTTTAAGTTAGTAATTTTCATCTTTCAATTTTTTTATGATTACATTGGGTTAATATTTTTTATTTTTACCCAAATGTTAATCCATGTCTGAGTTAAGAATCATTGAAGCTTCAGCAGGTTCTGGTAAAACCCACCTTTTGGTTTACGAATATCTTAAGTTGTTGTTTCTTAACCCCGATAATTTTAAACACATACTTGCTGTTACTTTTACTAACAAGGCTACCGAAGAGATGAAAAGCCGCATAGTTTTTGAGCTATTTCGTCTGCAACATCTTTGTAAAAGCGCTTGCATTCAGCCTTGTAACTCCAAATCTGTATACCTCGAACAATTGACAGATGAACTTAAATTAAGTAGTGAACAACTTTCACATAAATCTAAAGCTATACTGCATAATATACTCCATAATTTTTCACAATTTTCTATTCTTACTATAGATAGTTTTTTTCAGCAGGTTTTACGTTCGTTTCTACGTGAGGTGGGAATTGGTACTTCTACTCGTATCGAACTAGACACCGATCAGGTTATTCAACAGACAGTTGATCAGCTGTTACTTCAGCTCGAAAATAACGAAGAACTATATCGATGGTTAATTCAATATGTTCTTGAACAAATTAATCTGGGAAAGTCTTGGAATATAACAGATAAACTTGCCGATATGGCCCATGAATTGCTTAAGGAAAAGTTTATGTCGTTACCTTCCGAGTATCAGCAGCTATTATTTAGCGAGAATATTAAAACTTACTTTCGACTCGAAAAATTGTACAGTTTCAAAAATTCGTTCGAAAAATATCTTCAAGATAAAGCAATTCAGGCATTTTCGATAATCGAAAAATATCAGCTGTCCGAAGATGATTTTTATGGAAAAAGCAGAGGAATTATCGGTTTTCTAAAAAGGTTAAAGAATAATAATTGCAGTAATCTAAAGATCGATGATCGTTACTCAGATGTCGAAAATTGGCCTAATAAATCCTCAAATCGTAAAGCAGTTGTCAAAGAAGCTTGTACGGAAGGTGGTTTGAAAAACTGTTACGATGAAATAATGTATTTCATTAATAAAAATAAGGTTAAATATTACGATACGCTGGCTATTTTGAAGAACATATATACTTATGGTGTATTGGCCGATATTGGACATACTTTAGACAAAGTGCTTAAAGAAAACGACATTCAATTGCTTGGAAAAACAATGCAATTTCTGAATGAAATAATTGGAAATAATGATACACCATTTATTTACGAAAAAACTGGCAGAATTTATAAACATTTTATAATCGACGAATTTCAGGATACTTCCTATATTCAGTGGCAGAATTTTCGTCCACTTATCAAAGAGAGTCTATCAAACGATCATTTATCCATGGTGGTCGGCGACGTCAAGCAATCGATATACCGATGGAGAAATACCGATTGGTCGATTCTTTCTTTCCATGCCGAAAACGACATGCAGGATCACGGATGTATACGTACAACACTCGATATCAACTGGAGAAGTTTACCTGAAATAGTTGCATTTAACAATTCTTTTTTTGGTGATTATCTTACTACGTATAACGATAATCTTAAAACTGTATATCGTTCGGTAAAACAAAAGTGTGCATTTCATGGTAAGAGGAAAGGATTGGTTAGTATCCACATAAACCTTGAAAAGCCTGATAATATTTCCGAAGATGAGGGTAGTGCGTATAATGCTGTTGGAAGATGGGTAATTGAACAGATTCTCAAGCTTCTTTCAATGGGTTATCGTCAGAAAGACATTGCTATTTTAGTACGTGAGCGAAAAGAAGGGGTAGAGATTGTTGAAGCTATAAATATGTATAATAAGCAGCAAAAAGAATCCGATAAGTTGATTCATGTACTTTCGGCAGAGAGTGCTTTATTAATCCAGAATATTGCTGTTAATATCATTGTAGAAACTTTTAATTATTTACTTAATCCAAACGATGAGATTAACTTAACAGCGCTTACTACACACTACGGTCAAGTTAAACAACTCATACATGGACATTCTGCTGCAGATAGTTTATCAGTACAACTACCCAATCAGTTGATTGATAATATGTCGACGTTGTTACTCCTAAATCCACTTGAACTTTTCGAGGAGATCATTCAGATTTTTGAGCTTAATCAGTATCCTCCTTTTATACCTTACTTACAGGCAATGCATAATTTGTTGCACACTTTCTGTTTTGAGCATACGCCCCAGTTAAAAGCATTTGTCGATTATTGGGAACAAAAGAAAGATAAAGTTGCGCTTGAAATATCAGAAGAACAGGACGCAGTGCGAATTTTAACCATACACAAATCAAAAGGCTTACAATTTCCTAATGTTATTATTCCATATTGTAATTGGTCGCTCGATTATAAAGGATTTCATGCTCCCTTGTTATGGTGTTCGGCAGCTAAGACCGATTTAGAGGAACTTCAATTCTTGCCTATTAGATATTCAAAAGAATTAGAAGAAACAAGCTTTAAAGAGGCATATCTATTTGAAAAAAATCAGTATTTTATTGATAATATAAATCTTCTCTATGTTGCTTTTACTCGTCCCATGCATAATTTATTTGTGTATGTGCCTCAATTATCCTCTTCAGACGAGTTGAAAACCGTTGGCGATTGGCTTTACAGTTTTGTGCGTATTAAGACTAAACCAATAGGTCAGTATATAAATTATCAACAAGGAGAATTAGGTATGAGCGATATCAATGCATTAAGCAACAATAGAATCGATTATTTCTTTGAAAAATACCCAGTATATCCTTCGGTAGGACTCATAAAACAAAATGCTTCTTTTGGGGGGTTATCTTCTACACATTCTCAGTTTGGAAATGTTATGCATCGCTTGTTTCAGTTTATCCGATATACCGATGATATTAAATATGCAGTTGATCGAGTTATAGCAGAAGGAGCTTTGCCATTAAAGGATCGAAAGTCGTGTATTTCATGGCTGAGTAAATTGATAGCTAATCCTGAAATTGAAAAATGGTTTAGTCGCGAATGGAAGATTTTAACCGAGGCTACAGTCATTGCTCCCCATAAGCATCCGTATCGACCCGATAGGGTAATGATCAAAAGCTCGCATGCAGTTGTTGTGGATTACAAATTTGGTAAAAAGGAGCTGCCATCTTACAAAAATCAACTTAAAACCTATATGGGTTTTTTAAAAGATATGGGCTATAATCCTATCGAAGGCTATTTATGGTATGTACAACTCGACAAAATCGAAAGAGTTGATTAGTTACTTGAGGCGTTAAAAATATCGTTCTCAGAATGAAAACCATCAGCTATTATCGTTTCCTTGATATTCTTAACATCAACCACCATCGGCTTTAGCATTATAGAGGGGACATCCATTTTGCCATTGTTGATATATGTAATATTACCCTCAGGTTTTTCTCCTTTAAGTATTTTAATAGTATTTTCTGCTGCGGCTTTTCCTTGCTCGGTCATAGGTTTATATATTGTAATATTTTGTGTTCCCTCGATAATTCTTCTACAAGCACTTAACTCTGCATCCATGCCTGTTACAATAACTTTACCAGCCAGTCCTCTTTCTTCCAAAGCTTTAATAACGCCACCAGCCATTCCATCGTTTGCGCATAAAACAACGTTTATAGGCTCTATGTTATAATTCAAAACTTTCTGCATTACCACATGAGCTTCTTCGGGCGACCAATCTTCGATAAATGTGTTAAAAACCACTTTAATCTTTGAAGTATTCACATGAGGAGCTAAAACAGCTTCATAGCCTTGTTCAATGAGTTCGGCATTTTTATCGGTTTTGTCGCCCGAAATAATTACATAGTTGCCTTCTGGTTGCTTATTAATAGCATACTCGGCCATCAAGCGTCCAGCAGTATTATGATCGAATGATATGAAAAGATCGAGTGGACAGTTTTGTATTAAACGTTCATATGCTACAACTTTGATATCCTTACTTTCTGCTTCTCGGGCAATTGCTGCAGCAGTAATTTGATTTACAGCTATGATCACTATTGCTTTAACCCCATTATTCATTAACTCTCTTGCTTGAGCTATCTGTTTGTTATCATCATTCTCTGCATTGGTAACTAATACTTCAGCACCTAATTCCTGTGCTCTTTTAACAAAATTATCTCTGTCAATAGCGTATCGAGCTTCCTGATAATTGGGCACCATGAACCCTATTAAAAACTTATCTGACTGGGAGCAAGAACTTAATAATATTCCTATCAAACTCCAGCAAATTATGCTTTTAATGCTTTTACCTTTCATCTTTTAAAATTTTTTTCAAATGTATATCAGATTTGGAAATTTTATATGAATTGGTAGAAAATTCTGTTTTCAAGGTGTAAAATTCTTTCACAAAATAAGTGTATATAATACGTATACCTTTTTTTCATACAAATCTATGCCTATGGTAGTAATTATTATTATCCTAACATGACTTATTAGTTCCTTTTAACGATCACACATGTTTTAAAAGTTAGCCTTGAATTATTTTATCAATTAAGTTTATTTAAAACACCAAACATCTTTACACATGGACTGTTGTTTCTATAAATTTGATTTTTTTAACACATATAATTTGTTCTAAAGGTCTTTTTGCATAAAATTTGACAGAAGAAATTGGTGCAGGATAAAATTTAATCACCTATGCTTAGATATACTGCAACTTTAGGAGTTTTTCTTATCTATCTGTTGCCACTGGTGGCTCAATCGCAAAATGAATATACGATTGGAGTCGACAGCAAAGGAAATTACGGTTTTTTATTAAATCGTTATACCCAAACTAGCTTATTTCAATTTTCATATAATACTATTAATTTGAATCAAACATTTAAATTAAGTCAAATACCAGGGGGGCAGAATATTTTCTCCTCACAAGTCAACTCTTTGTCCTTGGGCTATTATCATAAAAAGAATCTAACTAATTCGTTGAATCTATATTATGGTTCAAGCTTAAATTTAGGAAATTCACCTTTTAAGTCAACACTAACTGAAAATAAGTATTTGTCTAATGTTAATTTGCAAATTGGTTTAAAATATAAACTTACTGAAAATATTTCCATTGGTGCTGAGATAAATCATAGTTACGGTAATTTCTGGCTTAACAATTCATCTTATTTCTGGCAACCATCTCCAGCTTATTCAAATTGGCTCACCTGGTAAGTTAACTCTGACGCCTTGTCAGGCGTTGATACTTGGCATGTCCTTTGAACCATTTGCACGCAAAACTAAATAATTACTACTATGAATACGGGTAAAATAGGTGTACAAACTGAGAACATTTTTCCCATCATTAAAAAGTTTTTGTATTCCGATCACGAGATTTTTCTACGCGAAATTGTGGCCAATGCAGTAGATGCAACCCACAAATTGAAAGCCTTAGCAATGGCTGGTGAATACAAGGGAGACGTAGAAAATCTAAAAATTTTTGTTCACGTTGATGAAAAGAATAAAACCATCCGGGTTATCGACCAAGGCATTGGTATGACAGCCGAGGAAGTTGAAAAATATATAAATCAGATTGCTTTATCCAGTGCTGAAGAGTTTGTATCTAAATATAAAGATCAGGCTAATGCTATAATTGGGCACTTTGGTCTTGGTTTCTACTCTGCATTTATGGTATCAAAAAGGGTAGAGCTGATCACTCGATCGTATAAAGAAGGGTCTCAGGCTGTAAAGTGGACATGTGATGGTACACCAGAATATACCCTCGAGCCCGCCGATAAAGAATCCATTGGAACCGAAGTAATTTTGTATCTCGATGACGAATCTTCCGAGTTTGCCTCCGAATATAAAGTTAGGGAATTGCTAAGAAAATATTGTAAATTTTTACCTGTGCCCATTGTCTTTGGTAAAAAGAAAGAGTGGAAAGATGGAAAGGAAGTTGAAACTCAAGAGGACAATATAATCAATAATACAAGACCTGCTTGGACAAGGAAACCTTCTGAATTGAAAGATGAAGATTACTTAAATTTTTACCGGGAGTTGTATCCAGGAGCCGATGATCCCCTTTTTTATATCCACCTTAATGTTGACTATCCTTTCAATTTGACGGGTATTCTTTATTTCCCCAAAATTAAAAGTAATATCGATATCCAACGAAATAAAATTCAGCTCTATTGTAGGCAGGTTTTTGTTACCGACTCAGTCGAAGGAATTGTTCCTGACTTTTTGACACTGTTACACGGAGTCATCGATTCGCCAGATATCCCTCTCAATGTGTCTCGTTCTTATTTACAAAGCGATTCTAATGTAAAAAAGATTTCATCGCATATTACTAAGAAAGTTGCCGACCGTTTGCAGGAGATTTTCAAAAATCAGCGCGAAGAATTTGAAAAAAAATGGGATAATCTCAAACTTTTTATAGAGTATGGAATGATAACCGATGAAAAGTTTTATGAACGAGCTGAAAAGTTTGCCCTTTTTAAAAACGTTGATGGAAAATATTTTACATTCGAAGAATATGAAAACCTTATAAAATCTGAACAAACAGATAAAAATGGAACATTGGTGTATTTGTATGCCACTGATAAGGAGGCTCAGCATGCATTTATTGAATCGGCACGTAATAAAGGATACGATGTATTGCTTATGGATGGCCAACTCGATACACATTTCATTAACATGCTTGAAACCAAGTTTAAAAAGTCTCGTTTCTCTCGAGTCGATGCCGATATTATCGATAATCTAATTCTAAAAGAAGAACCTAAAGAATTAAAGCTAAGCGAATTTCAGAAACAACTTCTTTCTCCTGTTTTTAAAGGAGCTTTACCCGAGAATGGTCAATATTATGTCATATTTGAAGCTATGCGTGAAGACGATCTTCCTGCAGTAATTACTCAGAGCGAGTGGATGCGCAGAATGAAAGATATGTCGACGCTGGGAGGTGGAATGAACTTTTATGCTGAAATGCCCGACAATTTCAATTTTATTGTTAATGCAAACCATCCATTGGTTACAAAAATACTTAACGAGGTAGAAGAAGGGTTACCAGATGATGTAAAACTTTACTCGAACGAAATTGAACAGCTTGAAAAGCAACGTAGTGAAATAGATGCCCGTAACAAGGGTAAAAAGTACGATGAGATTTCACAGCAGGATAAAGATGAACTGCAAGCGCTCGATAAAAAGATAGAAGAGCTTGAGGATAAAAGAGACAAACTACTCAAAGAATTAGGAAGTAAACATAATCTGGTAAAACAGGTTGTCGATTTAGCCTTGCTGGCAAACAATATGCTTAAGGGTGAAGCTTTAAGTCGCTTTGTACGGCGCAGTATAGAACTTATCCAACACTAAAATTCGGGGCAGGGGATGGCATGAATTCTTTTCTTACGTTTGGTAGTAAATTCGTAAGAAATTGAAATTTCATGTGCCCCTGCTGTTGAGTTTACAAGATTTGAAACTGTGAAATCGTAGCTGTAACCAATTGTAAAAAGAGGAAACTTGAGACCTCCCAGAAAAGCAAGAGCATCACCCCTGGTTGAGTTGACAAGGGGAATTCCTCTATACCAAAATCCGAGCATAAAGGGGGGATTAAACCAATATAATCCAATATCGAGTTGTTTGTATTTTCCTTGCATTCGGTAAAGAAATGCTACCGAAACACTCTCATCGGCTGGCTTCAGAAGTCTTCCACGGTTAATAATTTTAGCACCTCCGTAAAAACTATACTTCATGGGTATTAAGGTTTTTTCTCCATAAAAGGAGATATTGGGTTGCAACAGATGGTCGGCTGTTGCTCCTAACCAAATGCGGCTATTGTAAACCAAAGCAGAAATAGCCCCGTCAATATCACCTCGGTTTTCTTTAGCAGGAGGTACTTCTATAGAAGTAGGTGCATTACCTCTTATAATTTGATCGGGAAAAATAAGTTTATTGAAGTTAAGATTAAAACGGAGATAACTAAAGCTTATTCCCGGTCTGACATGCCAAGTATTAAATATTTTAAAGTCGTAGGCATATAATGCATTTATGTAAGTAGTACCTAATCGAGCCGCTCCAGCCTGATCTTGCAGGACCATTAGACCTAAACCGCTGTTAAATTTATCAAAGTAATAGTCGTACGAAAAGGCAAAAGTTGCATAATCGGCAGGGATTGCCAACCATTGACGTCGATAATTGGTCGAGATTCTTTGCTGGATTGTAGCCCCTGCAAAGGAAGGTCCTAAATACAAAGGTGCAGCATAAAACTGGGTAAACTGTGGATCCTGCGAAAACGTATAACTACTCGCCTCAAAAAACAAAATACCTATAAGCAAAAATCTTTTCATATGAGCTTTCTCATTTATGAATCAGGGTAATATCTCCGGCTTTAACGAAAGTTCGGCCATTGTAAAATTTACCTCTTGCCTTATATACGTATACTCCCTGTTTGCAAAGCTTACCTTTGTAATAACCATCCCAGCCTACATTAATATCATCGGATACAAAAAGCAGTTCTCCCCATCGATCATAAATTTCGAGTCGATACTGAGCTACTCCTTCGTGATAGGGGAAGAAAATATCGTTGTCGGTTGCTTGAGGATCATACCTCCCACCTTTGGGACCACTCATACTTGGAGTAAAGGCATTTGGGAATTCTATTTTTCCTTTACCCATTACCTGAACTATATTTACTCTTTCAAGTGAGTCGGCACAGCCATAGGGAGAAATGGCAACTAATTTTATGGTATAAACTCCAAGTTCTTTATAATAATGACTTGGATTAACATCTTCTGAAGTTGTTCCATCGCCAAAATACCAACGATATTTTTCGCCATATTGGGTATTGTTGAAGCACTGGATCTGATCGTCGGGGATCATGACCAGTTGGGGTTCTACATTAAAATCTACTATGGGTCGTGGGTATACTTTAATCTGTTCATAATGTGAATCAATTCCTCCTTCTGCATATACTGTTAACTTAACGTTATACTCGCCTGCTTCAACAAAGGTATGTACAGGATGTGTTACCTCCGAGACAGATCCATCGTCGAACTCCCAGTAATAACGTTCACCGTATATCGATTTATTTTTAAATCTTATTGTTAAAGGCGCACATCCTTCTGCCGATGAGTCAAATGCTGCTATGGGCCTTGGGGCATATAGTACAACATTTAAAGAAGTGGTATCGCTACATTTATTCGAGTATACTTTTAAGCGAATAGTGTATCTTCCCCAATGTGGGTAGGTATAGCTAAAGGTGTCGCTACTACTTGTTAGTATTGTATCTCCATTTCCAAAATCCCAGAAATACATCCATGGTCCCTTATTAGTACGGTTAGTAATCTTGAAGGTGGCATTCGGATAGAACTGAGCTATCGGATTTACAAGAAAGTTTGCGTCAGGACCGGGATATACCAGAACTTTTCGGGTAGTAGAATCGGAACATCCATATTCCGACCACGCTTTTAACTTTACCGTGAAAATTTTGTCCGAACCCGTCTCATTGTTAAAAAGATGTGTAGGATTTCGCTGATTTGATGTGGTATTATCGCCAAAATCCCACCAAAAATCTGTTGCATTGGTTGAACGGTTGATGATGGTTGTTTGAATTGGATTACAATCGGGAAATGTCGTATCGAACTTTGCAGTAACTTTAGGATATACATTGATAGTTACACTTGTAGTATCGTCGCATCCGTATGGTGTTACTGCTCGGAGTTTAATCACGTAGGGTTTATTTGAACTACGAGTAGGCTCGTTATAGTATGTTTTACTAATACTCCTTTTGTCGTTAACTTCGAGGGTGTTACCATCACCAAAATCCCACTTATACGAAGACCCAGAAGTTTTTGTGGTATTATATATATTTACATTTAACGGGGGACATCCTATAATTTTATCAACTGAGATTCGTGCAATGGGACGGTGGTTTACTTTAACAGTTTTTACAATGCTATCCTTGCACCTATGTTCCGATATAGCTACTAGTTTTACGTTGTATACTATGTCGTTTTCGGTATTATTAATGAATATTTTAGTTGGGTTCTTTACTGGAGATGTTCCTCCATCCCCAAAAGTCCATTCAAAAAGACTTGCACTATTTGAAGATGTATTTCTGAATTTCGGATTAAAGGGTGTACAACCTACACTGTCGCGTGTAAAATTAGCGATTACTTTGGGTCGTACTTCTATTTCGCGGGTAATGCTATCGGCGCATCCTTGAGAATTAACCACCTTTAACTTAAGTCGTCTGACAATCGTGTTGTCAGTTAAATTATCATAAGAAATGCTGCTTAGTGAACCTGTTCTATCGTAAATCCCATCTGAGGTATAATCCCAATATTTATTGGTTATACCACCTAATGAATTATCTTGAATTGTTATGGACCCGCCCGAACAGAGCTCGTCAGTGGGTGTAGCAAAATTTGCTTTTATATATGCAAATGCAACTATTGGAGTAGAAGTACTTGCAATACAACCTTCTCTAGAGGTAACTTTAAGTGTTGTGGTAAATGTTTTATCAACTGGATCAAAGTTTTTGAAAATGTTACTTACTGTATCTTTATTAAGAGACGAATTACCGTCACCAAATTGCCACTCAAAAACAGTACCGGGTATATTTTTAATATTCGTTTGATTGGTAAACATTACTCGAAGCGGTTGACAACCTTCGGATTGATCAACTACAAATACAGGTTCGATATGTGGAAATACAAGGATAGGACTAACTGCTGAGTCGACACACATTTTTTTGTTGTATACGTACTGCCTTATTTGTCTTACTGCAGTATCGAGGGTAAAATTGGTTAAAGTAAGCGAAATGTTTGAACTCTTATTATCAAAAGAAATCAAAGGCGTATTGTTCTCATAAACTTTCCATGTGCATCTATCAATCTCACCTTGAGCTCCATTTTGAATTGTTGCAATTTCATAATCGGGACAGAAAGATGCTTTCGGTAAAGTAAAGCCCGCTTTTACATAGGCATAGGGTTTAACCTGAATCGTAGTATCATCCTGACAATTGTATGCCGAACGGGTGACCAGTTTTACATTGTAAGTAACATCGTTGGGTTGTAAATGGGTATAAGTATATGATGGGTTTTTCTGTGAGGAAGTTGATCCATTACCGAAAAACCAGAAAAATTGTGTTCCAGCCACATCTTTTATATTCGACTGGTTTGTGAAGTTAATCTTTAGAGGTTGGCAGCCCTCCCACTTATCGGCTGTAAAGCTTGAAACTACCTGTGGATATACAACTATTTGTTGCTGTGTACTTTTATAGCATTCGTGGTTGTTTTTTACAATTAGCTTTACATTAATAGTTTCGGGACTAAGGGTATTGTTTCGGAAAAGCCAGCTGAAATTTCTCGCATTAATAAGGGTGTCGACTACGTTGTCTCCATTGAAATCCCAATAGTTATATTTTACACCAGGAATATAGTTATTGACAAAATTAGCATATCCGGGAGCACAGATAGCAGCATTCTCCACAGCAAAATTGGCTGCAATGCGTGCATAGGCAGTTATGGGCTTTATAATACTATCGCGACAACCCATATTTGAAACAGCTCTTAGCTTTACCTGATATACTGTATCATTTCCGCTTGGGTTGTAGAAATAATGTAGCGGATTAGTATCACTACTGCTGTTACCGTCGGCAAAATTCCACGAAAAAGTACAATTGGGTAATGTTGTTTGGTTTATAAATTGAACCCTCACAGGCTCACAACCTGAGGTAATATCTGAGGTAAAATTGGCTTTGGGAATGGGATTTACTTTTATCGAAACATAATCGGTATCGCGACATGCGACATGATTATTTGTACCAATTAGACGAATCGTAAAGTTTTTTGGATACATCACGCTGTCGTGTAAAACGTATGTATGGTTCACCAACGGTGTGTTGATTTCAGTTTCAGGGCTACCGTCGCCAAATAACCAATAACTATGTTTTACACCTGGTGAAGAGCTGTTTTGAAATGCAAACGAGGTATTAGAGCAAGCAAGAGAGTTGGGTAGCGATATTTGAGCATCTACGAAAGCATAAACATTTATATACTTGGTCGTATCGTGCGAACAGTTATAATTCGACGTGGTAGTTAGCGTTACCGGATATGAGATATCATTTGCAGTTAGATTTACAAAGGTGTGTGAAGTATCTTTCTTATGATATTCAGCGCCATCACCAAATTGCCAACGGAATTGAGTACCTGGGGTATTACGTATGTTGGCTAAATTTGTGAAGGTTACTTTTAATGGCTGACAGCCTCCACTTACATCTGTTGAAAAATTGCTAATAACAACAGGCATAATGTTAATGTTTCGATATAGGGTATCGTAACAAGCGTGATTATTCTTGGTTATCAGTCTTATTTGATATGTTTTAGGAATAGTATCGGTATTAATTATGTTTCGTTGGAATGAAGCGTTGTTAATTTCAATATTCTGAGTGCCGGTACCTGTAAAATCCCAGTAACTATGACTAACACCGGGAGCTGAATTATTGTATACAGTAAAGTTTTCGCGCGAACAAGCAGATGGAACCGATAACGAAAAGTTTGCGGAAACATCTGGATATGCTGTAATATTTACTACCGTGTCATCGGCACATAGATAGTCGGATGTTACTGTTAGCTTTACAGGATAAATACTATCTTTCCCCGAAAAATTGTAGAATGTGTGATTGGCATTTTTCCCCGTATGATAGCTGCCATCGGCAAAATCCCAAAGGAAAGTTGTACCAATTGCGTCTTTAATATTCGAAGTATTGGTGAAGGCAACTGTTACAGGGTTACATCCCTGGTTTTTATCTACAGTAAAACTTGCTATAACTCTAGGTTTTACCGTGATGAGCGTAGTGGTTGAGTCGTAACAAGCATGATTATTCTTAACTACTTGTTTTACAAGAATGTTTTTATCGCTATTGGTGTTATTGATAAATGGAAAGGTAAAGGTTGATGCATTATTGGTGTATTCCGTTGTACCGTTTCCATCCATGTCCCATCGGACTTGACTTACCCCTCCTTGGGCAATATTAGAAATATGAACTGGAGTGTGGGAACATATAAGGGCATCGTCGATAGAAAAGCCTGCTTTTATATACGCAAAAGCAGTTAACGGTACTATGGTATCGTCGACACATCCTTGAGCAGTAGTAGCTCTTAGTTTTACATTATACGTTTTGTCCGAAGCACTAGTATTGGTAAAAGTATGGGTTGGGTGTGTGGCTATGGAGTTACTACCATCATCAAAATCCCAGAAGAACGATGTTGATAGAGCATTGGATTGATTGGTAAATCTTACATTAAAAGGTGTACAGCTATCAATACGGCTAACAGCAAACCGAGCAAATGCCTCGGGTTTTACAGTTATGTTTCTTAGCGTGCTATCTTTACATCCTTGTGCATTTCGGACTACCAATTTTAATGTGCGAACCTGGGGAGTGGGGTTTGATGTTTTGTTAACATAGGTATAATTAAGTATAGGTGCGCTGCTGGTGCTCGTATTGCCATCGCCAAAGCTCCAATTATATTGACTTATACCTCCCGTCGAAAGATTGGTTATCTTTACTGGTAGAGGCGAGCATCCAATACTCGTATCTATAGCATAATCGGATTTAATGTACGAGTAAACAGTAATTGGAACAGTAGTAGTATCAACGCAGCCTGTGTTAGCCGATACTGCAATCAGTCGGGCATTGTATATTTTATTATTAGGTTCCAGATGGCTATATAGATGAGTTACAGTCGGACTTGTTGAAGAGGTATTATCACCAAATTCCCATTTAATACTGCTGGCTTTATTCATATCGGTTGTATTGGTAAAAGTAACCGATAAAGGATTACAACCTTGTGTAGTGTTAGTTGTGAAAGAGGCTGCAACTCCAGGATTTACTGTAATTGGTACCGTACGGGTACTTGTACAACCAAAACTATTATTAACCGTAAGTTGTAAATTGTAAGTTACTGGATTATTAGTATTATTGATGTACTGATGATTAAAAGTTGTTGGTTGGTTTGAGGGAGTTCGGATCCATAAAGGACTTCCATCTCCAAAGTTCCAGGTATAATTTACGATAGCATTACCTCCGAACGAAAGATTTTGTATGTTTGAGTAGAACCCAGAGCAACCTCTAACCTTATCGACAGAAAAATTTGCTTCAATTTTTTCTCGAACCGTTATGTTGTTCGAAAATGTGGCCACACAAAAATCTTCGGAAGTAACCGTTAATTTTGTTGTGTAAACTTTAATGGTATTGGTATTGTTCTCAAATGTGTGCGTGGGCGATTGTTGCGATGAGGAGTTATTGTCGCCAAATTCCCATAAATACGTAACATTTGCATTATTCGAACCAGGGGTAAAAGATACAGTCAAAGGATTACAACCATCAATCGCAGAGGCAGTAAAGGAGGCAAAAACTTTTGGGAGAACAGTAATTGTACGAATCATGGTATCGGTACAACCTGCCGAATTACTTACAATCAATCTTATATTTCTGTTAATTTTCGAACCAGTGTTGTTAGAATATGTTTTCTGAAACGATGGGGCCGATGTGGTCAATATTTGACCATCGCCCATGTTCCAATTATAGCTGGAAATTGCTCCTCGGCTATTATTGGTAATATTTACGGTAAAATCGGCACATCCTCGAGTCGTATCCACTGTAAAGCTTGCATCAATAAATGGTCTAACAGTTACTGTCGTTGTTGCTGTATCCCTGCAGTAATAGCGTGTAGTTGCAATTAGTCGAACACGATAGGTAGTATCAGTTAATCGGGTTAAATTCTGGAATAAATGGACTGGACTGCGCTGAGCAGAGGAACTACCATCTCCAAAGGTCCAAAGATAAGAAACACCTGCTGTATCGCCAACGGTAGTATTTGTAAATGAAACATTTAATGGGTTACACCCCGTAGTTGTAGTCGAAGTAAAATTAGCATCAATCTCGGGGTAAATTGTTATGTTTTTCGAAAAAGTGCTTAAACAAGTTGAGTTATTTCGAAGAAAAGCAAATAGAGTAACTTTATAAACGATGGGTTGAGTACCCGTGTTTCGGGGAAATGTCCAGGTAATAGGATTTGTATTCCTTATGTTGGTTAGTTCTGGGACATTGTCTCCGTTAAAATCCCAGTAAAATTCGAGCGTATCCGGGTTGGGGCTGGTGTTATAAAAAGTAATTTTATTGTTTCCGTTTGCGCGTGAACATAGCTGGCTGGTATCGGTTCGGAACAATGCAACTACTTGAGGTAAAACATTTACTGCTACTTGCATTATAGTGTCGGGGTAGCATGCTCGGGTAATTTTAACTTTGTAGATATAAACCCCAGTAGGAGGGGTTGCTATGGGGTTTGCCACTGTAGTGTCGCTTAAATATTTGATGGTAGTATCGCCAAGTGAAGAGAAGGA
>JAOAFU010000065.1 GCA_026416115.1 Bacteroidales bacterium | reverse complement strand
TAGTTGCATGAAATACCTTGTTGCGGGTTTGGGTAATATTGGCGAAGAATATGCTCATACCCGTCACAATATAGGATTTGATATATTGGATGCCTATGCTAAGGCATCCAATATTGCTTTTGAAGATAAACGATATGCTTTTGTGGCCACTTGTCAAATTAAAGGTCGAACTATTTTTCTGATAAAGCCGACTACATATATGAATCTTAGTGGGAAGGCTGTTAATTATTGGCTGCAAAAAGAAAAAATCCCAGTCGAAAATCTTTTGGTTATTGTCGATGATATTGCTCTTCCTTTAGGTACTATACGTATACGCCCTAAGGGGAGCGACGGAGGCCATAATGGCTTGTCCCATATAACAGAAACTCTAGGACATTCGAATTATGCTCGCTTGCGATTTGGAATAGGCAATAACTATCCTAAAGGTGCTCAGGTTAATTACGTTCTGGGCAAATGGTCGTCCGAAGAAATTGAAATCATTAAACCTCGTATTCTTTTGGCCACCGAAGCAATCAACAGCTTCGTTCTCATGGGGGTCGAACGTACCATGTCCTCTTTCAATAATAAATAGTTTCTCACTTTTTACTTTTTTTCCAAAATTTTTATCAATATTTACAAGCTCAAGTTGCTACTTCTTTTCATTATTAACTTATTAAGTATTGTATTTTTAAACACTAACCTATGAAAAATATTGTTACGCTTTTTATACTGCTACTCTCTTTTTTTTCTTTTTCGATTTCACAGACACCCATTATTATGTACAATTCTGTGACCGACACTACTTACATAAATAAAGGTTTTTCTTATTTTATTGGGAAAACTGAACCCGATTCTGGTTGGAAGAATATTAATTTCGACGACTCAAACTGGAACAAATTTAAATCATCGGCCGTAATTGGCTATGGTTGGCCAACTCTACCTAAAGTCAATACAATTTCAATTGACAAAACCCCAAGTCTTTTTTTACGGATTAAATTTAACGTCGACAATATTTGGAATGTTGGCGATTTAAGCTTTTTGGCCGACTATGATGATGGCTTTATAGCTTACCTCAATGGTCAGGAGATTGTAAGAGTTAATCTTGGAAAGAAAGGTTCTCCTGTAAGTTATAATAAACCAACCGATCGGTCGCACGAGTCTCATGTGTATCGACGTTACGATGCTCCTGTTGATGGTTTCTATATCGACTCTGCTATTGTTCGTTCACTTCTAAAACCTGGAGAAAATGTATTTGCTATCGAAGTTCACAACGATAGTACAGCCGATGATCTTTCTTTTGTTTGTTCTGTTTTCAATCTAAAAAACAGCTGGTACGATTTTTATAATGCCCCTTTTAGGTATTATCGTCAGGTCTCATTCGATTCTTCGAAGTTCCCTATCGTTATAATCGAGACTGGCCAGATGGGTATTCCCATAGTTCACACTCGTTTTCGCGCCAAAATGAAAGTTATCAATCGACCAGGAATTAACAAAATATCCGATCTCCCCGAGTACGATGGTTACATATCAATTGAACGTAAAGGAGAGTCATCGGCATGGTTCCCAAAAATGTCGTTTAATGTAGAAACACAGAATCCCGATTCTTCGAACCTTAATGTTTCTCTCCTGGGTATGCCAGCCGAAAACGATTGGGTTCTTTTTAGCAGTTTTGCCGATAAAAGTATGATAAAAACCGAGTTGGTTTTTATGTTGGGTCGTAAAATGGGGCACTACGAACCTCGAACACGCTATTGCGAACTTATTTTGAACGGTGAGTATATGGGGATGTATTATTTTATGGAAAAAATTAAACGTGACAAAAATCGTGTAGATGTTGCCAAGCGCGATTCGGTCTTCCCCGAGAATGGTGGTTACATATTTAAGTACGATAAGCCAAATCGTAAAGTAATACAATATATTTACCCCGATAAAGATGAAATTTCTGCAGGCGAAAAAAAGTATCTCTCCAACTATATTAAAAGTTTCGAGGCTTCGCTTAAATCTCCAAAATTTCTCGATCCGGTTGATGGCTATCGGAGGTATATCAATCCATATTCGCTTATAGATTATATCATTATTAATGAACTGACTAAAAACTGTGATGCTTACCTTTATAGCACATATTTTCATAAGGATAGCCGTGGTGTACTAAATTACGGGCCTCTTTGGGATTACGACCTGGCTTTTGGGGGTGCAAGTTGGCAGGAGGGAAACCTTACTTCTAAATGGCAGTTCGAATTTAATACCGATCTGAGTATTAAGCTTATGCTTAGGGATACAGTCTTAAAAAATCGACTTGCTTTTCGCTGGTGGGAATTGCGAAATACTTTTCTTTCTAACGATAGCTTATTTCACTACATTGATTCTTTATACCAGTATACTCACGATTCGAGAATAATGAATTATCGCGTTTGGCCTGTCGAGGATAAGTATCTGTTCGGCCCCGACCATTATGTAGCATCGGCCGATGAGGAAATTTTGTTTATTAAAGACTGGTTAACTAAGCGTCTTACTTGGATAGATTCTAATATCGATAAAATTTACTATCCCCTCGATGTGCAGGCTCCAACTTTTGCATATAGCAAGGCTGCTATCGAAATTTATCCCAATCCTTTTGTCGAAAGAATATTTGTCAAATTGTTAGCCGAAGAAGGAAGTTATACTGTAAATATATACACACTCGAAGGTAAAAGAGTTTGCCAGCAAACTGTTTACGCATTTTCTGATGAAATCAAAACTATCGAGTTTTCGGGTCAGGATGTTCAAAATCTTAAAAGAGGCATGTATATTCTCACTGTATCGAGCAAAGGAATGGTAATGAAAGCCGACAAAATCTACAAACAATAGTAAAATAAGAAAGCCGTTGGATATATGTTAACGGCTTTCTTACCTAACTAACCAATTATTAACCTCTCAAACCATGAAAAAAGCTACACCGCTGCTCCAATAAGTGATAGTCGTTCTTCGAGCATTCTTTTATATTCTGTTGGGGTTTTTCCTGTATGTTGTTTAAAAATCCTATGAAATGATGCTTTGGAATTGAAACCACTTTCGTAGGCCAATACTACTATATTAAAACGATTGTAATAAGGATTTTGAAGCTTTTCTATTACAGCTCTTACCCTATATTGGTTTACAAAGTCGCTAAAATTGGAGTTAAAATAAATGTTTAATATTTGCGAAAGCATAGAAGGCGAAAGATTTACTTTTTTTGCTAACTCCTGTAAACTTAACTGTGGCCTGAGATATACTTTCTCTTCCTCCATTGCTCGGTAAAGTTTACTCTCAATTTCTCTAATCTTTTTCATGACTCCGACTTTTTTTATATCTTAATGTTTGTATCGGAAAAAAAGTAACCCTGATTGTTGTAATGTGTTGAAAATTAGGTGGTATGAATTACAATTAGCCTAATTTCATATTAAAAAATTTTTAAAATTGAGACAATCAAAGAAAATTAAGATTGGTATTTCGATGACAAGAAGTACTGAAGATGAAGAGCTAATCTGGATAATCTAAAATATATTTTACCTATGGGGAATAGGAAATTTTTTATCGCATAGAATATTCCTAATATACTTTTACGGTAGGTCATGATTTAATATTATCTTTATTTGAGCGTATTTACAAAATTTACCCTCTTCAGCAACAAAAAAAATACTACGTTAACAAAGGGGGTAGTAGGTCGAAACAAATGTACACTGGATAAATAGCTTTTGCATACTATTTTTGAGTTGACGCATTATAATTGAATGTTTGGAATTATCAAACTTTAAATCTCAAAATATGAAAAAACTGGTCTTGTTGATTACTGTAATAGGTTGTTTTACAGCTATTGTATCGTGCAAAAAGGTTGTACAACAGGGGAATGAATTAATTGTTCGTCTCGATGCCAAGAAAGCCGATGGAGCTCAAGCAATGAAAATAGTTTTTATAACGGATAAGATTGTGCGAGTTATAGCTAGTCCTACCAGCAATTTCTCGTCCGATACAAGCCTCATGGTATTGAGAAATGTCTCAGAACCTGTAAAAACATCTTTTCGACGAACGGGTGATACACTATTTTTTTCCAGTAATCAAGTTACAGTCAAAATTGTTTTGCCCGAAGGTAAAATAACCTTCCTCGATTCTTTAGGAAATGTACTTCTCACCGAGTACCAAAAGTCGAGTAAAAGCTTTTCCCCAATTAATATTGAGGGTAAAAAATTTTACAACATCCAACAAATATTTGAATCACCCGCTGATGAGGCATTTTTTGGATTGGGTCAGCATCAGGATGGTTGGATGAATTATAAGGGAAAAGATGTGGATTTATATCAATACAATTCAAAAGTCTCGGTACCTTTTGTGGTTTCATCCAAAAAATATGGACTTCTCTGGGATAATTATTCACAGAGTAAATTTGGCGATAGTAGGGACTATCAACCTATATCCATTCTGAAACTATACGATAACAAACTTAATGAAGGGGGATTAGAAGCCAAATATTTCTCCAAAACCGATACTACCAAAATTTTTGTTTTACGTTCCGAAAATGATTTGACATACGAGTTTTTAACCGACTTACACAAACTTCCTGCGGGAGTTCCATTAAATGAATCAAAGGTAGTGTGGAGTGGTTACCTTGAGTCGGATACCAGTGGAGATCATAAGTTTCGTTTATATGCAGCAGGATACATTAAAATGTGGGTAGATGGCAAAATGGTTGTCGACCGGTGGCGCCAGGCATGGAATCCTACTACGAATTACTTCACCTGGTATATGGAAAAGGGGAAAAGGTATCCTATCCGTATTGAGTGGGATCCCGATGGTGGAGAGTCCTATATTGGCTTACGAGCTTTAAAGCCTCTTCCAGGCGATATGCAAGAGAAGCTTTCGCTATGGTCGGAAGTAGCACACCAGATTGATTACTATTTCATTGCAGGTAATAATATCGACGATGTAGTTCATGGTTATCGAACCATTACAGGTAAGGCTCCTATTATGCCCAAATGGGCTCTTGGTTTTTGGCAAAGTCGTGAAAGATACAAAACGCAGGATGAACTACTAAGTGTTGTGGCCGAATATCGTAAACGTAATATTCCTTTCGACAACATTGTGCTCGATTGGTTTTATTGGCCTCAGGATAAATGGGGAAGCCATGATTTCGATTCTACCCGTTTCCCCGATCCTGTCGGGATGATCAAAAAATTACATAACGAGTATAATGCTCACCTTATGATTTCGGTTTGGGGTAAATTTTACGAAGGTATTGAAAATTATAAAAAACTCGATGAGAAAGGTTTTCTTTATAAGGACAATATTATTAAAGGTAGAAAGGATTGGGTTTATCCTGGATATAAGAATACTTTTTACGATGCAATGAATCCCGAAGCTCGTAAGATGTTCTGGGAAATGATGAGAGAAAAGCTATATTCCAAGGGTGTTGATGCCTGGTGGATGGATGCATCTGAACCCGATATTCATTCCAATTTACCTCCCGAAGAACGCAAAGCATTCATGAACCCTACAGCTTTAGGGCCAGGTGCTCAGTATTTCAATGCATATCCTTTGTGCAATGCCAAAGGAATTTATGAAGGACAGCGTTCGGTTAACCCCGATCAACGGGTCTTTATTCTAACTCGCTCGGCCTATGCAGGGCAACAAAGATATGCAGCAGCCACATGGAGCGGTGATATCGGTGCGCGTTGGGAAGAACTCAAATTACAAATTCCGGCAGGGCTCAACTTTTGTATTTCGGGTATTCCTTATTGGACTACCGATATAGGTGGTTTTGCTGTCGAAAAAAAGTTTGAAACAGCAAAGGGACAATTACTCGAAGAATGGCGAGAGCAAAATACTCGTTGGTTTCAATATGGGGCTTTCTGCCCACTATTTCGCGTCCATGGTCAGTTCCCTTATAGAGAAGTATTCAATATCTCTCCCGAAGGACATAAAGCATATCAGACGATGGTTAATTTCATCCATCTTCGTTATCGTTTGATGCCTTATATTTATTCCCTTGCAGCTGCGGTTTATTTCGACGATTATACCATCATGCGTCCATTGGTTATGGATTTCCTCAACGATACAGTTGTTTACAATATTGCCGACCAGTTTATGTTTGGCCCTTCAATGATGGTTTGTCCTGTATATCAATTGGGTCAACGTAACCGCAAAGTATATCTTCCCGAGGCTAAAGGTTGGTACGATCTTTATTCGGGTAACTATTTTTCGGGCAAACAAACTGTTGAGTTACCTGCCCCTTACGAAAAATTGCCTTTGTTGATCAAAGCTGGTTCAATTATTCCTGTTGGACCCCAGATCCAATATGCTCTTCAAAAAACCAATGAACCTATCGACATATACGTTTATGCTGGCGACGATGTTTCTTTTTACCTCTATTTCGACGACGGAGTAACCTATCAATACGAAAAAGGCAATTACGTTAGAATTCCCCTTTATTATTCCGAACTTAATAGAACCTTTACTATTGGCGAACCTGAAGGAAAAATGAATATGTTCTTTAGCAAACTACCTTTACGGATTATATATATCGACAAAGCAAACAAAAGAGCACTTCTCGATAATTCGAATGCTAAAGCTGTTGATTATGTCGGAAAGAAAATGGTCGTTAAATTATAAATGATGTTTTATGCTAAAACAACATTATTAAAATACCAACTATGAGATATACTGTAAAAATTTTCTTTGTACTTCTGCTTTCTGCTGCCCTCATGCAACCAGGCATTGGATCCGAAAAGATTAAATTTACTAGGGATTGGAAATTTTATCTGGGCGATACTATCGCGTACAATCCCGATTTTAATGATGCAAAATGGAGGGTACTTAATTTGCCACACGACTGGAGCATTGAAGGAGAATTTTCGCCCAATCATCCCGCTACACCAGGAGGAGGAGCACTACCAGGTGGGGTAGGTTGGTACAGAAAAAACTTTAAATTAACTGAAAAGGAAAAGGATTATCTAATTTTTATCGAATTCGACGGTGTTTATCGTAATAGCGAAGTATGGATTAATGGTCATTATTTAGGCAAGCGACCTTACGGATATAGTTCGTTCCGTTATAATCTTACTCCTTATTTGAATTTTGGTTCAAAAGAAAATGTAATTGCAGTAAAAGTTGACAATTCAAAACAACCCAATTCGCGTTGGTATAGTGGTAGTGGGATTTATCGCAATGTATGGTTGGTAAAATCTCGAAAACTACATGTTAATCATTGGGGCGTTTTTGTTACAACTCCCTTGGTTTCTGAAACTTCTGCTAATATTTCAGTTCAAACCGAAGTGCGAAACGTCACGGGAGCAAAACAAAGTTTTATTTTGGTCCAAGAGCTTTTCGATGCAGATGGAAAATTGGTTGCTCAGACTTCTAAACCCTTAGAGCTAATTTCCGATACTATTTTGAACGTTCATCAGGAAATGTTCATTTCTAAACCTCGTTTGTGGTCGATATCTGATCCTTATCTTTATCGGTTGAAGACTACTATAAAACAGGGGAAAACAATCACAGATCTCACTCAAACTTCGGTTGGGATACGTTATTTTTCGTTCGATAGAGAAAATGGATTCTTTTTAAATGGGAAACCTGTTAAAATAAATGGGGTGTGTAATCATCACGACTTAGGTTGTTTAGGGGCTGCTATTAACAGAAGAGCGTTAGAACGACAATTAGAAATCATGAAAGAAATGGGAGTTAATGCTATTCGAACTTCTCATAACCCTCCTGCACCCGAACTGCTCGAACTATGCGATAGCATGGGATTTCTTGTGATGGACGAAGCATTTGATATGTGGCGTAAAAAGAAAACCGAGTATGATTATGCGCTCGACTTTGATCAATGGCACGAACGCGATCTTTCTGATTTGGTTCGACGCGACCGCAATCATCCCTCGGTAATTATTTGGAGTATTGGAAATGAAATACTCGAACAATGGGATTCAACGGGGACCCCTATTGCTCAACAACTTGCTGAAATTGTCCGAAAACACGATCCCACCCGACCCATTACGGCTGCTTGTAACGATCCTCGTCCAAGTAATTACATTATTCGTTCAGGGGCACTCGATTTAATAGGTTATAACTACCATCATCAGGAATTTACAAATTTCCTAACTAATTTTCCGAACGGAAAATTTATTGCTACCGAGACAGTCTCGGCCCTTGCAACACGCGATGCCTACGATATGCCCTCCGATAGCATACGCCGATGGCCTTTCCGTTGGGATGAACCTTTTACGGCTGGAAATCCTGACTTCTCTTGTTCTTCATATGATAATTGTAGCGCACCTTGGGGATCTACTCATGAAGAGACCTGGAGATTAATAAAAAAATACCCCTATCTTTCGGGCCAATTCATATGGACAGGTTTCGACTATCTCGGCGAACCTACTCCATATTCATGGCCAGCACGTAGTTCGTATTTCGGAATAGTTGATTTGGCAGGGTTTCCTAAAAATACCTATTACTTATATCAAAGCGAATGGACTAATAAACCAGTACTACATCTCTTTCCCCATTGGAACTGGAAGCCAGGCGATACAATAGATGTTTGGGTATACACCAATCAACAGGAGGTAGAGGTTTTCTTAAATGGTAAATCGCTGGGAAGGAAGAAAAAAGTCGATGACAAATTTCATCTATCCTGGAGGGTTAAATTCGAGCCCGGTAGTCTTGTGGCTGTTGGCTATTCTAAAAATAAAGAAACTTTACGGAGCGAAGTTCGTACGGCCGGTAAACCCGCCAAAATTCGACTCGAGCCCGATCGTTCGATTATTAAGGCCGATGGAGAAGATTTATCATTTATCAAAGTTACTGTTGTCGACTCGGCCGGAAATAGAGTACCTTATGCCGAAAATCTAATTAAATTTTACATAGAGGGGAACGGTTTTATAGCTGGTGTAGATAACGGAAGTCCTATAAGCCACGAACCTTTCAAAGCAAATTATCGCAAGGCCTTTCATGGATTATGCTTGGCTGTGGTCCAATCGAATGGAAAAAAAGGTACCATAACTCTTAAAGCCGAATCGGATGGACTTAGATCTGACTCAATTATTATTCAAGCTAAATAACTATTAACTATAACAAACTTGCCTATGTAAGAAAAACAAAATTAAAAATATGCTTGGCAAAGGAATAAGAGACTTATTACTGGTGTAATGGACAAAAAGGGGACTATTTATTATTTACTCGATATGTCCACTTGGATTTAAGCATGCTTTTTATTTTTGCGATTTCTAAAATTTTTTATCTCAAAAAATTGGCAATAGTTGTGTGTTGTTAATGGCGGTTATCAGAAAAATACATGTTAATGTTTTGATATGTAGATATATAAATGAATTTATTCATAAATGATGCGTTGGCTTTGTGCAATTAAATGGTTATTTTTGTTGATACACATATCAAATAATTGCATGAAATAGGTCAATCCTTAATTTAGGATTAAGTTATTTTGATGTAAAAAAGCCTGCAGAAAAATGATCTGCAGGCTTTTTGCTTTTACCTATTCTCCTCTTTTTCGAGTTATAGTTTTAACGGGCTATTATAATCCTATCTACCCACGTATTAGTGTTGGTTTGTAATTTAATCAGGTATGTCCCTGAGGGTATGTTTGACACGTTAATCACTAATTCCCTATTGCCTTGGAGAAGAACTCCAGCGGAGCGAAAAGCAACCTTAGTTCCAGTAAGATTAGTAATTTCCCATTGTACTGAAGATGATTTTTCGAGAGTCAGCGAAAGTTTAATAACATCGGAAGCTGGTTGAGGATAAATGCTCAAAAAAGATGAAGTATTAATATTGGCAATTGTAGTTCCTCCGCCTCCACCACCAGTGCTTCTAAGGCGATTATCTTCAATATTTGATAGTACTTCGACAAAAGGACCTCCACCAGCTTTGAGCAATGTTTCGGAATGACATGCGTTGTATAGCAAACCAGCTACCCTGTAAAATGTAAGTCTATTTAGGGCTAAGGGATCTTTGTCGGTATAGGCTGTAATATTTGAAGATACTGTGTCGAAAGGAGTTAGTCGTGTCGAATCGGTACCCTTGAATAAAACATAGCTTTTAAATTCTACATCTCCATTTTCAATTATATAAGGTTGCCACATTAAGTTTACGCCTTCAACTGAGCTGACATATTGTAGAAAAAGGGTTTTGTGATATGGACTTAGGGGCGAAACTTCATCATTTTCCGAAACAACTGCTATTTTGTATAAATACTGTCGACTTTCGGGCTTTGATGTTGAGTCGACAAATACACCCGGCGAAAGATAATTAACAAAACCTAGTTTTTCGTATATATCACGAACCATACTTTCGCGATATATGTTGTATCCTTTTATTTTTCTTCCATTTTTTCGTTCCCATACCACTACATTTTTACCTGTTTCTGTATCGGCTGTTACTAAACATATTTGAGGTTTAATGTATACCCCAAATGGCTGTGTTTCGACAGATCCGCAATAATTTGTGATACGGCAGTAGTAGGTACCCTCATGATTTACCGAAGCATTAATTATGTTGAGTTTACCGTTCAGTGTGCTATCGATAAGGTTATTTCTGAAGTACCAATAATATTTCATAGGTTTTGTTCCTGTCGAAGTTACGGTTATCATTTCGTTTTGGTTTTCGCTTAACCATTGGGTCGATGGTTGGGTTAAAACTTCAGGAGCCACTGCTACCTGAATAAAAGCAGGTGGAGAAAATGTTGTCCCATAGGCATTTGTGGCCTTACATACGTAATTACCACTGTTTAGTTCATTAAGGTTAGCTAACACAAGTATGGAATCATTTGCTGAGGGTATGTCCACTCCATCCTTTTGCCATTGAAGTTTAGCTTCGTTGTTAACTTTACAAACAAGTACTATACTGTCGCCACTGCAATAATTGCCACCCAAGGGGTTTATGACAAACTGTACTTTACTACCAGTGTGTTCGTATGCACCCATATCCATAGCATCTCCATTAATACGCTTGTTACCAGCCATGTCGAGACGGGGTATTTGCATTCCTGTAGTATCCGATGTGCCACTGTTTATAGCTGGTGAGTAGTAACTCAATTGCCAGTTAGCCGATAAACCATCCGAGGCTATACCGGATATGGAACTTGGTGAAATAAACAGAGGATCCTTGTCTATATTTGATGTATAGTAATCGTAATAGCTGTATTGACTGGCATTTTTCAAGATGTTATTTTGGATATAACTTCCAGCTTCAAGTCCATAAGCATACACCCAATCATCCCAAATGATATTATTTCGAGCTTTTAAAGCAAGACCGTAAAAATATGAGACTCCGCTATTATTAGCCATTGTATTGGCATGAAACTGTACTCGTCCGCCATAAATAATCATAAGATATCGTGAATAGACTGTACCACTTCCCGTATCGAGATTGTTAACGATGACGTTGTTACTAAAGTTTGCATTACTTCCCGAAAAGTTAATCAAGCTATTGTAGTTGACTATTTCTGAACGATTATTGGCAAAAAAGTTTTTGTAAAAGTTACCCTCCGACGAATATATGGAAAGTAAGTTTTGCCGACGCATCGATTTATTCTTATAAATAACATTATCGGCAAATATTAGTCCGGCATATTCCGTTTTAAGCAAGCATCCGGTGTTGTTAACAAACATGTTCTTTTCTATCCTGATTGTTTTGGCATTTCGGATGTTAATTACGGCTGCCGAGGTATAGTTTAGTGAGTCGAAAGGAGCAAGGTTATTTTCAAATACCGAATTTGTAATACTTAACTTTGAGAAATACTTGGCCTTAATAACCCCATAAATTCCCATACCAATGTAGTACAAACCTACAGTATCTTTGGCATATTGGAATTTGCAATATTTGAAAATCGAGCTGTCCTTGTCGTCGAGCACTCCAGTACTGTTATCGAATTCAATACCTTTCCATCCTCCAACATTTGTGTTTACAAATCCAGTAGTGTCGTGTACGGTAAATATAACAGGTTCCTTATCAGTTCCTATTGCTCGTATTACTCCCTGCACGATAATTTTGTACGGTCCCCAAAATTCTACTCTTGTACCTGGTTTTATCGAAAGTATACCAGTTGAAGCGATTACCACATTACAGTTTTTGATTCGCACTGTGTCAGTTGCCCAAAGCGTATGGTTTTTAATAGTATCGCACGAGGTAATTTCGATGGGTTTTACCTTATTTTCGTAGGCTCCAATATCTACAACTCCATTCTGCACACGTTTCTGGTTTTTTAAATCGATATCTGGAAGCTTAAGCAGTCCTAATTCGAGAGTTCCCCTGTTAATATTGGTCGAGTTGTCCTGCAGCTGCCAGTTTGCTTGCATAGCATCGTAAATTATCCCTGTGTCGTTTCCTATTCCTGTTGTAGGATTTATAAATAAGGGATTATTGCTGTGGTTATTTTCGTATTTACCATAAAAATTGACACCCGTATTTTTCTTAAAATAATTCAGACCTCCCTGTATGTTCGATGAATAAAAGTTGGGTCTTGAGGTATTGTTGTATATATATACCTGGTAGGGCTGAAGGGATGAAGAATCGTTATCGAAGATATAATTATTCCATAAAATGCTGTTATACACATTTCCTCCCGAAAAACGATAAACTAAAGCTGCTCCAGGATATCCTGAATAGGGATATTTATTATTAACAATCGTGGAATTGAGAATATCGAGCTGGCAATTATTGGCAATAATAACACCTACGTTGTAGGGAGATTCATAAAACTGTTGATATTTATTATTGGCTATCAAACAGTTGTTTATAAGCAGTTTGCCATTGTTTACCATAATACCTGCTTCGTTATTGCATATCTTCGATAGTTGAAGCGTAACATCCGAATTTTCGAACCAAAGCAATCGAAAACCAGAGTTTCGGGTAAATATATTTTTATTGAAAATAATATTTGACGAAGCATTTACCTGTATACAGTTATTTGCATTATTATCGGTGAAAAGATTGTTTTCAATAACCAATTTATTGGATTGATTTATAGTTAATACATTGTAGGTGATTTTATTAAATTCGTTATTTAATATTTGACCTTCAGTTATGTTTAATGCGTACAATGCAGTGGAACAATCTGTAAATTTGGAATTACTGATATTGAGTTTTCCGTGGTATACACTAATTCCATAATCGCTATGCATAAACTCGCAATATTTTAGGGTACTCCAGGTGTTGGCATCATTGGCAGACATGCTAATATTATACCATTTTTTATTTGATCCACTTATAATAGAATCGGCAACTGTAAACTTGATGGGTTGCATGAGGGTTCCCTCGGCATTAAGTGGGCCTGAGATTTGAAGTATATAGGGACCTTGGAACTCAACCACCTTAACGCTTTTTTTAAGCTTGAGCGAGCCGTCGATACGAACATTACTCAATATTTTAATGGTATCGTTTGACAGCACCAATGAATGATAATAATTGCCTAACAGTTCAAGTGAAGTTTTCTGTTGATAGGGTGGAACTCCTCCCGTAAATGTTTCGAACAGACCATTATAGGATACTGCAATGCCATTCAGCGAGTCGATAAAAGCAATTGCCAAAAATTCCTGTTTGCTATTGATTGGAAGATTATCCCATATACTGTCGTTCCACTGAAGAATGATGCCGTTACTACCGGTAATGTACCATTTTCCATGGGTTCTTGTTACTTTTCGGTAATAATCTCCATAGGTTGTACTCGAAAATATTTGCCATTTTTGATTTTTATATTGCAGTATGGTTTGTCGTTCGCCTACTGCCCATCCGTTTTCGGGGTCGGAAAAACACACAGAATACAAGTGGTTGTTTGTTAATTTGGGCTGTAATACCCATTTACCTGAGGTATATTTTAGAACAGTTCCAGACTCTCCGACGGCCCAGCCACTCGTGCTGCTGGTAAACCATACGCTTGTAAGATTATTTGTAGTAGGCGATGTTTCACGACTCCATATCCCGTTTCGATATTTTAGAATAACTCCCCCGTTGCCTACTGCCCAGCCCAATGTGCTATCGACAAAATATAGGGAAGTAAGGTTGGGGTAACCCAATTTCGAATCGAAATAAATTTGTTTCCATCGACCATTCTTGTATTTCCAGTATTTTCCATATCCAACTGCAAAACCCGTTGTACTGTCGACAAAAAATGCATCCTGAATGGAGTAATACCCTAGAAGGGTGTCGGGTATTAATGTTCGATTTTTATATTTATAAAAGCCTCTATTGTTGATAATCCATACGTTATTTTGATCA
>JAOAFU010000076.1 GCA_026416115.1 Bacteroidales bacterium | reverse complement strand
ATGTCGATAGAATGACTATGCCAATATTAACTGTATTGTTAAGAATGAGTATGGTAGCAAGTAATTTTTCGGGATTTTCGAGACATTTAAGTATGTTTATTGAAGCATGACTCTTCTGAGATTCGAGTTTTTGTTTATCGGTGGGCCGTAGCGAAAAAAAAGCCACCTCGCTAGCCGAGAACAAAGCTGAAAGCAACAATAGTAATAAAATTGCCAAAACTTCGATTATGTACGCATAGGGTACGAAAAAACTTTCCATCTCGTATTGTATCAAAAACTATGACAAATTTAGCTAAGAAATTGCAAATTACACGTTCGAAGTATAAATGAAAAAGGCTTTAGTTTTTTTATCACACTAAAGCCTTTGAAATGAGTTTGTAATCAGAATGGCAAATCATCGGATTCATTTGCTGGTGGAGGAAAATCGTCGGCCGGTATTGGCTCTTTTAATTCCTGAACCGTGTCTGCTACAACAGATGTCTCAGCCGAGGCCTCATCGGAGCGTCGGCCAAGTAACTGAAAAGTATTGGCTATTATTTCTGTAACATAACGTTTATTACCTTCCTTAGCATCATACGAACGAGTACGAATACGTCCTTCGACATAAACCTGAGCACCTTTTTTTACATACTTCTGTGCAAAATCGGCCAATGAACGCCACAAAACCACATTGTGCCATTCTGTAGTGGTTACACGTTCGCCTGATTTGTTAACATATGTCTCGCTCGTAGCGACAGGTAGAGTACATACAGGTGTTCCTTTATCCAAATGACGTACATCTGGATCTTTTCCAACATTTCCAATTAATATTACTTTGTTTACCGACATAATAGTTTGTATTTAAGAATTTTATTACTAATATATTTGAACTTATTTTTTTGAGAAAGGTATAAATTTTATCGACCAAAGTCAAATTCTTTTTTTAAGAAATCGACTATTACCTTTGGCATCGGATATTTATATAAATTTTTAATTTGTACTATAATGTGCGATTCGGGCACGAGCGGTTTTAATTGTTCAATATAAAGCCTAACAAAGCATATATGCAGAACCTGATGGGTTAAAACATGTTTTACCAGTGTTATGTTTGAAGGATAATGAAGTAATAAAGGAGCTGGCCATGGAGCTGTTTTTAACTCTTCGACAGGATTTTTTAGCTGATAATCAAATTCGATAAGTGGAAAGTCGTACATCATTTTCCAGATATCCTCATTTTGTCTTTTTCGCAAAATTATCTGATCGTGATCGTGAATTACAAAATAATAAAAGTACCTATTTCTAACATGAATTCGTTGTTTTTTTACGGGTAATAAGTGTTGCGAAGAATTCTTAAAGGCTATACAGAATTTATTAACTGGACAAGCCTTACAATTGGGATTTCGAGGTAGGCATAATAGAGCTCCCAATTCAATAATCGATTGATTAAAAAGAGAAGGTCGATTTTCGTCGAAAATTTTCAATACAAGCTGTTCGAAATAACGGTAAGATCTTGCCTCATCGATAGGTGTATAGTCGTTGAATAATCGCGAAAGCACTCGGAAAACATTTCCGTCGATAGCTGGGTGAGGCAGGTTATAAGCCATCGAAGCAACAGCTCCAGCAGTATATTTTCCTATCCCTTTAATTTTGAGTAAATCGTTATAGTTGGCTGGTATCTTTCCATGATAATCTTTCACAATCTGGCGAGCTGCATACAATATATTACGTGCGCGGCTATAATAACCCAATCCTTGCCAATAATTTAATACTTCTTCTTCCGAAGCTTCTGAAAGTGCATAAATATCTGGGAAACGTTCGATAAATCTGAAATAATAAGGTAAACCCTGATCAACTCTAGTTTGCTGAAGAATAATTTCGCATATCCAAATGTGATAGGGATTATTTGTTCGTCGCCACGGTAAATCGCGACCGTTAAGCAGATACCAGTCAATGATACATTTCTGGAAATCTTCACGATGTTTGGTCAACATGCAAAAAAAATTATTTTAATAGGTATCTCGGGCCGAAGTAAATATTGGGTAATAATTTATTTAAAAAGAAATAACAAAGCTTAAAGTTTAATGTTGAATAAATAGTTGCGGATTAAGATTGTTTAAGTATGTTTATGACATGCTCAACAAATTTGTCTTTGCCAATTGCGTACTGATTTCCCGAAGACATATTTTTAAGTACAATTTCATTTTTAGTTATCTCTTCCTCGCCAGCAACAGCCACATAAGGAATATTTCGAGCATTAGCATAGCTAAACTGCTTTTTAATTTTTGCTACGTCGGGGTATATTTCCGAAGCTATGCCTCTCTTACGTAGCTCTTTTAGGTAAGGTAATAAATATTTTACATTTGAATCTCCAAAATTGACAAACATAATCTTTGTGTTTTGCTGTAAGGCTTGAGGAAATTTATCGAGTTGCAATAGCACATCGTAAATTCGATCGGCACCAAACGATATACCTACCCCCGAGACCCCAGCAAGACCGAAGATGCCGGTTAGATTATCGTAACGACCGCCTCCAGCTATACTTCCAACTTCGGCGTCTAGAGCTTTTACTTCTATTATGGTACCTGTATAATAATTCAAGCCTCTTGCAAGGGATACATCAAACTCAATAATATTGTTTATATTGTCCCACTGCACATAACCCAACAGGGTTTCGAGTTCTAACAATCCTTTATTCCCCAGTTCCGAACCGTCGAGCCACTGCCGCATGTAACTTATTTTTTCGTCAGTAGACTGTTGTGTAAACTGAAGTAATTTTTGTAACCTATCAACTGCGGCTTTAGATAATCCAATTTCGTGAAGTTCGCTTATTACATTATCCAGACCAATTTTCTCGATTTTATCAATAGCGGTAGTAATACCGGTAATTTTTTCAGGACATCCAAGTTGTTCGGATATACCAGCTAAAATTTTCCGGTTATTTATTTTGATTTTTACCCTAATCTGTAATTGAGAAAATACTTCATCGAGTATTTGAATAAGCTCGTACTCGTTTAATAATGAGTCACTACCTATGATGTCGGCATCGCATTGGTAAAATTCGCGGTAACGACCTTTCTGAGGACGGTCGGCTCGCCATACGGGTTGGATCTGATATCGACGAAAAGGAAAGATTATCTCATTGCGATGCTGAACAACAAAACGTGCAAAAGGAACTGTAAGATCATACCGAAGACCTTTTTCGCAAATTTTGTTGGCAAGTGCAGATGCATTTGATGAAATGAAAGCAGAAGCAGGCAAGTCGCCAATGAAATCGCCTGAATTAAGCACTTTAAATAAAAGTTTATCCCCTTCTTCCCCATATTTTCCTAGCAGGGTGGAGAGATTTTCCATAGCTGGTGTTTCGATAGGTAAAAAACCATAATTTTCGAACACCTGACGAATGGTATTGAAAATATAGTTTCGACGGGCAACTTCATTTGGTCCGAAATCTCTTGTACCCTTTGGGATAGAAGGAATAGTCATGATTATATTTTTTCTAAAATTTTATCTTGTTAATTTTTTATATCTTACCCTATGTGGGGTAATGTCGCCCAAACGTTTACGTTTATGTTCCTCGTACTCGCTAAAGGTACCCTCGAAAAATACCACCTGAGCATCGTCTTCGAAAGCAAGAATATGGGTTGCCACACGATCGAGGAACCAGCGATCGTGTGAAATAATGACAGCACAACCGGCAAAATTTTCCAAACCTTCTTCAAGTGCTCTGAGCGTATTCACATCAATATCGTTAGTAGGTTCGTCGAGCAGAAGGACATTGGCCTCCTCTTTAAGGGTGAGAGCCAAATGAAGGCGGTTACGCTCGCCACCCGATAATGCACCGCATTTTTTCTCCTGATCGGCACCAGTAAAGTTAAAGCGAGCAACATAGGCTCTAGCATTGACCTGCCTATTGCCCATAGTAATAAAATCTAGCCCTCCGGAAATTACCTCGAATACTGTTTTCTCTGGATCGATAACCGTATGCTCTTGATCGACATATCCAATTTTAACAGTTTCGCCTATAATGAATTCGCCCGCGTCGGGCTTTTCATACCCCATAATTAATCGGAATAAAGTAGTTTTACCGGCACCATTCGGCCCTATTACGCCTACAATTCCACCCGGAGGGAGGTCGAAATTAAGATTTTCAAATAAAATTCGGTCGTTATAAATTTTTGTAATATTTCGTGCTTCAATAACCTTACTTCCTAATCGAGGACCATTAGGAATAAATATCTCCAATCGCTCCTCTTTTTGTTTTACATCTTCGTTTAGAAGTTTTTCGTACGCATTTAAACGGGCTTTACCTTTGGCTTGTCGAGCTTTAGGAGCCATCCTAATCCATTCGAGCTCACGTTCGAGAGTTTTACGTCGTTTACTTTCCTGCTTCTCTTCCTGAGCCAGGCGTTGCGATTTTTGTTCGAGCCACGAAGAATAGTTCCCCTGATATGGAATACCTTCTCCTCGGTCGAGTTCGAGTATCCAGCCAGCTACATGATCAAGGAAATAACGATCGTGAGTAATACAGATTACTGTACCTTTATATTGTTGCAGATGTTGCTCAAGCCACTCTACACTTTCGGCGTCAAGATGGTTGGTAGGCTCATCGAGCAAAAGAATGTCGGGTTCCTGCAATAAAAGTCGACATAAGGCTACCCTACGTTTTTCTCCTCCAGACAACACACTAACGGGTGTATCTCCATCGGGGCAGCGCAAGGCATCCATGGCCACTTCGAGCTTATTATCGAGATTCCACGCGTCGTGTTGTTCAATCAGATCGGTAAGCTCGCCCTGTCGGGCTATTAACTTGTCCATATCTTCGGGCGAAAGGTTGGGGTCGGCAAATCGTAAATTAATCTCCTCATATTCTTTCAACAAAGCAACTGTATTTTGAACTCCTTCTTCAACAATTTGCCTCACAGTTTTGGTAGCATCGAGCTGCGGGTCTTGCTCTAGATAGCCAATTGTATATCCGGGCGACATGACCACCTGTCCGTCGAAATTCTTTTCAACGCCAGCGATGATTCGCATCAAGGTTGATTTTCCACTACCATTAAGCCCTATGATCCCAATCTTGGCTCCATAAAAAAAAGAAAGATAGATATTATTCAATACTCGTTTGTGAGGAGGATAAGTTTTGCCCACACCCACCAACGAAAATATAATTTTTTTATCGTCACTCATAATATTTACAAATCTTCAAAATGGTTTGCAAAAATACACGAAACCTAAATGTTTTACAAGTGCCTCTAAAAAGTATAATTATTTTTTAAATGATAAGTCCCCCTATTCGCTATCAGATTAGTTACCTAAAATTTGATCTTGAATATCCCCTATTCTCTTACTAAATATGTATTTAAATTATTCAGTTATCCTTAATTTGTCAATAAGAAAAAATTCCTCATAGGGGACATTAAGTATAAGAATATGTTTTGCAGGATCTTTGTGTTGAAGAGTTTTATTTTTCAGATAATACACATGAAATAAGCATAGTTTTTCACGGATATATAAACTGATCGAAAGAACATACAAAGACAAATGAAATTCACTAACCTTAATGAATAGCTTATGAGTTTGATTCGAAGAATTGTAGTACAAAAGATTTCATATATTATGATTTTAATATTTTTCAAATCATCAATGTATAGAAATCGCAACTTTTAAAAAGCAGTCATTGAACATTTTATCAACATGTTTTGATTTAAAAACCTGAAATTTAAAAATCAACAACATTATATTTAAGGTGTTATTGATTATACAGCAATTTCAGTTTAATTAACAAGGCATTATACATCTCCTGCCTTCTTGTTTCGAGGGTACTTTTGGCATAATTGCAGAATGCAACGTGGTTTTTCCAGGTGTTGCAAGGATTTGAATAATCCCAATCAACATTTCCGTTGTAATCGGTGTAATAATTTGGTCTTTCAACAGGGAAAGGTTTTTTAAATTGTCCAGCCCAACTACTTTGAGTTGGATCATTTAAATCGTGGTTAGGGTCGATGACATATAATACGGATGGCGTATCTCCCACCCTGAAATATTGTGCCCAAGTTTCGTTTTTAACCACATCGCTTATGTGTTGACCCATAGCCCCAAAACTTTTGAGCTTCTTTAAAATCTCGGTTGGTTGATTTCCTGTAAACATTCCTTCATAAGTCCAATTAATTTCGAGCCACCACATTTGTTTATACCGCTGGTCGTAATAAATCTGGTTACGTCCCTGACTGTTCCAATTATATTGCTCACAAGGCTTTTCGGTTATTTGCCATCCATTTGGGATAAATCGACGATACTCTTCCATCATAAGATTGGTGCCAATGGTAATTAACCTGATATTTTCAGCAAGATGTGGATTGGAATTTAAAGCTTTGCCGAAATTAACCATATTGCCCCATACTAACACATATAGTGGTATTTTTTTGCTTGATGCTGCTTTCTGAAAACGAATAATTGCATCGTTTAAATCTATTGCCAGTAATCCCCTTATATGATTGGGTGAGGGGTATCCCTTTTGATCAAACAGAAAATCGTTGAAATCTTTCTCATAGGCAGCTATAGCCTGTTGGCAAGCTTCCAACCCGCGAGCATCCCAGCGGTCGGGGACAATGCCTTCAATTTCGAGCTCGTTCGAATACCATAGCAAATGAACCAAAGACTGTCGATCATCAGGATCTCCTGAATCTATGTTGATATCAGTAAAAACGAACACTCTCGGCTTAGGGGTTTCATCACGCGTACACGAAACCATGAGCATCGTAACTATGGTTAAAATCACCTTTATTATTATCATTCTTTTCATTTTATTACGAATTTAATATGCACTTATAAATATGCACCATACGATTACTAATAAACCACACATTTCTATAGGGTTGAGAGTTCCATGCTCTGAAGTCTTTAAATGAGCTTATAGCTCACGTTTTGTAATCGTTCTCTTAAAATACAACAAGAACAGACATAGATACTTTTGTTCGATTATGTATGTTTCCTATACATCAATAATTCTTTACAAAACTATAAAAATTAATATAACATCTCCCACTTTCATTAAACTGGGACGCTCTAAATCGCTAATTTGATATATTTGTTATACATAACCAATAAATAAAATTATATATTATGAAAACACTTAAACAAATTATTGTATTATCTATTATTATGTTACTCCCTGTAGCAAAGCTATCTTCTCAGTTGCAATGGACAACAATAGGAAGTATGGTTATAAC
>JAOAFU010000026.1 GCA_026416115.1 Bacteroidales bacterium | reverse complement strand
TGGCGCTTGGAGAACTGATGTATAGCAATATTGAGTTGTTCGACCATATCATCATAGCTTAATCTGCCCGAAAGATATAAAGTAACAAATTTATATTCGAGACCATAATAGATAAGGGCGTCGGTCGATAATCCGTTTTTAAGTAGCTGGTTAACTTCGTCAAGTAAACCTTCCTTAAGTCTTTTATGTAAACGTTCGGTAATTCGCTGTTTTAAGTTGGCACGCTCGTAATGAATGCCAATATTGAGGCTGCAAGGGGGAGAAAAAGATTTAAGCTCGGCAGAGTGGTTTTGCTGATATACAGCAATTTCAATAGCTCTAATGGCACGATTTTTAGTATCGACATCGGTTTTATTATGCAGTTGTTTATATTGTCGAAGGATTTCGGTTAACTCTTCGAGTGATTTTTCGCGAAGTTGCTGTCTCAATTCGTTATTGACAGGAACTTCGGGCAATTGATATCCTTTAAGCACAGCTTCGAGGTACAGTCCTGAACCTCCACATAGTACAGGAATCTTACCTTGTGCTTTTAAGTTTTCGAAAACAGCAAAAAAATCGCGCTGGTACTCGAACACGTTGTACTGATAACCAGGTTCGCAAATATCAATCAAAAAATAAGGGACAGTACTTCCCTCTACTATATAATCGGCCAAATCTTTTCCTGTTCCAATATCCATCCCCCTGTATACCTGCCTTGAGTCGGCACTGATTACGGCCGAATGCAAACGATAAGCAAGATTGGCTGCAAGAATAGTTTTACCGCTAGCAGTTGGTCCCAGAATTGTAATTAAATCGTAACGACTCATCTCTTGTTTTTTGCAAAAATAAAATAGCCTGCATTTTTATTTATGGGTTGTTAAGTTAATTTTGCACAACCATGTCCAACAGAAGAATATGAAATTACAAAATTACAATCGGGTTGTCCGTCAAATGTTGAAAATGATCTTATCGCCCGTTTTGGGGTGGGATGATATACTTTCGCAACCTTCGCGTACTATTGGTTGGCATCTTAAGCATTTTGTATTTCCTGTTGTTGGACTTGTTATCGCTTCTCATCTGGTGGGTTATATGGTGCTTGCCATTACGGTTGGCAATTATTCTATTGCATACGTTTTGGTAAAAGTTGTTGCAAGTTTTTTTGATTCATTTTTTACTTTTTACATTAGTACGCTTTTAGTCTACGAGTGGACAAAAAAACTAAATTGGTCGGTGAGTTACGATCAGCTTTTTATACTTAACTGCTATTCGCTTTCTGCTTTTTGGACAGGCAAAATTTTAGCCGGTTTATTGGCCAATTACCCTACGTTGGGTTCTTTTTTTGTTTTCTTAGGTATTTCGGGTATTTACCCATTCATTTTGGGAGCAGAAAGGACCCGCTTAATTGAACCCGCTCGCCTGACAAAGCTTATAGCTATGAACGCGAGTGTTGTTATACTAATATACTTGATTATTCAATGGGTGTTTGATTTCCCTTTAAAGAGTCTTTATTATTTACATGTATTTAATCGCTAATTATGTCGCGTGTTTCGTCGAACATAGAAATAAAAAATAAAAAAGCATCGTTCGAATATGAGTTTCTCGAACGCTATACTGCTGGGATAAAACTCACTGGAACCGAAATAAAATCGATACGAGCCGGTAAAGCTAATCTGGTCGATGCTTACTGCTACTTCGAGAAAGGAGAACTGTATGTTAAAGGGCTGCATATTGCCGAATACGATTGGGGCAATCTGAACAACCATGACCCCCGCAGGGTTCGAAAATTGCTGTTAACCAAAAAGGAACTGAATAAGCTTTATCGACGTTCTCAAGAGAAAGGACTTACCATCATAGCCTATCGTCTGTGGATAAACGAAAAAGGATGGGCAAAACTCGATATTGCCTTAGCACGAGGTAAAAAGCAATACGACAAACGTGAAGATATTAAGAAAAAAGACCTTCAAAGAGAAATGGACAGGCATTTTAAGGTTTAAAATTCTCAATAAACATCAGTGGATACGTAGATTTTTCAGGTCTTTACTGTTGGGTAGAAATTTGCTGGCATCGCCACCGTGGCGAAGAATATCGCGCACCAATGTTGATGTTATAGCGGTATGCTCAGGTAGGGTAAGAATAAAAATAGTTTCAATTTCGTCGGCCATAGCGCGATTAACCTGAGCAATAGATCGCTCGTATTCAAAATCGGCCGATGTTCGTAATCCTCGGATAATGAACCGCGCATTGTGCTGACGACAAAAATCGACAGTTAAACCCGTGTAGCTCATTACGCTCACTTTTTCTTCGTATTCAAACACCTCTTTAATCCATTGCAATCTTTTCTCGAGGGGAAAGAAATCGACCTTGTTAGTATTGATACCAATGGCAATAATTATTCGATCGAAAAGATTGAGTGCCCGACGGACGATAGATTCATGCCCGATAGTGAAAGGATCGAACGAGCCGGGAAAAACCGCAATACGTTCCATACAAAGAAAATTTCTGCAAAGGTAGTATTATTGTTTGTTTTTATACCCGAAAAAATGCGTACACGCAAAATAACATAAAACCATTTGTAAGTTAAGGAGATTTGTCTAAATGTTATTTTTACCCAACATTTTCAGCAGCTTTGATTTATTACTTATAGCGTCGGTATTGGTCGGATTAATTTGTAATGTTCGATCGAAGTCTGTGAGCGCTTCTTCGAGTCTACCGAGGTTAATAAGGGCAATGGCTCGGTTATTAAAAAATTCTTCTTCGGCCGGATAATATTTTTCGAGTCGATTGTATAAGCTAACAGCCTCTGCCCATTGCTTTTGCACCAGTTTTAACTTGGCTTTCTGCTTTAATGCCTCGTAGTTGAAAGGGAATAGCTCGAGAATACGGCTAAGCGTTTCGTCGGCTTGTCGCCAGTTGCGCAAAACAGAAAGTATATTGGCCTTTTTCAACAGCAAAGTAATATCTTCGGGGCTACTATCGAGTTTCTTATTCAGGATAGCAATAGTTTTATGTAGGTGGCTTTCCGATTTTGCAGGTTCATCAATGTAAAATCTGGCTAATAATTCATAGGTTGTTTCATCATCGGAATTTTCGGCCATTAGCACTTCGAGATCTTTCAAAGCGAGCTGTCTATTACCAGTTTGCAAAGCTATCTCTACTCTTTTAGCTCTTAAATCGAAAAGATAGGGATATTTTTCGATGAGTCGGCTTATCAGCGCAAGTGCCTCATGATATCGGCCAAGGTTTACGTATGCATCGACCCTGTATTGATCGATCTGAGCAGCATTATGGGGTACAAGGCTTATCATTTTATCGTAAACTGGCCAAACACGCTGATATTGGTTTGTCTTACGATAAATCGAAGCAACCAGTTCGTAGGTTTTATAGCTTTTGGGATTAATTTTCAGAATTTGGTCGGTTAATAACAGTGCCTTATCGGTTTCGCCTCGACTGGAAAGTAAGGTAGCCTTAATAAGCAACAGCTCATCGTTATTGGGATGCTGAGCAAGAAGCTTATCTACCAGCTGTAAGGCTTTTTGTTTATCGGCCCTGTCGATGAGAGAATTTGTTTGCCTCAAGGTTGCATTCAGCAATATTCGTTGAAAATACGCTTCGAGGTAATTACTATCGAGACGAATAGCTTCTTCCAGATTATTCCAAGCACGTCGGTAAAACCCATTAACCATATTATCGGCCGAAAGTTGGACGAAATATGGTGCCGTACGTGAGAATTCGTCCTTGATTGCCTTAAAATTTTCGGCCTTAGCAGGATAAAATTCGGGTATGTTAGCTGCTCGTTTTTCAAAGAGTAAGTTTTCGAGCAATACCGGGGGAGAGTCGTTCCCGTTCTCATCGATATGAGTTAAATACAATTGGGTGTACAAACCCTTATATTTAGAAGAAAAGACCAACCATCGACTATTGGGTGACCAGCTATGCCACGAGTTCATCGACGGGAGGTTGCAATTCATCCGACGAGGTTTTCCTCCTTTGGCAGGCATTATATATAGCTGAGCATCGGGTTGAAGGAGCATAAAATTATCGGCCTGACAGAAAACAATCCATTTACCGTCGGGCGAGTATTTGGCAAAATAATTACTTTTGCCATTAGCCGATGCTCCTTCAATAGGCTCGGGTATTCCACCTTTTCCTTCATTAAATTTAATGCGGTAAAGATCAAATTTAAAAGTTTTGTGACGCGAGGTGAACTCTTTCACATCCTTTGCCGAAAGCAAAGCACGCCCCGATTGTCGTACTTTTTCGTTGATATAAGCATCGGTACGGGCAAAAATTATCTCCTGTCCGTCGGGCGACCACGAGGGATTGCTTTGAACATACTTAGGATTATCTGCCCCGCTGAGAGCAAAAAAGTTTCGATTCTGCCTATCGTATACCCCAATAATACCCTTAATGGGGAAAAAAAGCTGCGAATAGGCCATATTATCGTCGACAGCTACAAACACCGAGAGATCTTTAACTGTCGAGAGAACATAATTACCGTCGGGTGAAATTTGAGAAAGAAGTCCAAAGGTAGGCTCATGTTCTTCACGTTTAAAATCGCTCCATGTGATAATATTATCGGGCTTTAAGCGACAGGTGTCATTGGTAATCTCTGCAATAGTATACGAACCCTTATCGTTGCCATAGTCGACATCCATAGCCAAAATAGGTTTTCCGCCAGCCGGGAACGAATGGCAATTTCCGCATACGGGCATATCCTTAAGCATAAGTCGGGGACGTCCTCCCTTTACGCTACCCATATACCATTCGATCGTATGCACGTTTTTAACAGCAAAACTAAAAGGTAGAGTTACTGCTCGAAAAAATATATCGGCCCCCACCGAGTCGCGTGAAAAAGAAAAATTAACTTGACCAGTCGCGTACTGATTGGTTGACGGCGAATAACTCATGACTGTAAAAATAAAATGCCCAGAAGAATTACTCTTCTTAAGTCGCTCCCACTCTATTGAATCGGGACGCCAAGATGCAGTATTTACCCTCGAACGGATAAAAATTTGCTCTCCCGAAGAATCGTGAATAAAAACGAACCATTTATTTGCACTCAGATGGGTTGTATCCTCCCAACTAAAAGTAGGAGGATAAAATTCGGGCGGAAAAATAGTTTGATTAAATGGATAAGTTACACGAATACCTGTTGCATTTGATTTTTTTTTGTAAATGTTTTCAAGATGTCTTTTAGCATCCTTATATCCACATGCAACCGTAGTAAATATTATGAGCCCCGGAATAAAATAACGGTACAACGCGATTTTTTTCATTATAGACCATAATTTTATGCTAAAATAGACGAAAAAAATATAAAGTAAATACCTGAAAAAAACTTGGCACAAAAATCTTCCTAATTTGCAAGCTTTATTTACAAAGGCAATTATTTTTAGGCTTATTTTTACCAGACGAAGTTGGCACAAATACTTGTGTGGTTTCAAATTTAAATTTTATTACATGATGAAAAAAACATGGGGCTATATACTTACTGCTTGCTTACTCTCGGCGTTTGTATATTTTTTTGCAACCAATATGGCTTCACGTAGGGTTGTCATTGAATATCCATTTGACAATACAATTTTTCCACCCGAGTTTCCTGCACCCACTTTTTTTTGGAAACATAAAGGACCTTATACTGGCGAATGGCGAGTGAAGCTAACAATAGATAATTTGACTATTACCGATACCCTTATCCGCGAGGAGAAATGGAGGCCCAATGCGAAACTTTGGGAACAGTTAAAGATAGTAGCCAAAAACGAACCTATTTTATTTGAGCTTTCAAAGCCCAAGAGTTTAGCACGACGCAAGTTAACATTTACTTTTAGTAAAGACTCGGTAGGTGCACCCATTCTGTTCAGGCAGTTACCCATTCCATTTGTATTAGCCGAAAAAATACTCGATTCGATGAATTATATGCTGGTAGATGTTGGGCACGATGGGCCACCCCATGTAGCTATGCGCAGCTTCCCTGTATGTGGCAATTGCCATTCTTTTACAGCTGGAGGAGAATTAATTGGCCTCGATCTCGACGCTGGTTTGCGCGACAAAGGGGGGTATTTCATTGCGCCCATAACCGATACTATTGTTTTCGATAAGCACAACTATCATTCTTGGACAAAGATTGAGAAGCGTCGTACTTTTGGCATGTTTTCGAAACTATCGCCCGACGGAAGATATATAGTAACAACAGTTAAGGACCGTGTAATAAGTAAAAATTTTCCATTTGAGCCACAGCATCTTGCTTTTTCCCAACTATTTTTCCCAGTTAATGGACGCTTAGCTGTTTACGATCGACAAACTAAAATACTCAAAGAACTACCAGGTGCAAATTTGCCAGATTATGTACAGTCTAACGCTACATGGACACCCGATGGCAAGCACATAGTTTTTTGTCGAGCAAAAGCACTCCCCTATGAGCATAACGACACGCTTCAAATAAACATTACCGACGAGCAGCTGATGGAAGAGTTTGTGCAGCGAAAAAGAAAAGTGAAGTTCGATATTTGTATCATACCTTTCAACGAGGGCAAAGGAGGAGTGGCAAGGCCTATCAAGGGCGCATCGAACAATGGTAAAAGCAACTACTTTCCAGCAATATCGCCCGACGGGAAATGGCTGGTGTTTTGCCAAGCCGAAAGTTTTATGCTCTTGCAGCCCGATAGTCGTCTTTATATTGTACCTCTTGAAGGAGGTAAAGCACGACCGTTGGAATGTAATCTGAAGCTAATGAATTCGTGGCATGCCTGGTCGCCCAACGGAAAATGGCTCACCTTTGTGTCGAAAGGCTTGAGCATTTACACCGATCTTTTTCTGACATATATCGATGAAAAGGGACATGCGTCGCCTCCTGTGCTTATTGAACATGCCCGTAAATTTCGCCGTGTGGTCAATTATCCCGAGTTTGTTAATATACCTGCAAACAAGAAGTTCGATATGGTGTATAATTATGTCGAGCTCGTACACATTCAGAAAGCCATATGGGATAATAATTTTGAGAAAGCACGTCAATTATATTATCAATGGAAACAACAGGACCATTCTTTTATGCTTAACGACGATATTGATATGCTCGAAAAGCTGCTTACTCAGTTAAATTTGCCTAAGGAGAAAGTATGGATTGAGACGTTAAGAAAAAGATGATCCTGTTGTAAAATTTATTATCTTTTTATTCTACAGGTGGCGGAGGTACATTCCCTTTATTGGGCATTGCACCTTCCTCAGGAGGTAGGGGTGTATCGGGCGTTTTATCCCTGTCGCCGTGACGGTGTTTCCATCTTCTATCGCCTTTACCAAAAGGAGGTATCCCTTCAAACTCGAACATTTTGCGAATATGCTCGTTAAGAACTCCTTGTTGCTCGGGTGTACAAATTTTTTTCAAGGTTAGTAAAAACTCGAAAGTGCCCTCTTTAAGCTCGATATGTTCCATTGCCAGCTGTTTCGATAAAAAAGACAGGCGAGCGGTATCGGGGTTGACCTTAAGCACTTCTTCAACCATTTGTTTACGTATTTGCTGCATGTTTGTAAACACGAGGCGACTCTTTTCTCTGAAAATGCTATCGGCCAACCTATAGGCCCGCGCCTGCTCTTTATCGAGCTTAAGCTCGTTGATGACATATTCCTGAAAATTTTTGTAACCATATAGTTTTCCTCCAAAAGGAGGTCGGTCGAAACGACTCAACTTTTTCGTTTGCCATACAATAGTGGCAATAGTAGCAATATTGAGCAGTGCCAAAACTATTACCAGTATTAGTAAAATCCGGTTTTTTAATAAGAGTTTGTCCATTTGTCCAAAATTTTTAATAATTGTCCAATAACGAAAGTTCAATTACTTCCTGCTGTACATCGTTCATGTGCAGGTAAGAAGCGTACTGCGCAGTATTTTTGAAATAATAATTTCCAACAAGCATCCCTATAACAATGGCTAATAGACTAACTATTCCAATGATTGCCGGTTGCCATTTTCGATAGCGCGACTCAACTATCCGATTTTGCTCAATTCGCCCCATAATTTGAGAGAAAACATAAGGCGATGGAGTAAGAGTTTTAGCCTCTTCAATTTTATCGAACATTTCTTTTACCACAAATAGGTTTTCCTGACATTCGGCACATACCGAGAGGTGCTCTTCGAGGGCAAGCCGTTCGGAAGAGGCCAATGTTCCCTCGAGATAAGCGAAATAGTTATATTTTTTAGCACATCTTCTCATTTTCTTTTTGCTTTCAATTAATTAGACATATTTTTATTCAAATTCTTTTGGGAGCTAATTCAATTTTTTTAACTTTTTTTTCGGTATTATGCAATTCAACTAATTGTTTTTGAAGATTAATTTTTGCTCGATGAATAAGAGATTCGACAGCAGGTACAGTAATATTCATGATTTTTGCTATCTCGGCATGCGGGACATCATCGTATTTATGTAAAATAAAGGCTGCTCGTTGGTTAGCAGGGAGTTTTTGAAGTGCTTTTTCGATAGCATCGGATTGTTCTTTTTGAATCAGCAAAGTTTGAGGCGTAACGCTATCGGAGGTCTTATTTTGCCATAAAAGATAATCCTCGAGACGACTGGCCAGATTTTTCCACTTTAATTTTCGCTGTTGATTGAGAGATTTATTGATAGTAATTCGGTAAAGCCATGTTTTAAGGTTCGATTCGTTACGAAAATGAGCAATATTCTCAAATACTGCGACAAATACATCCTGCATGAGATCTTCGGCTTCGTGGTAATTTTGCAAAAAACCATAAGCCAGGCGTAAAATCATGGGGCTGAATTGTTCGACCAGCTGAGCAAATGCACGCTCGTCGCCTTGCTGAAGTCGCTGAACCAGTAACTTATCGTCGTCCATGCCTGTATTTTTATGCAAATTATACTAAATAATCAATATTCGCAATCTTAGTAAACATATATTTTAAGCGTATCGGCATTAATGCCAGTAAATATACCCAAAGCATTTTCGAGGTTCGAAGTAGGCTCTTTGATGTTTAAAGAGGTATTCCCCGTAAATTTGTACAAAGCCGCATACTCGGGATTAAGGTGATAAAGGATTACATAATTATATCCATAATACCGAAACTGAAAAGGTTGCAAATGATAATTGTCTGAAATAGCCGGCTCGTTACGAAAAACACGTATCCTCCCTTCATTATCAGCAGTATCGTTGGGATTAATAAGTTTTGCAGATGGATCGACCGGCTCGACGGCGATCATATAGTACGAATTATCGGGATTTGACCAGGTAAATTCGATAGGTTCGAAGTTTTGAAAAGCACCTCGGTTAAAACCTCCAGAAAAATCGGGCATTTGAATGCTAGTGGCACTTGACTTAAAATTACTCGGTTTTGAAGGAATAACAGTTGTTGAATTTATTTTAATCCGTTCACCGAACAATTGTAATTTAATCGTATCACCTGCCCTTATTCTAAGCGATGAATCTATGAGTGCATAATAACCATTCCCTTGAGGATTGAGCCTATATGTTTTTTCTTTCCATGTAAACATTATTTGGCAAGTGTCGACTGGTTGCATAGCCGAATCGGCACTTTCAAAATGAAGTATACGATGCACTTTTACCCCAATCGTATTACCGGGGAAAAGATAACTTTCTACCACAATATTTTTTGAGTAATTCTCGAAAATTTGCTCATCCTCACAAGATATACAGGTAGCCAAGGTGAGAAAAAATATAATTCTACGAATAGCTCTTTTCTTGCAATATCTCATATCCTAAAATTTTATAGAAAAAGAAAGGTTTGGAGTAATACCCAAATAGCTCACATTATTTTCAACAGCAATACCTTCAATTACCTGAAATTCCTTATACCATACATTTTTTCGATTGTAGAGGTTAAAAATGGAGAAACCCAACGAACCTTTTGCTCCCCGGTTAAAAAGAGGAAAGTCGTAGGTTGCCGAGAGGTCGAGCCGATGGTAAGCAGGCAGTCGTCCGCTGTTTTTCGCCGAAACAGCCACATAGCTTTGTTCATTACCATCGATCATGGTAAGCGTGTAAGTTCCAAGAGGGCGAGTGTAGGGTTTCCCCGAAGCATAGATCCAATCGAACGAAAAGACCCAATTTTTATATTTGTAAATACCCACCATTTTAAATTCGTGTCTTACATCCTGTGCTGCAGGAAAGTAATTTTTACCGTACACGTCGAACTGATTACGGGCTTCGCCAAGGGTATAACTAATCCATCCATTAATAATGCCTGTTTTTCGCTGAATCAGAAACTCAATTCCACGAGCATAACCTTTACCAATGTAAAAATTTTCTTCATAGCTTACCTGGCGTCTTGCAGGCACAATTCTCTGTGTATACTCTGTAATATCTTTCATATCCTTGTAATAGGCCTCGACACTTAACAAAAAATCAGGAGTTTCGTACTGGGTTCCAATAATATAATGTATAGCCGTACTTACGGGCACATGCGAGGTATCGGATAGGATCCAGAAATCTCGACTTCCTGAAGAAATATCCTCACGAATAACCCTGTTAACGAACTGAAAAAAGTGCCCCCATGAACCTCCGAGGGTAATATTGTCGGTTATTTTATAATTGAGATTGAATCGAGGTTCGAAATAAACTTTACCAGCAAGTTGATAATATGTGCTTCTTAAACCAGTTGTTAAAAGTAATCGACTATTTAGAAGTTTCAGATGATCGCTAAGATAATAAGCGGCAAGCAGGCTTTTATTGTCTCGGTCGAGAAATTTACTAGTATCGTTGTCGCTATAGGAGTATTTCACCTGTAGCTGGGTAAGCTGAGTGCCTCCTTCGAGAGAATGACGGTCGGAAAATTTATAGCTAATGTCATTTTTATAGCTGAAATCCGTAAGGTTGTTATTTTCGAGAGTGCCTGTTCGGAAAGTGTTGGTCGAGGTATCAGTCTCTATTGTAGTTTGGCTTGTTCGGTCGCGATTCGAGATATAATTCGAAAAACTAAGTAAGTTATAGATATAAAGTTTATCGGTCCATTGCTTCGAGAACTTAAGACTTGCACCAGTATTTCCAAACTTGGTTAAATCGTTGTTTTGTGCGTTAAATCCTCGAAATGAACCGGTTCCTGGACCCATCATGCCGGGATTGTTTGAGTTGTCGAGGTTATCGGAACCGTTATAAAGACTAAGGGTAAGGTTCGATTGCTCGGACACACGGTAAGTAAACTTTCCGTTTATATCGTAGAAGTACGATGATACAGTAGAAGTGAACGATTCGGCAAATCGGTTTGAAACTGGTGCCCTACCCACTTGAGCAGTGCTACTGGTGTTGAATTTGCTAAAAAGCTTCTCGTACATTGCGCCCTGATACGAACGACGAAAGGCAATAATGGAGGAAAACTTTTCCTTGTAAGGTATTTCGAGAAAAACATTCATACTCAGCAGACTAATATCGCCCCCACCCGCAATATTTTTCTGATTACCATCTTTTCCCGTAATATCGCATACGCTCGACAAACGCCCACCATATCGAGCATCGAAACCTCCTTTATAGAGACTAAGATCTTTGACAGCGTTGGGGTTAAAAGTGCTGAAAAAACCATATAAATGATCGACATGATAAATCGTAAAGCCATCGAAAAGAACAAGATTCTGGTCGGGTGTGCCGCCCCTGACATACATTCCGGCCGAAGACTCGTTACTGGCCGAGATACCAGGCATTAATTGTAACGATCGCAGAATATCCTTTTCACCAACCTGAGGAAGTTCAGCAAGTTTCTTAGGTGAAACTTTAATTAAGTTTGTTTCGTCGGAGGTAGACGAAAGCACAAGATTTCGCTTGTCGGCTGTAACAATTACTGCCTTGAGATTAAGAACTTCAGGATCCAACTCTATCAGGTAATTGTTTGAGGGTAAATCGGGAGAAAGATACAAACGCGTTAGTTTATACCCTACCGACGAAATAATTAGAGTGCAAGTGTCGTTTGGTACTCGGATAATTGAGTAGTAACCATCGACATTTGAATTAGTCTTGATATTTGTTCCCTCGATTGAGATAATTGCAAAAGGTACTGCTTCGCCAGTAGTTCGATCTTTTATCTGACCGCTAAAGGTGTAATTATACTTGGCAGGACTTATGCTTTGTTGGGTACGAGGGTTGATAACCGAAATATTACTTTGCGTTTCAGATTCGTCTTCGACGTCAACAAACTCGTTTTGACGCGCATAAACATAAATATTACCGCTAACATTATCGACAAGATAAGTAAAACGGAAAGTTTTTGATAATCCATCGAGCACCTGCATTAGAGTCTCGTTCGATGGACGAATCATAGCACGGTCGGATGAGAATATTCCCCGATCATAGATAATCTTTTTACCACTGGCCGAAGATAGACTATCGAAAATTTGGGCAAGACTTCCGACATACAGCTTATTAAATCGTATCTCGTTTACGTTTTGCGAGTGCAGCTTTGTAAAACCAAAAAAAAGAAAGACAGAAAATGTGATTCCATAAAATAATTTTTTTTGCATCTTCTTACTCAATTTTATATTCGGATAGGTATAATTGTACTTTGCAACCAATACCAAATATCGGTGCAATGATAAAGTCCAAGGTCTTAGACAACCTATCTAAAAAAAACTTTCAGGTTGAAGAAAAAAAAGTAAGATGATAAAAATACCTTAATCAACAGAATAGTATTTATGAATAGACTTGTAAATCTATAAGTTTATGCACTTTGGACAACCAAAGGGAAATATTAAGCATACTAGCCCTAAAAATGTTTTAACAGCTGCACATAAAAATCGAGACTAACAAACTGCTTCCCATTATTCTGATTGTTTATTTTAGGATTTTTTCGACAATACCTCCTCCATTTTATATTTGCTCAGTATTATTCCAAAAAGCATATTGACTAAACATATCATTAACTACCAAAACTATATGAGTAACCTGTATAAAAGGTTTTGAATTTATGACCAAGTATTTTCTGAAAGATGGATTTGGCTACATTACCTGTGCAATGACCTGTGATAAGCTGCATTTGAGGATAATTGAGCAAAATGGCTCTTCCAATTTCGGCAAGTTCAGATTCTGTTTCGTAAGAATTTATCTCGTCGGAATCTAACAGATGAGTACCACCGACACAGCCAATAATTGGAATATTGCCACACAAACTCGTAACAGCTTGTAAAATATTTAAAATACCCGTATGCGAGCAGCCCGAAAAAACCACAATTCCTTCCTCTAACTTAACAATCACTATGAGTTCGTGATCGAAATCATCGGGGTTTTCATGATTTCCAAAAACTTTGACAAGTTTTGCATTTGCTTTTGGCAGGGGATGAACTTTTGGAATGTGAGAGATAATAGTAACATTCTGACTAACTTGTAGATTGTGAGTTACCCATACAAAACGTCCATGATATTTTTTAACTATTTCTATGTCGGGACTAATGTTTCGGGCCATATTCCGACGCAAGGAAAAAAAACTTTTATTGATAGCTTCGGACGAAAAATAAATTTTAGCTTTATTGTTAACCTCGAGGAATTTTTTTAGTCCCCCCGTATGATCGTTATGAGCATGAGAAAGAATTAGGAAGTCGATATCGGCAATATCGATGTTAAGTTTCTGTGCATTGTAAAAAAATTGATCCGAATTTCCAACATCGATGAGCCACTTGCGATGATCGACCTCGAAATACATGCTCAGACCATGCTCGGACAGTAAATTAAAATAGGGATGAGGATTATTATCGATTAAAATAGAAA
>JAOAFU010000015.1 GCA_026416115.1 Bacteroidales bacterium | reverse complement strand
AGATGTGTATAAGAGACAGCCTCGGGAGTCCATACCTCTTGAGGGTCGTATAAACAATAGCCTATTTCTGGTATTTGCTGATAAATTTGGTACCACTCATCTAATGTGATTAAATCGAGCGACATCGGAAAAAGTATTTGTTCTTCTTTGATTATCATTTCTTCTATCGCTTTAATCACTGGCAAGATGGCTATTTCAATTATCATTGACACTTCTTCCTTACTAATTTTGTTTTCGGTTTTAAGTGCTTCGCGCGAGTTTTTTAGCAGCTCTCTTACTTCATCGTGTTTACCCCACATAACTTTAGGAGGACCTGTTATACCATGTTTTTCAAGATATGGAAAAAGTAAAAGCTCTTTCTTCAAATAATGTTTTTCAATATCTGAAATATTATTTAGTGTAGCTCGAATTTGAAGCAAAAGTGTTTCTAAATTATTAGCATTTTTGTTTAAAATGGGTTTTATAAGCGTATTGAGACTCAAAATTTCACTTTCCAGGGCCTTGTTTTCTTTCCGCAAGATGTCAATTGGATGACCGACTGGTATCTCCTTTACATTAGCAGTATCAATTTTTCCATCCAGCACCTGGGTGTGAACATCGCATAGCTGAATAATTTCTTCAACAGTAATACCTTCTGCAATAAGCTGTTGCTCAACTTCTACCACTTCGCTGTATGGAATTTGTGGAAGTATTGATTTTATCCTACTTTTTATTTGTTCGGGTGCTTCACCTTTATGAAGTTGTTCTAACATATGTTTTAGCAGCTTTTTTCTTTGTTCTGCATTGTTCAGGTATTCGCTCATAAAATTACTATTTAAGTATTTGAGTACGCAAATATAGAAAATGGATTTGTATTTTTTATTTTTTTATGTTGAAAATTATTTCTAAATTTTTGTTTACTTATTTATTTGATTAATTGATAAATATGAACGATTAATTAAAAAGATACAAAAGATAGGCAGAAAAATGATAGTGGTTTTCCTAAAAAATAAATATAATTGTTCGAAATACACTTAAAAATTCAGCCATGAAAACCAGTATTAAAAATTTATTGAAATTTGAAACATCTGTTCATCCATTTAGAAAGATGGCAGTAGCAGTAGCAGGTATTTTTATTGTCACAACTTCATTTGGACAGAATAACACGGCTACACTGGATGCTACCCAGGCAAGGTACAGGATTAGCAAATACATTTATGGGCATTTTACTGAACATCTGGGGCATTGTATTTACGGAGGAATTTGGGTAGGGGAAAACTCAACTATTCCCAACAAAAATGGGATTCGTACCGATGTGGTTGAGGCTTTAAAGAAAATAAAAGCTCCGATAATTCGCTGGCCGGGAGGTTGTTTTGCCGACGAGTACCATTGGAAAGATGGAATTGGACCCAAGAATCAACGTCCTACAATGATTAACACAAACTGGGGAGGAGTTACCGAAGATAATAGTTTTGGAACTCACGAATTTCTGGAATTTTGTGAGCAGGTGGGTGCCGAACCATATATTAGTGGCAATTTGGGCAGTGGTACAGTTCAGGAAATGTCGCAATGGGTAGAGTATCTCAATTCCGACAATGTAAGTCCAATGACCGAGCTGCGCAAGAAAAATGGTAGAGAAAAGTCGTGGGGGGTTAAATTTTGGGGTTTAGGTAATGAATCGTGGGGTTGCGGCGGAAATATGCGACCCGAATATTATGCCGACTTGGCTATGCAGTACGGTACATTCCTCCGAAACTATGGCAAAAATACGCTTAATAAGATTGCTGTTGGCCCTAGCGACGATAACTACTATTGGACAGAGGTAGTTATGAAACAAATGGGTACCAGTATTTGGGGATTATCCCTTCATTCTTATACCTGGGGAAATAACGAAACGGCCACTAATTTCGACGAAGCGAAATGGTTTGGAATGCTTCAGCGAACTATGCGTATGGAGGAATATGTTACAAAACATGCTGCCGTGATGGATAAATACGATCCTTCCAAATCGGTAGCCCTTGTTGTCGATGAATGGGGGGCTTGGTATAACGTCGAGCCTGGTACTAATCCGGCATTTCTATACCAGCAGAATACGCTGCGTGATGCGTTAATTGCTGCTATCAACCTGAATATTTTTAATAATCATTGCGATAGGGTGAGAATGGCTGCAGTAGCACAACTGGTTAATGTGTTGCAGGCTCTTATACTCACCGATAAAGAAAAGATGGTGCTCACACCTACCTATCATGTATTCGACCTTTATAAGGTTCATCACGATGCACTTATGGTACCAGTCGATCTGAAAACTAATGCATACACTTTTGGAAATAGTAGTATACCAGCTCTCAGCATGTCTGCTTCTATCGATGCCAGTGGTCGACTTAATATTACTGTTTGCAATACCGACGCAAAACTTGATCAACCTTTATTTTGTAATTTGAAAGGTTATAAGCCTTCGTCTGTTACGGGGAAAATTATTAATGCCAATGCGCTCAATGCCCATAATACTTTCGATAAGCCCGATAGAGTTAAAATAACCGACTTTGCACAGGCCTCCATTAAAAATGGAAATATCGAGGCTAAAATTCCTGCACATTCTGTAGTGCTTTTGCAGATAGATGGCGTTTTTGAAGGCAGAAAAGCTATGACCCCACCACAAAATATAAAGCAGGGATTAAACTTTAAGGTTTACGAAGGACAATGGAGTAGACTACCCGACTTTTCTCAGCTTAAGGCATTTCGTACAGGTATAACCAACGAGATTACAATTCCCGATAACATACCAGCAACAAATGTGGGTATTGTTTATGAAGGATATTTGAAAGTAGACCAGGATGGTATCTATGAGTTTTCAGCTATTTCGGATGATGGTTCAAAAATCGAAATCGATGGAGAATTGGTGGTTATCAACGATGGTTTACACGGGATGGTTGAAAAAACGGGAAGTATTTTTTTAAAGAAAGGTTTTCATACCCTAAAGGTTGAGTTCTTTCAGGCCGGAGGAGGATGGGGACTCAACGTACTGATGGCTTCGCCCGGTAGTGAGAAAAAACCTATTCCATCAAACATGCTTTTTTGTCAGTAATTAGGTATGTTTAATTTTTGCCTGTAGCAATTAGCATTTTATTCTCTTAATTAAAAAGCCGGCTTACCTAATAAGGTAATGACCGGCTTTAACAACAAGAAAAGGAGGAGATCTTAAGCCTGTTTTATACTTTTCTTTTCGACGCTTTGTTCATGAACTTCGTTTGCACGCCCCGAAGGGTCGGTATTTTTTTGCCAGCGCGGTATCCATTTGAGAACCGTTTTGATAGCGGATTCGGAAGGATAGTAACGCTCAAAAATGCTGCGGTAAAAATATGCCTCTTTTGTTGTGGGAGTATTGTATGGGAAGCGTTCGGCTGCTTTTGCAAATTCTTCGTCCGAAACCTGTTTGTTGCAGTACTCAATTAAAGAGTCAATCCAGCTATAACCTACACCGTCGGAAAACTGCTCTTTCTGGCGCCATAGTATATCGTGAGGCAGGTATGGGTCGTTTGGATCGTCGAATGCAGCACGAAGGATATACTTTTCGGGTTTTCCTTTCGACCGATCGGGACGTTTGTCGGCCCCGCAAATGTTCATAGCAACATCGAGAAAATAGCGATCGAGGAAAGGTACGCGGACTTCCAAACCAAACGCCATAGTTGATTTATCGGCGCGCAGGCAGTCGGCTGTTGAAAGTAGCCCAACTCGACGTATGGTTTCTTGAGTAAATTCTTCATCGGAAGGGGCATTATGAAAATACAAGTAACCGCCGAAGACTTCATCGGCCCCTTCGCCAGAGAGGACGACCTTAAAGCCATTCTGCGTAATGTAACGTGCAAGAAAGTACATGGGGGTTGAGGCACGGATAGTAGTTACATCGTACGACTCGAGATGCCAGATAATTTTTTCGAGAGCTGCTATGCCTTCTTCTACAGTAAAAGTAACTTCGTGGTGATGGGTTCCAATGAATTCAGCAACTCTTCGAGCAGCTTTCATATCGGGTACATCTTTACTAAGACCAACCGAAAAGGAGTGTAATTCCTGATTCGTACCTCGCAGCAGTCGCTTGGTTATTGAGGATATTAGGCTTGAATCGAGCCCACCTGAAAGTAAAACTCCAAGAGGAACATCGCTCATCAGGCGTTTTCGGGTTGCCTCGGTAAGAAATTCTCTCAATTTTGCCAGATCGGCAGGATCGGTACATTGCTTATAATCGTGATATTTAGGATTATAGTATTTTACTAGACCAGTATCGCCCGAGTAATAGTGTCCTGGAGGGAAAGCTTCGAACCAAGTGCATTGATCTTCGATAGCTTTTAACTCTGAAGAAAAGTAAATATTTCCTTCATCATCTTTTCCGTAATAAAATGGTTTAACCCCAATGGGATCGCGTGCAGCCATAAATTTATCACCGTCGACAACCACAAAAGCCCAGTCACCATCAAGTTCATTACAGAAATCGTAACCATATTTTTCGTATAGATGAACAATTACTTCGCTGTCGCAGGTAGTTCGAAAATGATGATCTGCCAGTTTGGTTCGTCTGAGATGCATGTAATTATATATTTCACCATTATGAATTACGTAAGCATTATTAGTTCCTCTAATAGGTTGACGCCCAGTATGTAGATCCATTATTGATAGGCGCTCGTGACTAAGTATATAACCATTGGGCAATTGAAGAAAGCCACTTTCGTCAGGACCCCGGTGTGCCATTCGTTTCGACATCTGCTTTACTATAGCAGGGTCTTTTTTTCCAATTACAGCTAAAATTCCACACATATGAAAGAAAAATTTAAATTTGTATTCGAGTTTTATGAAAAACAACTAAATAATAAAATAGTTTTTTATTAAAATCGAAACAAAAGTAATATTTTTTTATTGATATTTCAAAATTGATTAATAATTTTAATCAAAAAAGAATAATTAAAATTAATTAAAAACAATTTTTATGGAAGAACATGTACATATTGATAGTCTCGACAAGAAGATTTTATCAATTATTCAGGGGAATGCTCGAATTCCTTTTCTGGAAGTAGCCCGCGAATGTGGTGTTTCTGGAGCTGCTATACATCAACGGGTGCAGAAACTCATGCGACTTGGCGTAATAACAGGTTCGGAGTTTGTGGTTGACCCAAAAAAGCTTGGATTTAACACTTGCGCCTACATTGGCATTTATCTCGAGAAGGCCGGGCTGTATAAAGAAGTAGTAGCTCAGTTAAAAGATATTCCTGAAATTGTACAGTGTGATTATACTACTGGTAATTATTCCATATTTGTTAAGGTATATACTCGCGACAATCTTCATCTAAAGGAAATCCTTGCCGATAAGATTCAGTCGATACGTGGAGTTGCTCGTACAGAGACATTTATATGTCTTGAGGAAAGCTTTGTACGCCAGTTGCATGTTTTATAATATTGAGAATTAGATTATTGTAAATTGGGAAAAAGTTTTTTTATCCCTACTGTTGAATATCTTTTTTTAGTTTTACATTTGCATAACCGAACGGCAGGAAATGATTATGCTATGTAATTCATTAGTAGTATATTTCCTCAAGTTTGATGCAAAAATTTAAAATTGCACTCATGGCCAGAATAATTTCTATTGCAAATCAAAAGGGTGGGGTAGGAAAGACTACCACAGCGATAAACCTTGCAGCAAGTTTTGCTGTACTTGAAAGAAAAGTACTGCTTATCGATGCCGATCCACAGGCTAATGCCACCTCAGGCTCGGGCTTTGATACCCGAAGCATACAGCGAAGTATTTACGAATGTTTTATCGATAAGGCCGATCCTAATGAATTGATCATGCAGACAGAAATTAAGGGGTTTGATCTCATCCCCTCGCATATTGATCTTGTTGGTGCCGAGATTGAAATGCTTAACCATCCTAATAGAGAAAAGGTTCTCAAGCAGGTAATTGAGAAAATTACAAACGAATACGATTATATTCTAATTGATTGTTCGCCATCACTTGGATTGATAACTGTCAATGCTCTGACAGCCGCTAATTCAGTAATAATCCCGGTTCAATGCGAGTATTTTGCACTCGAAGGGATTGGAAAGCTGTTATCTACTATTAAACTGATTCAGAGTAGGTTAAATCCCGATCTTGAAATTGAAGGTTTTCTACTTACGATGTATGATCCTCGCTTAAGGCTATCGAACCAAGTGGTAGATGAGGTAAAGAAGCATTTTCAGCAGATGGTGTTCGAAACAATAATTCAACGTAACATCAAATTAAGCGAGTCGCCCAGCTATGGTAAACCTTGCGTTCTTTACGATGCAGAGTCGAAAGGCACTCTTAACTACATGAATCTTGCTAGAGAGATAATGCAAAAAAACGAAACTGCCCAAATAAGCTAAAACCTAACAATAGTTTATGAATGCTAAAAAAAACGCTCTGGGAAGGGGACTGGGGGCTTTGATTGATGATGCTATCCTTCCCAAAGAAATAGTACAGGCTGTCGAAGCGAGTAATGAGGTAAGTGTCGATCTTATCGACGTTAATCCCTATCAGCCCCGACAGGATTTTGATGAGGAAGCATTAGAAGAACTTTCTGCATCCATCAAGCAATTGGGTATTATACAACCTCTCACTTTACGTAAGCTCGACAATGGTCGTTTTCAGATTATTGCCGGCGAACGCCGTTGGCGAGCTGCAAAGATGGCAGGCTTAAGAACTGTTCCTGCTTTTATTATTAGTACCAACGATCAGGGAATGTTAGAGATGGCCCTGGTAGAGAATATTCAGCGCACCGACCTTAATCCTATTGAAATAGCCATTAGCTACCAACGTTTGATAGAAGAATGCAGTCTTACACAGGAAACTCTCAGCGAGCGTGTTGGTAAAAAGCGTGCTACTGTAGCCAATTATTTACGATTGCTCAAATTACCACCCGAAATACAAGCAGGTCTTAGGGAAGAAAAAATTTCAATGGGTCATGCTAAAGCTTTACTAGCTATCGATGACGTTGAACAGATGATAGAAGTATATCATCAGATTTCAGAAAAACAATTATCCGTTAGAGAAGTTGAGGAAATGGTGAGGGTGATTAATCAGCCCCCTACCGAAGCGGTGGATGTTAAAAATAAAGAGGCTGTAGAAACAAAAACCTCTCAATCGGAGGATTATGCAGAACTAAGGGCTCAACTGAGTCAGTTTTTTAACAGCAACGTAGAGTTTAAACGCAAACCTAATGGGGAAGGAAAAATAATCATCACCTTCAAAAATGATTCGGAATTAGAAAAAATACTTTCCCTGCTCGATTCTAAGAAGGATTAAAAATGTTATTTTTCGTTACGAGCTGTGCAGTAAATTTGGTCAAGGAATCTTCAACGAATGCTATATAAGAGGATATTTTATTGTTTGTATTTAATAACCTTTCTTTTTTTTGGGACCAAGGGAATAGCTCAGAGTCAGGGCGATTCCCTATTTACCAATAAAATCGAAAAAAAATCACCACGTAAGGCATCTTTCTATTCGGCCGTTTTACCCGGTTTGGGGCAGATATATAACGAAAAAGCATGGAAAGTACCTATTTTATATGCAGGTGCTGCTGTGTTAGGGTATTATTACAACTTTAATAATAATAAATATCGAGAGTACAAAGATAATTATCTTAGAAAGATTGCTAACGACCCGAATAATCCTGTTGATCCCAAATTTCGTTATGCATCATCCGAAAGGATTTTGTATTATATGAATTACTGGAGACGCAATCGCGATTTACTTGTTTTAGGGATGGTGGGTCTTTACCTGGCCAATATTGTCGATGCAACCGTTGATGCTTACTTATACGACTATAACATTAGTCCCGATCTTAGCATTCGATTTGCCCCTATGATTGAACCTTTTGAGACGAATGGGGTAACAGGCATGAAAATTTCTCTTCGCTTCTGAGTGAGAAAATTCTTTTTTGGCTTTTATTTCTTTTAGCAATTATAATCTATTCAGTTTATATTTCATCTCACTCAATTAATTTTCGTTTTTTTACGCTAATAAGTTTCCAAGTTGTTAAATCCTAAGAAAAAAGCAAAGAAAGTAATTGTACTTCGGGGAAGATAAGCTAATAAAAAAGATTTGTTGCTTATATAATAAATGTAGATTTTATTCTTATCTATTTCTAAAATTTTAAAGTATACTTGGTAAGAATCCCATCAACTAGGTCGGGTCTCCATATTCATTTATTGTAGCTATTATCATTTGCAGGTGGTATGCTGGCTTAAAAAAGATAAATAGATGTACTATTAAAATTTTAGAGTAATATCGACGTTTCCCATTCATTTCAATATTAATTTATAAGTTATATAACTGATTATTATGTACTTGTTGATAAAATTTGTATTTTTGTCAATAAATACAAGGGATTTAAATAGAACTATTTGTGAATTCATGGATAAATATATTATTTTT
>JAOAFU010000009.1 GCA_026416115.1 Bacteroidales bacterium | reverse complement strand
AGATGTATCTTATGGTTTTGCTACCGATTTGCTGAGCGACCTTTTAAAAATCGACAAAAATAAAACCCTGTTAATTACAGGTTTGGCCACTCCACAAACCATACGCGCAGCAATGGTTATGGACGTTGGAGCCGTTATTTTGGTCAGGGGAAAGAAAGCATTGCCCGAAATGATCGAACTTGCCGAAGAAAATCAAATAGTTTTGATGGAATATCCGGGTTCAATGTTCAAAACCTGTGGTATTCTCTATCAGTCAGGCATTCGTCCGGTATATTAGAAAAATGGAAAAGTTTAGTTTTCAAATATCAGGTGGCGATTATCAAAATATTGGCTATGTGTCGAATACGATTAAAAAAATTCTCAACACCCGGAAGATTTCCGCAGTTAACTCACGACGCATTGCAGTATCGATATTTGAAGTTGAAACCAATATCATACTTTATGCAAGACGTGGAACAATTGAGATAGAATTGGACAATAGCTCAGTTGTGGTTGCAGCCAACGACGAAGGCAAAGGTATTGAAAATGTGTGGCTCGCAATGCAGGAGGGCTACACTACAGCAAATGAAGAAATAAGAAGGTTAGGTTTTGGAGCCGGATTAGGATTATCGAATATTAATAATAATGCCGATATTCTTTGGATCTCGAGTAAAGTTAACATAGGAACATGTTTAATTTTAGTTTTTTTAATATAAACGTTCTTTGAAATACTGTGAAAGGATGGAGCAGATTACCGTAGAAAATTTGGCAGAAAAGCTAAATTTGGAATGTTTAGGAGGGAAAGCAGGTTTACACCACACAGTCAAGGGTGTATACATCTCGGATTTGTTGAGCGATGTGGTAGGACATGCCAGGGAATCGGATGTATGGGTAACCTTGCATACTCACGTTAACATTGTAGCAGTTGCCACTTTAAAAAACCTTTCAGCAATCATCATAACCGGTGGCCGAGTACCCGATAAAGAAACAATAGCTGCTTGCGATGCTCAGCAAATACCCGTGTTGGTAACCCAACATTCAACCTTTCATCTGGCAGGTCAACTCTATAGGTTATTAGCTTCGAACGAAGAATTTTAATTAAAAAAAATTAAATGGCAGTTTTGAGTTTTGGTAACCCTTTTTTTTGTAACTTAGAATAAAAGTTTTAAAACGTGCTAAACGTTAAAGCCGATTTGCATATTCACACAGTACTTTCGCCCTGCGCAGATACCAATATGAGCCCTATGGCTATAGTTCAAAAGGCCTTCTCAAAAGGGTTGAAAATTATTGGTATTACCGACCACAATTCAACGCTGCAATGTCGAACAGTAAAGCAAATAGCCGACGAGTTTGGCATCTTTACCTTAATGGGAGCTGAGATCACAAGCAAAGAAGAGATACATTGCCTGGTATATTTCGACACTTTTGAAAACCTACAAAATTTTCAAGATTTTATCGACAGAAACCTTCCAAAAATAAAATATAACCCAGCATTACATGGCATTCAGGCTGTTCTAGATACTTCCAACCATGTCATCGATCAGCTTGATTATTACCTTGGGGTTCCCCTAAATGTAGGTTTTGAAGAAATAGAAGAAACCGCGCATGCACTTGGAGGAATATTTATACCAGCACATGTCGATAGGATAAAATTCAGTCTAATCTCGCAATTAGGATATGTACCCGAAAATATCAAAGCCGATGCTCTGGAAATATTCAACCAAACGCCACTAATTCAATTTCTTCGCGAGAATGGTCATGTTTCGCATTTTACTATTTTAAAGAATTCCGATGCCCATACCCTTCACAGTATTGGTCAATATGTGAGCCATTTTATGCTTGACAAAATAAATTTCAAAGAAATCAAGATGGCTTTACGAAAAAAATTTGAGAGAATGGTAATAGTAGAGTAAGATATGGAAAATATTGCGTTACATATGCTCGATATAGTCCAGAACTCAATTGAAGCTAATGCTTCTCGAATTTATATTGAAATAGAGAAAGATACAACCAAACAGAAGCTATGCATAACCATTAGCGACAATGGACGAGGCATGAACAAAGAAGAAATTGCAAAAGTATTGGATCCATTTTATACCTCACGTACAACACGAAAAGTGGGCATGGGGCTATCACTTCTAAAACAACAAGTAGATCAGACTGGTGGGTGTTTACAAATTATTTCTGAACAAAACAAAGGCACAAGTACAAAATTTTGTTTCAATCTCTCGCACATTGATTGTCCCCCAATGGGAAATTTTGAGGATTCAATTAGCACGTTCATTACGGTAAATCCTGATATTGAATTGATTCTAAAGGTAAGTTGCGCAACGAAGACTTTTTTGTTTGAATCGAAAAAATTTCTTGAAATATTTGAAGGATTACCACTTACTCAGAGTGAGTTACGCAAGTACCTGTATGATTTTCTATCGGAGAATATGAGTTGGATATATTTAACTGAATGTACCATATAATAACAACAGGAGGATTATGACAAAAGTTAAGACCTTAGACGATTTAGTCAGGCTCAGGGATGAGCTTCGTCAGAAGCTAGAAATACGCGAAAAAGGCGATCGTTCTGAGCAGCTGATTCAGGTAAAGGTTGCCATGGCAACCTGTGGTATTGCATCGGGAGCCAAACAAGTGATGGATTACTTCATCGAAGAGCTACCTAAACGGAATATCTCAGCAGTAGTAACACAAACAGGGTGTATGGGATACTGCTATGCAGAGCCTACTGTAGAAATTACGTTACCAGGAAAAGAACCTGTTGTATTTGGCCATGTCAACAAGGATAAGGCCGACGAAATTATTGAAAAGTATCTCAAGGCAGGGGAATTGGTAGATGGCATTATTCCCCAAACTTTTAAAAAACCGAGCTAAGGAAGGAGGAAACAGATATGGCTAACTATAAAATGCATATACTGGTGTGCGGAGGTACAGGATGTAAAACCTCTGAAAGTGACATGATTGCACATAATTTACGTTCATCCCTTCAACAGCATGGACTTGCCGACGATGTACAAGTGGTGATGAGTGGTTGTTTTGGTTTTTGCGAGAAAGGTCCTATTGTGAAAGTCTTGCCCGACAACACTTTTTATGTCAGCGTAAAGCCATCTGATGCAGCAACAATTATCGAAGAGCATATTATTAAAGGACGTCCAGTCCAACATTTACTATACAACGATCCTGCCACTGGTGAGAAAATAAGTGAATCGCGTAAAATGGACTTTTACCAGCAGCAATATCGAATAGCACTTCGTAATTGCGGTTTTATCGACCCCGAAAATATCGACGAAGCCATAGCACGCGACGCTTATCAGGCTTTAGGCAAGGTACTTACCCAAATGAAACCTCAGGAGGTTATTGATATTATAAAGCGATCGGGACTTCGTGGCCGCGGTGGTGCCGGATTTCCAACGGGACTCAAATGGGAGATTGCCAGCAAAGTTCCTGGTGAAGAAAAATATGTAGTATGCAATGCCGACGAGGGCGATCCTGGAGCTTTTATGGATCGTTCAATTCTTGAAGGTGACCCTCATTCGGTACTTGAAGCTATGGCCATTTGCGGATACTGCATTGGTGCATCTCAAGGGTTAATTTACATTAGAGCAGAATATCCTTTGGCCATCGAACGCCTAAAAATAGCTATCCGTCAGGCACGCGAATATGGCCTACTGGGGAACAATATTATGGGTACAGGTTTCAATTTCGATATTACCCTACGGTATGGCGCAGGTGCATTTGTTTGTGGCGAAGAAACTGCCCTAATACATTCGATGGAAGGACACCGCGGAGAGCCTACCTTTAAACCTCCCTTTCCGGCCGAAAAAGGATATAAAGGTAAGCCCACCAATGTAAACAACGTGGAAACTTTTGCTAACGTTCCAGCTATCATCCTAAATGGTGCAGAATGGTTTGCTGCCATAGGAACCGAAAAATCTAAAGGTACCAAAGTATTTGCCCTAGCTGGAAAAATCAATAATGTAGGATTAATAGAAGTTCCCATGGGAACTAAGCTCAGAACGGTAATTAACGATATTGGTGGCGGTATTAAAAACAATAAGAAGTTTAAAGCAGTTCAAATCGGTGGCCCTTCGGGTGGTTTTCTTACCGAAAAACATCTCGATACGCCCATCGACTACGATAGTCTTACCGAGGCTGGTTCGATGATGGGTTCGGGTGGAATGATTGTAATGGACGAGAGCGATTGTATGGTAGCCATGGCAAAATTTTACCTCGACTTTACTGTGGAAGAATCGTGCGGAAAATGCGCTCCATGCCGTATCGGAAATAAAAGGCTTGATGAACTTCTGGAAAAGATAACAGAAGGTAAAGCAACAGAAGAAGACCTCTCTCTTTTGCGGAATCTGGGACAGGTAATTAAAGACACCTCACTATGTATGTTGGGAGGATCGTCGCCCAATCCAGTACTTTCGACCCTCGAGCACTTTTACGACGAATATCTAGCCCATGTACGCGATCATCGTTGTCCGGCTGGCCAATGCAAGGCGCTGGTTCACTATATCATTGATCCCGAACAATGTGTTGGTTGTACAGCATGCGCACGTGCATGTCCTGTCAACGCCATTTCGGGCGAGCGTAAAAAACCGCACGTTATCGATCAGCTTATCTGCATCAAGTGTGGAACCTGTGTAGAAAAATGTAAGTTTAATGCAGTCCTTGTTCAATAATATTTAAGTCGAATTGCTATGAGTACAATTAATATCACCATTGACAATAAAACCCTCCAGGTTGATAAAGGTACAACCATACTGAAAGCGGCACAAAAAGCTGGAATTCATATACCCACCTTGTGTTATATGCACCTCGAAGACCTGAATATAGAGCATAAACCAGCAGGATGTCGTATTTGTGTAGTTGAGGTGGCCGGAAGACGTAATCTGGCTCCTGCTTGTGCTACCGAATGTACCGAAGGTATGGTAGTCAATACCCACTCGCTGCGTGTTTTAAATGCACGTAAAACCGTAATGGAATTAATTCTGAGCGACCATCCTACCGATTGTTTGATTTGTCCTAAATCGGGCAACTGCGATCTCCAGTCGATGGCTCATCAGCTGGGCATAAGGAAGATACACTACCAAGGAGAACAATCGACCTATCGTGAAGATACCTCCCCTTCAATAATCCGCGACATGGACAAGTGCATCATGTGTCGTCGCTGCGAGACTATGTGTAATGAATTTCAAACGGTAGGAGTACTCTCGGCTGTAAATCGTGGTTTTATGGCAGTAGTAGCACCCGCTTTCGAACAAAACCTCGATCATTCACCATGTACCTATTGTGGACAGTGTGTAGCGGTTTGCCCTACCGGAGCGCTTACCGAAGTTGACCACACCAATCAGCTTATACGTACTTTGGCCGATCCCGCTAAGACTGTTATAGTTCAAACAGCTCCTGCAGTTCGTGCAGCTCTTGGCGAAGAGTTTGGATTACCTGCTGGAACATTAGTAACTGGTAAGCTTGTAGCTGCCCTTCGACGTTTAGGATTTCACTATGTTTTCGATACCGATTGGGCAGCTGACCTGACTATTATGGAGGAAGGAACCGAACTACTCGATCGTCTTACCCGTTATCTCAACGGCGACAAGTCGGTTACGCTACCTATTCTCACATCGTGTTGTCCAGCCTGGGTTAAATTTTTCGAACATCAGTTCCCCGATCTCATCGATATTCCCTCATCGGCACGTTCTCCACAACAAATGTTTGGTTCAGTAGCCAAAACATACTTCGCACAAATGCTGGGTATCGATCGCAAAAACTTGGTAGTTGTTTCAATCATGCCTTGTTTGGCAAAAAAATACGAGTGTACTCGACCCGAGTTTGCAGTTGATGGTAATCCTGATGTCGATTTTTCAATATCTACTCGAGAGCTTGCTAATCTTATCAAGCAAAGCAACATCGATTTTCTATCACTGCCCGACGAAGATTTCGATAACCCTATGGGCGAATCGACAGGAGCAGGAGTGATTTTTGGTACAACAGGAGGAGTAATTGAAGCAGCCGTTCGCACAGCTTATGAACTCTATACCAAAAAACCTCTGCCACGTATAGATTTTCACGAACTTCGCGGACTCGATGGTATCCGTCAGGCAACAATCGACTTCGATGGCCTTAAGTTAAATATTGGTATTGCGCACGGACTTGGCAATGCTCGTAAGCTGCTCGAAGATATTCGTGCTGGTAAATCTAATTTTCATGCCATTGAGATTATGGCATGTCCGGGCGGATGCATCGGTGGTGGCGGTCAACCTTTACATCATGGCAATTCAACTATAATAAAAGCCCGACACAAAGCAATATACCTGGAAGACAGCAATAAACCCATTCGAAAGTCACACGAAAATCCATACATCCAAAAGGTATATCAAGAATTCCTTGGGAAACCTATGAGCGAAAAAGCTCATCATTTGCTTCATACTATTTACTTCGATAGAAGTAAAAAGTCCTTTGTGGTTACCCAGGAATAAAATAACTGTAAAAGGATTTCATGTTAATGTTTGTTGAAAACTAAAAAAAAGCACTATGTCAACTGTAAAAATTGAGCTGAAGCCCCATCAAGTTGAACAGATAAAGCAAATTTGCAAAGAGTTTAATAACGACCCGGGCGAATTAATCAATGTCCTTCATAAAGTTCAGAACACCTTTGGCTATTTACCTGCCGAGATTCAGGAATTGGTGGCAAGTGAGCTTAATATCCCAGTAGCCAAAGTATATGGGGTTGTAACATTTTATTCGTTCTTTACTATGCTTCCAAAAGGACAATATCCTATCTCGGTTTGCATGGGTACTGCCTGTTATGTAAGAGGAGCTGAAAAGGTAGTTGAAGAGATTAAGAAAGCTTTAAATATTAAAATTGGAGAAACTACCCCCGATGGTAAATTTTCGCTCAGCTGTTTAAGGTGTGTTGGAGCTTGTGGACTTGCACCCGTAGTTATGATAGGCGAAAAAACGTTTGGACGGGTTGCTCCCGAATCGGTAAAGGAAATTCTTCAAGAGTTTCTATAATGAACTAATTTGCTTAATTTTGCGCTTTCTAAAAATTTTGTTGTATTTAAAATTATAGCTAATGAGAAAAAAAATTGTAGCTGGCAATTGGAAAATGAATACTACCCTACAGGAGGGAATAAAACTTGCAAGCGAGGTTGAAAGTTTATCGACTCAAGTTCCATCGGATGTGACCCTCATTGTTTGTGTACCTTTTACCCACTTAACAGAAGTAAAAAAGGTCATTAATCGTACACTATTGGGGGCAGAAAATTGCGCTTCGGAAGTGAGTGGCGCTTATACTGGCGAAGTTTCGGCAGCTATGGTAGCCTCTACCGGCGCCAACTATGTAATTATTGGTCATTCCGAACGTCGTTCCTATTTTAACGAAACCGACGAAACTCTTGCAAAAAAAGTAAAACTGGCACTGGCCAATCAACTTACGCCAATCTTTTGTATTGGTGAGTTGCTAAGCGAGAGAGAAGCCAATATACATTTTGATGTAGTAAAAAAACAATTACAGAAAGGGTTATTCGATCTCAGTGCCGAAGATTTTGGAAAAATAGTTATTGCCTACGAACCAGTATGGGCTATTGGTACTGGTAGAACCGCTACTTCCGAGCAGGCTCAGGAAATGCATTATTTTATCCGTAATACAATTGCCGAAAAATACGGAAAAGAGGTAGCAAAAGAAATCTCGATCCTATATGGTGGTAGCTGTAATGATAAAAACGCAGCCGAACTATTTGCCAACCCCGACGTAGATGGTGGTTTAATAGGAGGTGCATCGTTAAAAGCAGAAAGTTTTATAGCTATTGCCCGTTCGTTTTAATCGAATTCTCTTACCTTTTATACAAAGGGGCGATTGGATAATCCCAGCCGCTCCTTTTTATGTCTTTAAAAGAGTAAAAGTATTTCGATGCTTTTTACAAAAAGTGAGTTCATAATCTGATTCCAATTACCAAAATATCGTCAGTTTGGTCATATAGTCCCTTCCATTCTTCTAAATATTGTTCAAGCTTTTGTTTCTGAATATCTACCGGATACGGGTAAACTTCAAACAAAATCTTTTTAAAAGCAGCCGATTTTAGCCTTTTTTCATTCTCTCCTCCAATCTGATCTTTATATCCATCCGAGAACAAGAATAGTTCATCACCTGTTGAATATTCGACCTCTGTAGATGAGAAACTTTCGTTATCTTTTACATGAAGACCAATTGGCATCTTATCTCCCTTAAGTTCGAAAATTTCAGATTCTTTTACCAAATAAGCCTGACTATTGGCCGCAGCGAACTGAATTTTACAAGACTCCATATCGATGACACAAAAAGCTATATCCATTCCATCCTGAGCTTGCTGCGCTTGGTTCTCGCGCAATAAACTCCCTACAATCTTTGCACGAAGCATATTTAACACCTCATGAGCTGCCACTACACGATCGTTAAGGAATATCTCGTTGAGAAATGAAATTCCCAACATGGTTAAAAAACCGCCGGGAACGCCATGTCCTGTACAATCGGCAGCGGCGAAGAATATTTTGTTACCTTTTCTACGAGCCCAGTAAAAATCGCCCGAAACAATATCTTTTGGTTTGTAAAGAACAAAATAATTATCAAAGATTTTATTCAGCTCAGCTTCATTTGGCAGTAATGAAGATTGTATGTGTTGCGCGTAACGAATACTATCAGTAATTTCCTTATTTATCAGCTCAATCCGGCTTTTTTGCTCAGTTATGAGAATATTCTGCATGGCTAAAGCATCGCGCTGCGAAAGAATTTCCTCTTTCTGCTCCTCAATTTCTCTTGTGCGCTCCTTAACTTTGGCTTCGAGGATTGCCTTCTCACGTTCGAGGTAACGAATACGTAAGGTAACTATACTACCCACAATAAGTGCAATAACCGCAACTATAATTAGATAAAACCACCACTGCTGGAAAAAAGGCTTTTTGATTACAATTTGGATAATCTTCTCTTCACTTTCCTTACCAAACACATTCTTTGCTTTAACATGAACCTGCCACTTGCCTGGTGGTAGAGTCATATTAAATTCGGGTGAAGGACTCCAGTTGCTCCACTGCTGCATCAGATTTTCGATATAAAAAGCATATAATGTTGTCGATGATTTAACATAGTGCGGGGCAAATACAACCAATTTAAGAAAATTTTCCGATGGATTAAGCTCAATTTTTTCGAGCGGAAAAAGTTGTCCGTTATTCCCAATCAGCTTTTTAATATACACTTTAAAATGAGGCTGCATTTGCTGCAAAAGCTTTTCCGAAATCCTGTATATATTTTGATTGTTTTCAATTACCCAAATTACTGAATCGAACTGACTTATGTAGCTTATATTATCGAAAAGATTTAACCATTCGTATGTATCAACTTTTGTGCTATCGGTTGGTGAAATTGCCTTCCAACTATTTCCAACATTGGCCCATAACTTATTGTACTGATGTGTAATATATTTGTTAACTCCCTTGAAATGTGAAGATAATGCTGGACTATATTGTAAACTATCGTTGTGAATACGGTAAAAATTACTTCCGGCAATTACATAGGGTACATTTTGGATATTCTTAATAATAAATTTCTCATTTTTTTCTTTTAACGATAAATAAGTCAACCGATAAGGAGAAGATGCAGTATTTATTTTTAAAACTTTATTTTCTGAAACTAACCATAAAGTCTTTTTAACAAGACTCATAGAATTAACAGGCTCTTTAAATTCGGGAATAAAATCGACTAATTTTAAATTTTTGTTCAACACTTTAATCCCCTGCATAGTACCGAGGTAGAGTTGCTGCGATACTGAATCCTTACATGCAACACTAACCTGAATATCGCGTGCAATAGACTTAGCTTTATTGCCGTCGATTAAAAACATTTCATCGGTCGTTATAGCAATTAGCGAGTTATTGAAGATAAGCAAATTTCTACACTTTTTAGTGATGCCCGCTATTTTCTCGTATTGATAGCTTACAGAGGCCAAACGATACTGAATTTCCGGTTTAGTCGGTTTGCGAGTTTCGGTAGAAGGAACTTGTTTTTCGGCCACGATTGGCTTAATTTCAATTTCCTCTTCTTTCTTTTTCTTTTTGCCAAATATTCGGGCAAACAAACCTTTTTTTGCAGGAGGTTCGGATGTTACTTTCGGTTCTTCAACTTTAACTTCTGATTGAATTTCAATTTTTTCCTCAGCTTTGGCTTTAGTAGGTAAAGCAACTGCTTGATAACTTGCTTTTTTTACAAGCCGGAAAACACCCTCGTTGGTTCCAACGTAAAGTGAAGTATTATATAAAGCTACACATTGAGGGCGCCCCTGAAGGCCAGGGTATGTACTAAAGTTTCTTATTGGTAGCTGAAGATCTGCCCTACTAATACCATAATAATGACCAAGCCAAATTCCGCCGTTAGAATCTAGGGTTGTACAATAAATCTCATCGTCTGGCAGTCCTGTTTGGTAATTAATATAATGAAGAGTTTTACCATTGTACTTATTAATTACTAATGCCCCACCATGATTAGTGGCATACACTATTAATTTATCATCTACAAGAATCTGATTTACAGAGCCTTGATTCAGATATTGCTGATCTTCTATATTAAAAGGGGTTATTTGTTTTTCGTCGTAAAGAAAATTTTGATTATTAATAGTAACAAGCAATAAACGTTTTTTGTCGAACTGGCGGGCAAAAAGCACTTTTCCTGACAAAGGAAATGGTCCTGCAGGCTTTAAATGGTTTCCTTTTATCAGTTGGAGCTTAGAGGAGCCATCATCCACATATATTTTATCGGAAAAGGGTAATAAAATCTGAAAACTCTTACCATTTCGAGCATTTATAATAGACTTCAAACCCGAATAGAAGTTCCAAACAATAATCTGCTGCGAAGTAAGAAAATATACCAACGAATCAATAGATTCAATTTGTAATACTATTCCGATAGAGTCATGCTTCAGAGGGGTGAAAGAAAAATCACCATTTGGTTGTTCCTCTACAAAACCCACCAAATTTTTACCTCCAACTGCAACTTTAGCAATACTTGGTAAAGCAAATAGAGTTGTAGGAATATCGGGTGTAGTAATAAGTTCCCATTGATATCCATCAAAAATAAGAATCCCTTTTTCATTGGCCATAATCAAATGACCGTTGGGTCCGTATATCATATTCAGATTTGCTGTATATGTCTCATATTGAGGGAAATAATGACTAAGATAAACAGTTCCTGGTTGCGAAAAAGCACCAAGCGATAGTATCGCCAAAAAAAAGGTAATAATTGGATGGATTGTATGTTGGATTTTACTCATTTTCAGTAGGTTTAGGGATACAAGTAAAGGTAAAACAGTTTTTTTTATTTTACCCAAAAGTTTTTCCTAGTCAAAAAATTCCAGCTATGTCTGTCGAACTTCGCCAAATTAATAAATAACTCTATGATTTTAAAGCAGCACATAAACACAAAAATAAACTTCCATCAGGATAAGCAGAAAACATAATGCCTACAAAAAGCTATTACGAATCGCTATAAGCTTATTACCTGTAAACTTAGTAAAGGCATAAAGGCAGGTAGGAAGATAATGTCCGCAGTAAATTTATCTTATTTGTAGAATTTTAATCAAAAAAAAGGCTGTCGCATGGACAGCCTGGGATATTTTAGTATCGATAGTGTTCAGGTTTATATGGACCTTCAATTGGGACTCCGATGTATTCGGCTTGTTTAGGTGTCAGCACCGTTAGCTTAACACCTAGTTGTTCGAGATGAAGTCGAGCAACTTCTTCGTCGAGTTTTTTGGGCAAACGATAAACACCCACCTTGTAGTTGTTTTGCCAGAGTTCTATCTGTGCAAGGGTTTGATTCGAAAAAGAATTACTCATTACAAAAGAAGGATGTCCAGTAGCACAACCTAAATTGACCAACCGGCCCTCGGCCAATAAGAAAATTTCGTGTCCATCGGGGAAAGTAAATTTATCGACTTGGGGTTTAATATTGGTTCGTTTAATTTTGGGGTCGTTCATAAGAGCCTCAACCTGGATCTCGCTATCGAAATGGCCAATATTGCAAACAATAGCCTGATCTTTCATTTGGTACATGTGCTCGAGTGTAATCACATCGCAGTTACCCGTAGCGGTAACAAAAATGTTACCTTCTTTCACCGCTTCTTCCATGGTAGTAACTTCGAACCCTTCCATTACAGCCTGCAGAGCATTAATGGGGTCGATTTCGGTGACAATAACTCGTGCACCATACGACCGCATGGAACGGGCACAGCCTTTACCTACATCGCCAAATCCAAGAACTACCACAACTTTTCCGGCGATCATTACGTCGGTAGCGCGTTTTATACCGTCGGCAAGCGATTCGTGGCAGCCATAAAGGTTATCGAACTTTGACTTGGTTACCGAGTCGTTGACGTTAATTGCAGGTATCAATAATTCGCCTTTTTCGAGCATCTGATAAAGACGGTGTACACCAGTCGTCGTCTCTTCCGATACCCCCTTGAGTTCTTTAGCCATCCGGTGAAATCGCTGTGGATCTTCGGAAATTGACTTTTTAAGCTGGTTCAGAATTATCCGTTCTTCTTTATGAGAAACTTCTCTATCGAGGAACGACGGATTCTCTTCGGCCTTATAGCCCCAGTGAAAGAAAAGAGTTGCGTCACCACCATCATCGACTATGAGATTTGGCCCCTTGCCATCGGCAAAGCGCATAGCCATGTCGGTACACCACCAATATTCCTCAAGAGTTTCACCTTTCCAGGCAAAAACAGGAATACCAGCAGCAGCGATGGCTGCAGCAGCATGATCTTGGGTTGAAAATATATTGCAACTAGCCCATCGTACCTCAGCTCCCAGATCAACCAAAGTCTCAATAAGTACCGCAGTTTGAATAGTCATATGCAATGAACCTGTAATGCGAGCGCCCTTTAAGGGTTTCTGACCAGCATATTTTTTACGGATAGCCATCAAACCCGGCATCTCTTTTTCGGCAATCTCAATCTCTTTGCGCCCAAATTCGGCCAACGACAAATCTTTTACCTTATACGGTACATCTTGCCTTGTTAGTAATGCATTTTCCATCATAAAAGTATTGTATTATCAGTCACTAATCCGATTTTGTATTAATATCCGGACATTAAAATATTAATGGCAAATTTAGACAAAATAATTAGATTTTTTTGAATTCGCACCCAACCAAGGTTTTTCCATTAACGCTTTACAAAAAACTATGTTTAAAAAATAGGATTTCTTTAGTAGAAAATAATGTTCAACCCCGTCGGCTGACCTCAGCCAAATTCTCGGGATTAACAACTTCGATATCTTTTTCGTTCAAACGAATAATCCCATCACGTTCGAAAGATTTTAAAATTTTTACTGTACTTTCGACCGACAATCCGGCAAAATCGGCCAAATCCTTACGACTTAAGAGGGTGAAAATTTCAGGAAAATCTTTTTTGATTTCGTTAAGATACATAAGAGATTCGGCCAAGCGTCCGTTCATCTGTTTAAATAATATCTTTCTGAGGTTCTCGTAAAGCATCTCATTTAGCGAACAATATCGCCTAATAAGATTAAGCGTAAATTTACTATTAAGTGCTGCAACACTAGCAATAGCTTCTTTCTCTATTAAATAGGCTTGGCATTCGGTTAAAGCAACTACAGTATAAGGAAAAATATTTTTATGAAATACCGATGAAAGTCCGACGAACTCACCGGGTTTAACTATGTTTAAATTATAATTCTTATTACCAGTATCTTCGACATATTGTAAAGCCAGCCCCCGAATAAGAAACAGTACATACGAAGTAAATGCACCTTGTTTTGCCAGTTGATCTCCCTTGCGAAAAACAATCTGGGTTTTACTCGTTTTGATCAACTCCATCTCTTCGGTCGAAAGTAGTTGGAAACATGGAGCGGAGATATCGCAAAAAAATTCCCGATCGTCTTCTGAAAGGGTTTTCATATTTTTCTAAATTTACGGGCAAAGTTAGCCATGCTTTTCTGAATTACAAATTCGACATCCAATCTTATCTATTTGCCATAAGATTTTATTAGTTAAAGCTGTCGTTAATTTCTATCAATAACATTCATTCTTAACGACCGAAGTTCGAAATTTTTTCTTATTGACAATTTGGGGTTGAAATATCCTTTCGAAATTCTTTTCAACTATATAAGATCTTTATAACAAACATTAGGGGTAGTGGGCGATTTTACTAATGTTCTACCATAAGTTAGCCCCTATAGGGCTAATTTTAACTCCTCACTTTTTGTTTTTTTGTTATCATACTCATGTACTGCCCAAACTAACCAGTACGAGGCATTATCCACTAAAATTTAAAACAAAAAACCCTCTGTAAAAGAGGGTTGAGAAAATAATTTATGCTAAATTCTATTTACATCTCAAACAAAAAGTGGTACGAACTTAAATTGTTTCAGTTTCTACAACCTTAGCCAAAATGTCGGCATAAGGTAAGAGCAAATACTTACTGCCTTCGAACTCCACTTCTATACCTGAATAGGGCTTATAAAGCACCATGTCTCCCGGTTTAACCTCGGCATTTTCGACCATGCTCATCCACTTAATTTTAGCCATTTGGGGTTTTTCTCCAGCTGTATCGGGAATAATAATTCCAGAGGCAGTTTTCTTTTCGCCCTTTCCTTCAGTTATATCCAAAGCTACATACTGATTTATGGGTTGTAACTCTTTCATATCGCACATTATTTTAGTTAAACATATACTCTTTTTCCAAAAGTAAAATTAGAATTCTTCTATAATTCCAGAAGTTCTTTCAGTTTTTGCTGATTAAACCCGACAACTATTTGTCCATTAATGTCGGTTTGCGGAACACCTTGCTGACCTGAACGACGAACCAGCTCGCGAGCAGCATTTTCATCGCGCGAAACATCTACATCGGTAAAAGATATTCCATTTTTGCGCAACCACGATTTTAACGTATTACACCAGGTGCAGGTAGGAGTTGAATAAACAGTAACTCGTTTGGGCTCCTTACCCGAAGCCTTGGCTTTAGCTTGATATACGGCCTGTGAAAAAATATTTTTGTAAAATTCTGGGTCTTGGCATCCCTTAATCATATTCAACATTTCTCCCTTTTCGAATACAAGTAAAGTAGGTACAGTTGTCACCTGATAACGGGAATGAATGTCTTTAACTGTTGTAACATCGGCAAAATACAGGTTAATAGAATCGGAATCCTGTAGAGCCTGTTCAATATTTTTTACCGCACACCTGCTTAATTCGCCCCCTTCTTTATAAAGCATAAGAAAAGTACGATCGACATTTTTTACCTTGTCCCAAAAATCCTGATACGAAGTTACTGCTTTTATCATAGCACTATTAAATTTAAACTAACGAGCTAGCATGTTATCTGAAAAAGTTTTCAGTTTTATATTACTCTCGAAGACTCAGCATTATTATTTATGCTGATTAATGCGTTTTAGAAGAAATTCCTTTGTTTTCACACCTACAATGCGTTCTACTTCGGTCCCGTTTTTAAAAAGTACCAGTGTGGGAATACTTCGAATGTTATATTGTCTTGCCAAGATTGGATATCGTTCGATGTTGACTTTGCCAACAAACGAATCGCTGCCAAGCTCCTCGGCCAATTGATTAAGCACAGGTGCCATTAAACGACAGGGTGCACACCATTCGGCCCAAAAATCGACCAAAACCAATTTATTTTTTAGCTGATTCTTAAAATTGGCATCAGTTAGTTGTAAAACTTTCGGATGGTCAGGGGGTAAGGGTGTTTTTTTAATTTTAATCCTTGCCCAAATATTAGCTACCAATAAAAGGGTAACCATCACCCCAAGGACTATTAGAGTTGCAATCATAATTACGAGACCAATTTGATATGTTTGTTTAATTCGTTTATATACTCAGCCGCAGCTAAGGCTGCAATAGTACCATCGCTTACAGCTGTAGTTATTTGTCTATAACGCTTAGCAACAGCATCTCCGGCAGCAAAAACGCCAGGCAGGGTAGTCTTCATATTTTCATCAACTACTATTTCGCCCCTTTCGTTTAAAATAGGGTATTGCTTAAAAAGCTGGGTATTGGGCTCGTAACCAATGAAAATAAAAGCACCATTGACTTTTAGTTCAGTTTCCTGCTGATTCAATAAGTTCTTGACCTTAACATACTCAAGAAAATCTTCACCACCAAACTCGGTTACTACCGAACTGAGGTAAAATTTAATCTTCGGATTTCGCCTGGCCTCCTCAACCGCATAAGGGAAAGCCTGAAAATGATCGAACTGATGGATAAGGTGCACCTCTGTAGCATATTTAGTTAGCGAGACAGCTTCTTCGAGTGCCGAATTTCCTCCGCCAACTACAACAATAGCTTTATTGGTAAAAAACTCTCCATCGCAGGTAGCACAATACGAAATACCTCTACCTCTGAAGTTTTCTTCGCCAGAAACATTTAAAGAGCGAGGCTTGCCACCAGTTGCTATAATCAACGCATCCGAACAAAATGAACGTCCATCAGACAGCATAACACATTTTTCTTCCTTATCAGCCTCTATTCGGCTAACAATGGCATTGGCAACTATGCGAGCGCCAAACGAATCCGCTTGTTTTTTCATTACCTGAGATAACTGATATCCACTAATATCCTCTACACCAGGGTAGTTAACCACTCGGTGGGTAAGTATCATCTGACCACCTGGCATACCTTCGCTTATAACAAGCGTTTGAATTTTTGCACGGGAAAGGTAGATAGCGGCCGAAAGCCCAGCCGGTCCACCCCCCAATACAATAACATCGTATCTTTCACTACCTTTCATGATCTTATGCATTTACAGGAGCGCCAAAATATTCGTCAAGAATTGCCCGAACTTGCTGCATAGTTTGAATACTTGAAGTAGCTTTCACAACTTTTCCATTTTTATAATAAATAGTAAAAGGTATCCCCATAAAACCTCTTACTTCAGGCAAATTACGGATAATATGAGCCTCAGGATTATCGAACTCCATATCGTAAAATTTAACATGCTTATATTCATCACGTAATTGTTCGGCTATACCATAAACAGGTATACACATGGGACCCATGCGACCACAAATTACCATAACATTTTCGTTTTCCATTATTATTTGCTGCAACTGTGCAGCAGTTTCAATGTGATCAAGATTGGTGTACAACATAATTTTAAATTTTTGATTTCTAAAGCAAAGTTAGATTGTTTATTGCTTCATCCCATAAGCCATACATCCAAGCTAAACGGTTTGTGAGTTGTTTTTTGACAACTATTTAGTTGTTTTATTTCAATTGTTTATTCTTAACACTTTAATGTAAAAAAACATCGTTGAGATAATCTTAAATTTTCAATGATATTTCGAGGAAAAAAGAATCATTTTTTAATATGTAACCGATTAATTATTGACTTTCTGAATTTTTAATGATAAATTTGTTCATTATTTTAACAAAATAGGAAACTAACCTCTAAACCTACGATGAAACAATACGTTTGGTTATTTTTGTTATTATCAACTGTTGCATGGGGACAGACTTCTAACGACCCAAGAGAAATGTTTGTTGAGGCAGAATCGTATCTTTTGTACGAAGAGTATGAAGAAGCATTACCCATATATCTTAAATTGTTAAAGGCCGATCCTACAAACGACAACCTAAACTATAAAGTAGGACTTTGCTATTTAAACATACCCTACGATAAAGAAAAAGCTATTAGTTATCTCGAAAAGGCCGTTCAAAATATCAACCCAAATTATAAGATTAATAATTTTAAAGAGCGCCAGGCTCCTCTGGATGCACTTTTTTATCTTGGAAACGCTTATCGTATCAATAATCAACTCGATAAAGCACTCAATGCATATTTGGAATTTAAGAAACGTAGCGACCCTGAGGTATATGATATGGAAATAGTTGAAGAACAGATAGCTACTGTTGAGCGAGCCAAAAGATATTTTTCAAAGCCCATCTATTTTGTTGCCCATCATCTTGAAGCACCAATTAATTCGCGTAATGCAGAAAAAAATGCTGTGGTATCGGGCGATGAAACTGTTCTGGCATATAATGTAAAGTTACCCTTTTACGAAGCGCTTTATGTTTCGAGAAAGGTGGATGGAAAATGGCAACCCCCTCAAAATATAATTCCTGAACTGGGTGTCGACGGAGATGTTGCTCCTACAGGACTTTCGTTCGATGGTAAAGAAATGATAATCTATCGCAACGATAATTATGATGGAAATCTGTATGTTAGCCGTTATGTAAATGGTCGTTGGACGCCGATAGTTAAATTGAACGATAAGATTAATACTAAGTATTGGGAATCGCACGGTTCTCTATCACCCGATGGGCGTACTCTATATTTTACCTCAAATCGAAAAGGAGGATTTGGTGGATTGGATATTTACACTGCTACTCGTAGTAATGTTAATTCGAACGACTGGGGTAATGTAACCAACATGGGTCCCGACATTAATACTAAGTACAACGACGAAAGCCCTTATGTTTCTCAAGATGGCAAAGTACTTTACTTTAGTTCCTATGGTCATTTCAACATGGGCGGATATGATGTATTTTATTCTACATTGCTCGACAACGGTCGTTGGTCGGCCCCATTAAATATGGGTTACCCCTTGAATACTACCGATGACGACATCTATTTTGTACCTGTCGATAATGGTAATTTTGCGTACATAACTCGATACTATCCCGATAGTTATGGAAAAACCGATATTTACAAAGTCGAGCTTTTCTCAGAGCAGCACCCGCGTAAGTTTATCCTAAGAGGATTATTAAGTCTACAACCCGATCTAAAACTATCTCCCCAAACAAAGCTTAAAGTTTCAATAGTCAATAAAGCATCGAAAGACACTGTAAGTGAATTTCTTATCGACCGCGATCAACTCAGTTTCGACACATCAATTACGGCTGGTAAATATCAAATGATAGTACAGGGTGAAGGACTAGAAAAATTTGTTAAAGATTTTACCATTGATAAAAACCAGTCGGATAGCGATGTTTCGGTAACCGGGACATTAAAGGCCGATACAACCTTTGGTGTTAAAACAGTAATAGCGGCCAAACCTGAGCAACCTACCATAAAAACAATACCCTTCAAACAGCTATATTATAAAGTTTTTGACAACAAACCCATTTCAATTTTATTTCCCTTAACAAAAGGAGTATCCGTTAATATCAACATTCTGGTCGATTCGGCTTTATTGCGCAAAGAGCATATCATCACAAATAAGGAAAATCAGATTTATCGTTATCAACCTGTTGCAGGGATAAACATTTTACAAATAACAGCAACTCTTCCCGATAACACCATTGCACAGGGTGAAATTTTGATCAATTATGAACCCCTAGCCGACTCTCTAACTCCCGAACAATTAGCCAAAGAAATAGAGCTTCGCATGAATCAGACCCAGTATTTTAAAGAAATGCTTAAAACCATGGCCAAAACTAACGATACTCTTCTTCTTTGCCTAAACCAAATCGATATCGATAGATTAAAACTCTTGTCGTTTTCGGACTTAGAACATTACATACGTCAACAGGCAAAAGTAAATGGTATAAGCCAGAATACCGTCGATTCACTTATTGTGCAATTTGTTAAGCAACAAGAACTGGCAACAGCTCTCCTCTCTGATGCTCTTGAATACCTATCGACCGATAGTTTACACGATGTAATTAACACTATCCAGCAGCAGAAAGATATCAAAACAGTACCCCAATTTGCTTCCGCTTTGCTACAAAAAACCGAGGCCAACGATAATATGAGGCAACAACTGCTATCCATTGCCTCGAGATTAGGAAGTAAAGCTGATGCATATTATTATCGTTGGGCTTTACAAAAAGTTACTAAAGGAAAACTAAAAGAAACTATAGACTCACTCGACCTTCAAAGCGAAACTATTGTTTCGGGTATCGACCTTTTAAACTATTTAATTGAACATGGAACAAGTAAAGGATACTCGTTGCAAGAAGTATACACAGCTTTCTTCGGCATACCTCTGTTTACAAGTACCGCTGGTTCTCTTTTAGTTTCGTTGAAGGCTGCTGCCCAACCAGGTACTCTTAAAGATTATATTGGTCAATTCGAAACGAAAAATATTAGCTCTATTCCAGTGCTTGCACGCCAGTTGTGGGTGAATTGTCCTCAACCGGTCGAATTATTAAAACTTCTAATTGAAGTTAACGATTCGGCCGCATTTAATGCATACATGGCCAATTTGTTAACTCTTTCTCGAGGCCACCTGAAAGAGATATTATCAAAGCTCGATTTAAAAGAGCAAAATATTGATTCACCCATCGAATTGACTCGATACCTTTTACAAACTAATGCTGTCGACACCAATCAATGGATAACCCTGAATCTTTATGCTGCTTCAAAGAACTTGATCGAAATGCATCAGGCCATAGTTAAAAAACAACCAATTACGTTTAATCCTTTAAATTTCTCGATTTCGTTAGTTTTCATACTTTTGTTAATCCTGATACTCATTTTTGCATATAAAGAGATTCAGCGTAATATGTAGAGAATAATTGATTTGTTATATTGTGTGTCCAAAATAGGCACCGTTTTTCGAAGCCTGCAAACGTTACCAAATGAATTCAACCCAGAATTGCCATTTGTAAACGCAGACGATCCCATTTCATGTGATATTTTTAGAATAAAAACCATTAAACGCAAACACTTGTAAAACATTTGCTTTTGCATGTACATCATTCAAAGTTATCTTTCGACAATTTTGGGTTTAAATATCCAGTCGAACTTATTCTCAACAAAGATAAGGTCTTCCCTACAGTAATTAGGGTTGGGTGCGATCCTACTTCTATTCTACCAAAAGTTAGCCCCTCTGGGGCTAATATTTGTTCATTTCTGTGCAAATTTTGTTTCCGGGGATCTTACTCATGTGTTACTCAAACTGGTCTCTACAAGGCTTTATTCGGATAACTCCAAAATTGTCAGCAGAAAACGAAGAATGGACATTTTTATGTAATATTGTATATATAAACAAAACATAATTATTTCCTAAGATAATTTTCTTAGTGAAAGAGAAATCTATAATTTATGAAAGTATATTTTTTCTTTGCGTATATATCAAAGCTAGCGAAAATTGAAAAACAAAACCACATTAATTAAACTCGAAATGATTATGAAAAAGATTAGTATTTTATTACTTGGATTACTTATCGGATTATTAGTCTCTTGTAAAAAAGATTCTGATAATTCGAAGATTTATACCTTTAAAGGTAAGGCTCAAAAAGGTCCATTAGTGACAGGCACAAATATTACCTTAAACGAGTTAAATTCAAGTCTTGGACAAACTGGAAAATCATTTACAACTTCAATTGTGACAGATGACGGTAGCTTTAATTTGAATAATATTGAACTAAATTCAAATTTGGCTTTACTTACAGCGAATGGATTTTATTTTAGCGAGATTTATGGTGAATTATCTAGTGCTACTCTGTCTTTACAAGCACTTACAGATTTAACTGCCAAAGAATCTGTAAATATCAATGTTTTAACACATTTAATAAAAGCTAGAATTGAAAATTTGGTTTCTGCCGGAAAGAGTTTTAAAGAAGCTAATGCACAAGCGAAATCAGAGTTTTTATCTTTTTTAGGTATTACAGATTCATTTGATAAGGATTTTGATAATCTCGACATTTCAGCAAAAGAAGATTATAACGCAGTTCTTTTATCATTCTCTATTATCTTGCAGAGATATACAATGATTTGGAATGAACGCCCAACTTTAACAGCAGAATTAACTCAACTTCTTTCGAATTTGTCTTCCGACTTTGCAACAGATGGCTTAATTTCAAATAGAAAATTAATAGATACATTACTTTTCAATATTTCACAATTAAATCTCATAGATATTCGTAAAAATATTGAGAAAAGATATTCAGACCTTGGACAAACTGTTTCAATTCCAGATTTTGAAAAGTATATTGCAATATTTCAAGAGAAATACAGTAAAAACTTATACACTAGTTTTAATTATCCTTCAATTGCCTCACCTGACCCAGTAATGGCTCCAGATGGTAAAATCCAAAATATTTTGGTTCCTTCAGATACAATTTATCAAGCAGCTCCATATTCTGTAGCGGCGATTATTCCATTAAATAAAACATTAAAGATTAAATTTATTGGTTCTAATATCACGATTGGCGGACCAGTTTCAGGTTGGGAATTGATAAATGAGTATCCAAATGGTTTTACAATAAATTCACAGAGACAGAATGTACTAATGAGTATGTTAATACATTTAGAATCATCAGGTAATGCTACAATTGAATACTACGAGAATAATACAACAACCCCAACATATTCAAAAAAAATAAAATGGCAATAAACAACTTTCGCTAACAACGTATATAAAATAAAGCGGTAGCAGTGGGTTTGCGGGCAGTTCAGCCTGCATCGGCGTTCAGTCTCGGTGGATACGAACGCAACTCCACAATCCGCTTCATTTCATATACGCGTCCGTTGTAATCCATGTATACCACGCGCGGCGAGAGGAAATAAATGAGGTAGTACATAACAGCACCCATGCAACAAGAAGGATTGGCGAAAGCTTTTCGTGTGCTACGTTGTTAGAAATAGGAGTTCAGGCCATAAGGCCTACATGGTAAGAACCTTGGAAACGTGTTGACAAAGCGTAGGAGCGAATAACTCAGCAGAACCAAGCAGCGGCGGCTAAACTTACCAGCTTTTAGCGAATTGAAATTGAAAATTTTTGCTGCGAAAAAGTAACTCCCTATGGTAAAATTTACTACCTTTGATTATGGTGAGGCACCTCCGCAAGGACGGAGCCAGCACAACGCACAACAAGCAGCAACAATAGATTATGTATATATTTTTGTAAAATTTAAATAAATATAGGAATTATGAAAAAGATTTTAGGCTTATCAATTTTTTGTTTAATTATAGTTTCCTGTGTTTCTACCCATGTTGGTACGATAAGTTCATCATTTTGTGATAAACCATTTAAATATGAAGATATAGCAATAGGTGTTGCGCAAACAAATATATATTTTGGATTTGGCGGTACAAATCAAGATGCTTTGGTATTAGAGGCAAAGCGTGCGTTAATAAAAAATAGGCCATTAAATAACAATGAGGCTTATAAGGATTATACAGTAGATTTTAAAACGACAATTTATCCATTTTATATTCAAAGAAAAGTAACGGTTAGTGCAGATGTAATTAGCTTTACATCAGATACAGTAAAGAATATCTATTCTTCAAATTATAAGAATAAATTATTGGAAATAACTTATAAGAATGGATTATTTCAAATTGGAGACACCATTTATGATAAGTATCAAAATCAAGGGATAATAATTTCATTTGAAAGTTCAGACAAAGTTAGGATTATGTATAGGACAAGGTCAAATAAGATAAGGACAAAGAAGATGTCTATATATAACATTTTCACAAAGACAAAGGGATATAATGGTTACAAACCTGGCGATTGGTATGGGAATGTAATTGAAGGTAAAGGACCAATAAAAACTGAAATATATAAAATAGTAGGAATAGGCTTGACAAAATTAATCTTAGAAGATAAAAATAATCATATTTCAATAGTTGCAAATTCAAAATAGCTGTGACTAATTCCAGTTCATACTCCATGCGCGTTTCAGAGGTTTTCGGGCAGCAGTTCCTGCATCGTAGTATCTATTCAAGGGTTACAGACACTCTTCGCAATCCCTTACAAAAGCAAAACCGCCTACCTTTACCGGTAATTCAAAAAAATACTCAACCAAATAAAGTAGATATGAATCTTGATTAAAAAATACTACTATGAAAAAAACAGCAATAATTGCTATATTGATCAGTATGCTTTTAACTACTTGCAAAAAAAAGCAATGATGTTACTAAAGTGCCTATTGGCAAAGGTTTTGAGATATACTTGACAGTAAAACCATACTCGCACGACCTATACATAGATTATAGTAAGATTGATTTTGATACAATATTATAATTCTCTAATACCCCAATTTTATGTTACAATGATTTGAAATCATATGATACAATCTCAAATAAATTAACACTTAACATTTCCCACGATTCATTAAAGATAGGTGATGCAGGAATTTACGGTCGTATGTTTGTGGTGACTGTTGATAAGGAACCAATCTATTGTGGATTTAAATGGCCAGTCATGTCTTCAATACCATGCAATTGGGGTTATATCGAGGAACCATATTATGATTTAGATGGATTAAATGACAATGAATTAGTTATTAGCTTTTCATCTAAACAATATAAAGACCCAAGTCATGATAAAAGGATAATTGACAGAGTAAAAGCTGACAAAAAGATTAAATAATTACGCATACCGCCAAAACGGGTATCAAAAATATATCGCTTTTAGTGGGCTTGAGAGCCTTTCGTCCTGCATTAACTTTTGTATCGAGGAATACTTAAGCATCTGTACACTCCGACACTTTTCATACTTGCGTATGCAATCATACGCTATTTTTCTAATGGCTGGAATTAGAAATTATATCTAAGGACAATTGTATATTCAAGTATTATAT
>JAOAFU010000035.1 GCA_026416115.1 Bacteroidales bacterium | reverse complement strand
TAAGAATATATCTACAATAGTAGAAATTTCATAGGTGCTTTAGACGTTTCAACACCTATTTCTCCGTTTAAATCTACAATAGTAGAAATTTCATAGGTGCTTTAGACAGATAACCTGACAACATGTCCTTTTTTGCATGCTAAACACAAGCACCAAACGCTAAAAAAATGACAATTTTTCGTTATTTGACGTCTACTTACACCCATTTTATAAGTTTTTATGAAATTAAGACGAAGGTTTGCAAAAATTAATTAGCCTACCACCAGCAAATCGCTCTCGTCGTTTTTGGCATAGCCGTAACGTATTATTTGGCACTGCTTGCTAAGATCGAAAATTAAAACGCTATCGGACTGGCTAAAACGTTTTGCATAATAACCCTCGATTTTTGCTTTAATGTTTTGAAGCACCCTGTCGCTATTCCGTATTTCAAAGACCGAATATTGAATTCTCACCCCAAATTTACATAAAAATTTTGAAAAACGAGTACGTAGTTTTGTATCGGATATATCGTACGAGACAATGAGCATAGATTTATTTTTTTAAAATAAACTGAGGAAACAACTCATCGGATTTACTCCGAAGAAAATACCGATAGTAGCTTTGAATGTAGCTAAAAATTTCAATTTTATGCTCCAGTATACTTTCCATCAGAAATCGGACGTATGCTCTACTTTTTTCTTTTTTCAACAGGTATTGCCCTTTAACTTCAATAAAATCGTCGCTTTTAATTTGTTGCAGATGGAATGCCTTTTTTACCCGATGGTCGATAATGCATCGAAAAGGTTCGACCAGGTCGCATACCAACGACTTACGTTGGTAAAAATTGCGATGGTAAACCCCCTGATAAACATCGAAGCCATAAAGGTTTAACATTGTTTCGATAAAATAGAACAGAAGGGTATATCCTATATCTAAACAAGTATTGATACAATCGCATTTGGTTCGTGGGCGACGACCAATCCAACCTATATCGGAAAACCATGTTGCAAAGAATAACCGAGTCGAAACTCCCTCGATTCCCAAAAGTCCTTGTAAATCTTCAGCCTCGTCGGTTTGGATATGGTATTTCTCGATTAGTTCTATCGTGTGTTTGGTTTCTTTACTCTTAGTCCTAATGCTTTTTAATAGTAAAAGTTGATTGTGAATTTTATTTTTAACCAGCTTCCTTGCAATATCGATAGCATCATACTCGTATTGTTTTTTTCGTAGGAGAAAGTTCCCTTCAACGGGCGAATTCCATATACCGTATGGCCTGAAGCTGTATGAAAACATGACTATCGGAAATCCAAATTTTTTGCTTCGCTCGAGCAGACCACTGGTAAGCGTAGCATGACCGATAATCCACAAGGCAAAGATTTTATGACACGATAATTGCACCATTACTTCGTCTTCTTTGGAAATTAGCAAATTATCGTTTTTAAACGATACTTTCTGACCTTCGTCGGAATAGCAAATAAGAAGGCTCTTTTCTTTAAAATCGGGTATGCTCAACATGGGTTTTTATCGCAAAGGTTAGCGTATATACATTTTAAACATTTATTAGGATTGGGGATAAAAGATACATCGTCGAGAATATAATTTTTAAGGGCCGAGACGGTAGCCTCAAATTTTTGAAACATAACGGGATTATTGGCTGGCAGCGAAATAGGATATGTCTTGTTCGAAGAAATATCGTATATCGATATTGTATTAACCTCGAAACTCATTTCGGTTAGGCAAAAATATAGTGCATACACCTGAAAAATATAACCATCGTATATATTTATTATGCTTTTTTTTCGCTCTATAAGATGTTTGTTACGAAGGTCGTAAAGGTCAATTTTCCCCAGTAGCTGGTATTTCTCGGAATATACCTCATACCCCTGATAAATGTCCTTACGAGTAGAGTATTTTTTTTCGTCAATTGTTTTATGAACAACTTTACCGTCAACCTGAGGTTTTTGTTCGTATGTTTGGTTATCGTAGGTTGTAAACAATTGATGAAAATATATGGAACGTGGGCAAAAAATAAAATCGTTCAGGAATGAAATGGGAATGTAGGGTTCCATAGGTGAATTAATTAAATCTTAAAAAATTTTAGTCCCATTTTAGCAATATTAAATGCAGCAACTTTATCATTATTATCAAGTCCGGGATAATCTTTGGATTCATTATGGTTATGATAGCCGCATGATTTGCAGCGAAATATTTTTTTACTTTTATCTTGTTTTATTTCTTTATCGTCTTTATATGCCTTATTCCCGCAGCTTGGACAATGCAAACTTGTACCTTCTTTATTTACAAAGCAAACTATTCCAAATTGCTTTAATTTCTGATTAGCAGTTTGCTTACCTTTCGAAATTGCAACCTTGAACTCCTCCCTTAATCTCACAAGCTCAGAAATCGGTGGCGTCAAACCTACTTCTTGAAATTTACGGTACAATGCCCATTCAAGAGGGCGTTCGAGCCTTCCTTCAAATTTCATACGTTCATCCTCAATCCAACTTTGTGGATTATCTTCCAAAATAATAAAACCGGGAAATTTTTGGTACAGATAGTTTATTATACCTACCATATTTGAGACCAATGCTTGTCTGACGTGATTAATTTTTTCAAGAGTTAGAGCATTCTTCCTTTCCTCCTGACGCATTTTATTAATTTTCTTAAGTCTATCGTAGGAAAATATATCTCCGTACTCCACTATATGCCCGTTAATCAGTTTGGCTTTACTCAGATCAATAGCAGGTACTTCTTTCTTTTCAAAAAGTTCATTAAATGTTTGATTAAATTTTCCATCTCTAAAGGTTCTTTCGTATATCGACTGATTGAGAAAATAAGAAAGGTTACTAATTGCTTTGTATTTTTTTTCAGTTCCGTTTTTTAAAAAGCCGGTTTTTTCATAATCGTATTTATCCCTCTTAAGTTCAAGTACCTGAAACATCTGAGGTTTTCCGTTAGAGCCAATGAGACAGAGTGTTGCAAGCTCAACTTGACCAGTATCAATACCGTAAAACCATAACTTATTTGATTCAATTTTTTTACTGAAATGATCATTTATTTGTTTATTAAAATCTTTTATTGCTTCCCCCTTTTTCTTAATATCCTGAAATGCGTAAGTTATCTCAGAGCTTAATGCATTTTCTGTAAATGTAGTGATCAGAGTAAACTGGCTGTGTAGGTAGCGATTGTGTTTTTTCGGGTCGTACAATTTTGTTACTTCACCATATTTTTCAACTCTAGATTTCTTGGGCTCGCGCCATGTGATAGAGATTTCCGGATTGAGCCTTAACGGATATTTTTGTTGTTCATTGTTATCATTCCAGAAATCTAACCAAAGTTGTGTGTGTGCTTTTAAATTGTTATAATTTTTGTTTCTAATTTTTTCTAGGTCATAACTAGTAATTTTAAAGACCTGGGCCTCGTTATCATTAAGGAAATTTTCAAATCCTTCGCCTGAAATTTTCTTATGACGAACATAACAA
>JAOAFU010000193.1 GCA_026416115.1 Bacteroidales bacterium | reverse complement strand
TTGCTAACGATATTACCGACCCACAATTAAAATCTGAAATTGGAAAAAAAGAAAAAGACAGTTTTAAATTGTTCGACTTTTTCGCCAACTGCGAATATTTTGAAGAAAAATTCAATTACGACGAAGTATTAAAACTACCTTTATATTCCGTATATCTTCAATACGAAGTAAAAGAACCGATGGCACCTTACGAATATCATAGCTCTCACCCCGATCAAATAACAACTATCCAACATACAGTTATAGGACCCGACGGAATGAAAATAGATCGCAAGTATTTTGAACGGTTCGAAACTATTGTTTTACAACATCCCCATATAAAAGAAAAAGCAGAGGCAGGTCAATGGGATGAGTTGCTTGATTATTTGGAAAAACATATTCTGAACAAGCCGAAAGATTATTTTACTCTCGAAAAATTGCGTCAATCTATAAAAATTGACCGACGAATTTCGATGAAGGAAATCATCGAAAAAATTTTAGGCATAATTCCCTATTTTAAAACTAAAAATCAGCTGCTTGATGAGGAGTTTGACAAGTTCGATAGCCGTTATTTGCCAAAGGAAGAGTATTTCGAATATGCCAAAACCGTTTTTAAGGCTTATATTACAGATGCCGAGTTTAGAGCCATCGTAGATAATAAAGATTTTGCGCTTCTGAACGTCTCTCCCTATGGTGAGGCATATAAAAAATTGCCCCCTGAGCTAAGAAACGCTATTCCTGAATATATTAAGGACTTTGTACCACTGAATACGTTTGTCGCATAACTAAATGGAGAAGAGGAATGAAAGAATTTGTATTAAGACCACTGCCACCTGAAGCTGATGTGGAAACAAAGGCAATACTTAAGCAGCTTGCCAATGCAAATAGATATCTTGCAGAGTTAAAAGGAGTAGCTAAAACCATACCCAACGAAACTATTTTGTTAAGCACACTGCCGCTACTCGAAGCTAAAGACAGTTCTGCTATAGAAAACATTATTACTACCCATGATGAGATATACCGTGAAAGCCTTTTTGAAGACCTTGTCTCAAACCCTGCAGCTAAAGAGGTTCAACGCTATACAAGCGCTATAAAAACAGGATTTGAAAAAGTAAAAAAAACCGGACTTTTAACCGGCAATGTTATTCTTGAAATACACAAACAAATTGTGGAAAACAATGCAGGATATAGAAAACTTCCCGGCACTGAGTTAAAAAATACATCAACTGGTCAAACTGTTTATATTCCTCCACAGTCGTACGATGAAATAGAAATTCTTATGAAAAACCTTGAAGAGTACATTCATAATGACGCTCTTCATCCTGTTGATCCGCTTATAAAAATGGCAATCATTCATTATCAGTTTGAGTCTATACATCCGTTTTACGATGGCAATGGTCGTAGCGGAAGAATAGTCAATATATTGTACTTGATTTTAAAAGGATTGCTTGATTTGCCAATTCTTTATCTGAGCAGCTACATCATCAATACAAAATCCGATTACTATCGCTTGCTGCAGGATGTGAGGGACAATAATAATTGGGAGGAATGGATAGTATACGTGTTGAAAGGAGTTGAACAAACTTCCAAAGGGACGATATATCTTGTAAAAGAAATTCACAAACTTATGCAGCAGTATAAACAGGAAATACGAAGCCGCTATAAATTTTATTCACAGGATTTACTCAACAATCTTTTTAGGCATCCTTATACTAAAATTGAATATCTCGAAAGAGACTTGAATATTCATCGCCAAACCGCAGCAAGCTATCTTGACCAGCTGGTTAAAGGCAATTTTCTTAAACTCGAAAAAATAGGCAGGCATAATTTTTATATCAACGAGCCACTATTTTTACTGTTTAAAAACTTTAATCTTAATTCGACATGACGAAATTTTTCAGATTTTTCGTCATATCGTGTTTGATATGTCGAAAATTTTTATTTTTTTCGACATATTAGGTGCAATATGATGAAAAAAAGAGTAGTATTCGACATTCACAAAAATAGAGGGAGGAGCAATGCTTGACAACGAAACCAAACGACGAATTGATACCGCCCGCGATATTTTAGTGGGCAAGGTCCCCGACCCCAAAAGCCAGGTCGAACAGATTACCATTGCCCTGGTTTATAAGTTTATGGACGACATGGACAAGGAATCGGTGGCCATGGGCGGGAATGCCAGCTTTTTCACCGGCGACTACAAACGCTTTGCGTGGAGCGAAATCTTTAATCCGCGACTCGGCGGGTACGAAATGCTGAGCCTCTACAGCGAAGCCATCACCCGTATGAGCCAAAATCCCAAGTTGCCGGATCTGTTTCGTAACATCTTCAAAAATGCCTATCTCCCTTACCGCGACCC
>JAOAFU010000025.1 GCA_026416115.1 Bacteroidales bacterium | reverse complement strand
ATTTGGAGAGGTCTAAAACTATCGGAGTCGGCAGCAATTCAGCCTTCAATTTCTTTTACGAAAGATAATTTTTTATTAGGCAGTTGGGCGTCGTATACCATTGCAAGGGAATCGGTGCAAGAGATTGACTGGTTTTTTGTGTATAAACTAGGTCAACTTTCTTTTATTTTAAATAATTATTACACATTGCCCGACACAGGGAGTGGATATAGCTATTTCAACATAAATCCATCGTCGACACTACATGCCTTTGAAGGAGGCATAAGCTTTCAGCTATCGAAATCGTTTCCTTTAACCCTGTTTGCGGCAACCATGTTTTATGGTAACGATAGAGATATCAATGGAAATTTGATGTTTTCGACATACCTCGAAGCAAACTACATAGTAAATATCAGCAAAATAGATTTCGGCATCTTTTTAGGTTTAACACCCTATAAAGGCTACTATGCCAACGATTTTGCCATTATCAATTTGGGATTTTCGGCGACAAAAACTATAGCCCTTACAACTGAATACAGCATAAAAACTAAAGGAAGTTATGTTCTGAATTTTGCACAAAAAAGTGTTTTTTTATTATTCACCATTACCTTATGAAATATGATTGCAATTAAGTGGAAAAGCTTAAAAACAAGAATGTTGACAATCATTCTGTTGGCGAGTATAGTTATTTTCACTACAACCATACTAGTCATTACTTTCTCGAACCGTAAAAAAGCAATTGAGCAAGCCATAGAGCTTTCTATTTGTAAATCGTCCGAAGTGGCAAGCCATATAAGCAAGTTTTTGAACGAACCTATGGCAACCGCCCGAAACTTGGGTATTATTTTTCATGCTTTAAAAAGAACAGGTAATGTAGAACGCACAAACTATCAAGAGATAGTTAAAGCTGCTTTAAAGGAGCATCCGCAGTACTTAGCTGTATGGACCATGTGGGATACTAATGCCCTCGATGGGAGAGATAAGAATTATGCTGGGGTCTTTCCTTTCGATAATACAGGACGTTTTAATTACACGGTTTATAAAAACAATGGAAATTTAAATGTAGAGGCGAGTAAAGAAGAAATGTATGATGAGGAATACTTTACAATACCTTTTACTACCCAAAGAGACGTTTTGATGGAACCATACTACTATTCGTATGTTAACAATGCTAAAAATCGATATTTTGAGACCAGTGTTGTGGTTCCGGTGGTCGAAGAAGGCAAATCCCTGGGAGTAGTGGGTATCGATATTGATCTAAAAGACCTATCAAGGATAATTGGCGAAATTAAAATATTTGAAAGCGGGTATGGAGTATTATTATCGAATCAGGGGGTTATTGCTGCTCATAAGAATCTAGAACTACTCGAAAAAAACATAAAGGATGAGTTTGATTTTGTAAACGAAGATATGTTGAAAGCTATAAATAAGGGAGAGGTTTACAAGAACTTTACGAAATCTGCAAAACTTAAAAAAGAGTTGTTTGTTTTAATTACCCCAATTGGTGTTGGAAATTCCGTGACCCCTTGGGCTATATGCCTTGTTATTCCGAAGGAAGAAGCTTTGGCCGATGCCAATAAGCTTCTTTTAGAAAGTTTAATCATTGGGCTTATAGGACTGTTAGTACTATCGTTGCTCATATATGGCCAGGCCGAAAATATTATTGTTCCTATCCGAAAAGCAGTTGATTTGGCTAAAACAGTCGCCTCAGGTAATTTAAAGGCCAAAATTTCTATCGATCGCGACGACGAAATTGGTACATTACAATCTTCGCTCAATCAGATGAACTTGAAACTTCAAGAGATAATCAACCATCTACATCAAGCGATAGATAACTTAGTCATTTCGAGCTCGGAAATAAATAATACTTCCCAAAACATCTCATCAGCTGCTTCGCAATTAGCTTCATCTACCGAAGAACTATCGACGACTATGGAGCAAATGGTTAGTAACATAGAACAAAATTCGGAAAACTCGATTGAAACAAACCGCATGGCCGAAGATGTTGCCAGGAATACTGAGAAAGTAATAAACTCAGCACAAGAGAGCATGTCGTCGACAATGCACATAGCCGAAAAAGTTAAAATAATTAACGACATTGCTTTCCAGACCAACATTTTGGCTCTAAACGCAGCCGTTGAAGCAGCCCGTGCGGGAGAGCACGGGAAAGGATTTGCTGTAGTAGCTTCGGAAGTAAGAAAATTGGCCGAAAAAAGCAAAATTGCCGCTGAAGAAATCAATATTATAGCGAACAACAGCGTGAGAATAAGCCAGGAATCGAGTATTTTGTTGAACGAAATTATTCCTAAGATACAAAAGTCGACCTCCTTGATACAAGAAATTGCCCATGCTAGTAAAGAGCAGAGTGTGGGAGCCGATCAAGTTAACAAGGCTATTCAGCAACTGAATGACGTCTCGCAACAAAATGCTGCTGTATCGGAACAACTTTCGGTGAATGCAGAAGAAATGTACGAACAAGCTCAAAAACTAAAAGAAATTATTTCCTATTTTCAAAGCCATTAGAAACATTTAATTTGAAGCAAGAAGCTGGTTCGAACTTGAACTAAACAGATAAAGCTTGTTGTATATCGTTAATTAGATCCTCAACCTCCTCAATTCCCACCGACAATCGAAGTAAACCCTCACTGAGACTGATTTCTTTCGATAATTCAGCAGAAAAATCGGCATAAATTGTCGAAAGCGGATGAATAATGAGCGAACGATTATCGTTTATGTTAGTAGCTCGTTTAATGAGTTGAAGCTTGTTAACAACCTCGAAGCAACGTTGTTGGCTTTCGAGTTCGAAGGTTAACAATCCGCCAGCTTTTCCAGAGAGATATCGCTGACATCTATCAAAGTAAGGCGAATTTGGCAAACCCGGATATGATACTCGCACAACACCAACATGATTATCGAGCCATTGCGCAATCATAAAGGCGTTATCGTTCATTCTCTCGAAACGTAAGCTTAGTGTTTCGAGTCCTACCGCTTGTAAAAAAGCATTAAAAGGCGATAAACAGGCACCTGTATTTCTGAGAACTTCCTTTCGTAATTTGAAAGCAAATGCATTTTGCCCATGCTGAGAAAATAAAAGGTTAAGCTTAGGTATCCATTCCCAGTTGTAATTACCATAATCGATCACGAGTCCTCCCACCGAAACTCCCCCATCAGATATATATTTTGTGGTAGATGTTATGCTAATATTGATTCCCCATCGTCCTGCGTCAAATATATTGGGAGGAGTAAGGGTTGTGTCGGCACAAAGCAGAACCTTTTTTTCAGAAGCAATTTTTTGGATATTCTCAAGATCAACTATTTCGAGGAAAGGATTATTTAGTACCTCGAAAAATAGTAAACGGGTATGACTATCGATTTTAGGAATTATGGTTTCGGGTTTGGTAAAATCGGCAAGCCTTACTTCGAGTCCCATCGAATGCAAAGTATCGATAAAAAGCAATACAGAATTGCCAAACATTTTAGGCGAAATAACGATATTATCGCCTGCTTCACATAACGTAAGTATCGTTGCTGTAATAGCGGCCATTCCCGAAGCGCAAGCTATTACCTGATGGGCATGGGTCACATTTTTAATCCTGGTCTCGAGGAACTCGACGGTAGGATTTCCAGAACGAGAATATGCAAAAGCAGGTCGAGTATTTTGGAAGGCCCCTGCAATATCCTCGGCACTTTCGAATTCGTAAGCCGATGTTGCATATATAGGATATTGAATTGCCCCATGGACATCTTTACGATTAGCGAGCGTATGCAATATTTTAGTTGTAAATCCTCTAGCCATGCAAAAAAAAATCTTATATGTAAAACATCTGACCAGTCTGGAACTGATCGTACTCCTGCAATAGATCGGCAAGTGACCTACTTTTAAGATATCTGATAACCATTTTATCCAGCTCGGCGAACTGTTGACGAATAATGTATGCTGCCTGCGAATCGGCCAATTCTTCGTCGGAAATCATTGGTATTTCCGATTCAACAGCCTCTATTACATGAAATAAAGAGACCTGTACAGGATTTTGGGAAAGATAATAACCCCCACCTGCACCTCGTTTTGCCCTAACCAAACCTTTTGCTTTTAATTGCGAAACAATGGTTTCGAGAAATTTCTCTGATATACTTTCTTTCGACGCTACCTCGGATATTGAGAGGTGACCCGTAGGATAAACTGCTGCCAAATGTATCAAAAACCTTAAGGCATAATGCGTTTTATTGGTAATTTTTATCATAAAAAATCATTTTCAATTATTGTATTGTTTTAAACGCTCGAGAATAGTCTTTACTGTCAGGTCTATCTGATTATGATGATTTTCCACAATAATTTTTGCCTGATTATAGTATGGCTCTCGCTTTTTTAAGGCCTCTCGGACAAATACTTCAAGTTCAGCAGTATTTTTATCGGCAATTAACGGACGAGCCTGAACTGCTTCACGTGGCATAGACAGAATACGCTGAATAATTTGTTCGGGCGAGAGTTGGAGATAAACAGTAAGACCTTCACGATTCATTATTTCCATGTTATCAAAAAAACAAGGGGTCCCCCCCCCAACAGCAATCACCATATTATCCCTTTTACTTATCTCGATTAGCTGTTCATGCTCCTTTTGTCGAAAAAATTGTTCACCATGGATAAAAAAAATCTCTTCGACCGTAAGACTCATACATTTCTCAATTTCATTGTCCAGATCGATGAAAGGGTAGTGTAAAAGTTCGGCAAGACGCTTTCCAATAGTAGTCTTACCATTACCCATAAACCCAAGAATAAAGATTTTCATGACTCTTGCGCAAGTTTCCTCAACAAAAATAGTCATAAATTTTCAACACAATATAAATTTTTTAAAATTTTTTCTATTTTTCCTATATGATTTTTTGTATTTTTGCATAGGTCAATTTTTAGACCTATATCTAATTGTAAGACAACCTAGTAAAAAAGGAATAGCTAATGAAGCTGCGTTTAAACTGGATAAAATAAGGATATACATATTCTTTTATTAGTTTTGCTTTTTAAAATACTGTATAGGAAAGATGAATCTAAAAGTGCTCATAAAAATATTCAGAAAAACGCGAGACTATCTGACTCAGGGCTGGATGATTGCCGGACTTGCAATAGTCATTTTACTACCCTTTGCAATTGGAGCTGGTCTTTATATAAAGTCTCATAACATCTTGGTTCAACACAGTTTTTGGGATTTGGTAGGCTCGACCGATTGGAAACCTTTAAGTGGTAAATTTGGGTTATACCCTTTTATACTAAGTTCGCTATGGATAACCCTTATTGCCATTTTAATAGCATTACCCATTGCACTACTCTCTGCAATTCATCTTACTACATATGCAAAACCCTGGGTACTTAGGTGGGTGCATCCATTGATAGATATTCTGGCAGGCTTACCGTCTGTAATATATGGCATTTGGGGTGTAATTGCAGTGGTACCTTTTGTACAACAAATAGCCGAATTTATGGGTTATAAGGTTTCGGGTTACAGCATTTTAGCTGCTGGTATAGTGTTAGCCATTATGATTATTCCCTTTATTTTGAACATACTTATTGAAATTTTCAGAAGTATACCTATCGAACTCACAGAAGTAACCCTTTCGTTGGGTGCAACGCGTTGGCAGACAATAAAAAAAGTAATCCTAAGAAAAGCACTACCTGGGATTATCTCGGCAACAGGTTTAGGCATTTCACGTGCCTTTGGCGAAACGATTGCGGTATTAATGGTAGCTGGCAATGTGGTAAAAATTCCATCAGGCATATTTCAGCCGGGTTATCCACTGCCTGCCCTACTTATTAATAATTACGGAGAAATGCTTTCTATACCTTTATACGATTCGGCACTCATGTTGGCTGCATTTATGCTGATGCTTATAGTGCTATTTTTTAATGTGCTGGGGAGATATACAATTGTTCGTTTTGAAAAAAGAATGTAATTTATGAATAGGCGAAGAATAGAGGAAATTATTTTCCGTACTCTTATGTTTTTGGCTACCATGCTGATGGGTGGTGTGCTTATTCTTATTCTAATTGCTATTTTTCGAAATGGGCTACCATCGCTAACTTGGGAAATGCTTACTCAACCACCTAAAGGAGGATATTATTTTGGAAGAGAGGGTGGTATAGCCAACGCCATATTAGGCTCACTTTACCTATCGTTGGGGGCTGTTGCACTAGCCTTGATTATTGCCTTACCTGTAGCTCTATTTCTAAACATCCATATGAAAAATTACGAACGATGGGTGAACATAATTCGTTTTTTAATGGATACTCTTTGGGGGATTCCGAGTATTGTATACGGGGCCTTTGCCTTTATGATAATGATCGCTCTTGGAATGAAAGCCTCGCTTTTGGCCGGTATTGTTACAGTAGCTTTATTTATTCTGCCCATTATGATCCGTTCGATGGATGAAGTTATCCGCGGGGTGCCCGATGGTTTACTCGAAGCTGGACTATCGCTTGGTGCCAATCGAACCGAAGTAGCTTTCCTTATATTTATTCGCCAATGCAGTACAGGTTTTGTTACAGCCATACTGCTTGCATTAGGAAGAGCTATTGGCGATGCAGCTGCTGTAATTTTTACCGCCGGATTCTCCGACCGCATCCCGACTTCAATACACCAACCTGCAGCAACATTACCATTGGCCATATTTTTTCAGCTTAACTCCCCTATCGAGGAAGTAAAAAATAGAGCCTATGCATCGGCTGTTGTACTTACCTTTTTAGTACTTATCATTAGTATTCTTTCAAGATATTTGTCGAAAAAACTCAAAAATCATTGATCTATGAATACAGCAATTCGTATACGTAATTTAAATTTATACATTCATAATCATCATATTTTAAAAAATATCAATGTTGAAATTCCCGCAAACAAGCTGACCGTTATCATTGGTCCATCGGGCTGCGGAAAAACAACTCTGCTTAAAGCACTAAATCGTTTGACCGATCTCTCACCCGATATTGATATTTCGGGACAAATATTTATAGGCGAAGAAGACATTTTACATACCAATAGAGACATTACTGAAATTCGTAAACAAATGGGGCTTTTGGCCCAACGTCCATTTCCATTGCCCATGAGTATTTTTAAGAATGTGGCTTTTGGACTAAAAATTGGCGGTCGAAGAAACAAAAATATTTTAGCCAAAAGGGTAGAGTATTATTTAAAAGAGGTCAATCTATGGGACGAAGTGAAAGATCGATTGCACCAGCCTGCCTCCCGGCTGTCGATAGGACAGCAACAACGATTATGCTTAGCCAGAGGGCTTGCAGTTGATCCCAAAATTATCTTAGCCGACGAGCCTACTTCTGCTCTTGATCCTATTTCTACCCAAGCGATCGAACAAAAGTTTGCAGAGCTGAAAAAAAACTACACCATCGTAATGGTTACCCATATCCTTCGTCAGGCCCGACAGATAGCCGATTATATTATTTTTATGCACATGGGCGAAGTAGTTGAACACGGTCCGGCCGAGCAGGTCCTTAATAATCCTAAAGAAGAAAAAACCAAAATGTATTTGCAGGGAGTGTTTTATTAATCAACTCTTTTGTATGCTGCTAAAAAATTTATACGTTTGCAACACTTCTGCAAATTAGCTGTCGATGATTTTTTTATACAACTTAGCCATTTCTCTTTTATATGCTGCAATAGCCATAGCAGCAATTTTCAATCCCAAAGCCCGAAAACTCTTTATAGGTCATAGACATTTGCTCAAACGCCTGAGAGGTGCAATTAATCCAGAGGAGCCAATTCTATGGTTTCATGCAGCATCCACAGGCGAGTTTGAACAAGGACGTCCGGTAATAGAAGAGATCCGGAAACAATACCCCCAATACAAGATATTACTTACTTTTTTCTCGCCTTCGGGTTATGAGGCAAAAAAAAACTATGCCGGAGCCGATTATATCTTTTACATGCCATTCGATTTTAGCTGGACCGTTCGAAAGTTTTATAAAATTGTTAAACCTCGCGCCGTATTTTTCATCAAATACGAGTTTTGGTACAATTTTATTCACTGTGCGCATAAGGCGGGGATACCTGTTTTCTGCTTCTCGGCTATTTTTCGATCAAACCATTTCTTCTTCCGTTGGTACGGGGTATGGCACCGAAAATTACTTTATGAGTTTAGCTACATTTTTGTACAAAATCAGCAATCGAAAGAGCTACTGAATGGTATTGGAGTTAAACAAGTTATGGTTTGCGGCGATACCCGATTCGATCGAGTAGCACAAATTGCTAATGCAAGCAAACATTTACCCATAGTTGAATCTTTTGCTGGTAGTGCTAAAGTTTTAGTTGCAGGAAGTACATGGCCTGCCGACGAAAATTTATTAGTACGATATTTCCACGAAAATCTCGTCGGTAAAGAACACATAAAATACATTATTGTACCTCACGAAGTTGATGACGAACAGCATCTAAACGATCTTTCGACCATGTTTGGCGAAAAAGCCATTCGCTACTCTCAAACCTCATCAGAGCAAAAAATAGAAAGTTATCAAGTGCTTATCATTGACATGATAGGCATTCTCTCTTCGGTTTACCGATTTGGGTACATCGCTTATATTGGTGGCGGATTTGGAAAGGGTATTCACAATATACTCGAAGCTGCAACATACGGAATCCCAGTAGTTTTTGGTCCCAAGTATGAAAAGTTTCAGGAAGCCCTCGATCTGACTCAACGTAAGGGAGCTTATAGCATCGAAAATTACAAGCAACTAACACAAACGCTCGATATGCTTTTGTACGACAACCAAACCTATCAGCAGGCATGCACGGTTTGCAAAGCCTATGTTCAGGAAAATATTGGTTCGACCCAGAAAATCCTATTACAAATCAAACCTTGGCTCGAAAGGTAGTCGTTAGCCAATGTTAACAAATGCCCCTTATTTTATTATCAAATTTACCTCTATCCGATCATCCTGATAGCTTACCTTTGTATTGAAAACAAATATGCTGGTAAGCTTTACCATCTATGTCTGCGAGTCGTGACTATTAGTTTCATTTTTTACATGCATATTTAATCGTTTAAATACGGTGTACATACGTTAGTTCACTAAAATCAGCTCTATGCCGAATCGCTCTAGAAAAGGCACTTATAAGTATCCCCAAAAAGCACTTATTATTATTTTACCGACACTAATTGCTGGTTTTATATTAAATCTATATTTATCGTCCATAAAGGATTACACCATCTTTCCTCTCTTATCCGAAAAATATGAATTTGTAGCTTATACCGACTCGTCTATTGGTGGTAATTCTACTATCATTAACCATCTCCTCACTGATACAGTTATTAAACTTGAATTTATTTTAAAAGAAGGAATTCCAGGGCCATATATCGGAATTAGCATAGGCTTAAAACATAAAAGCAACTGCAAACTGAAACTTTACAACGAACTGGCAATTAAAATGAGTGCCCAAAGATTTAATAATGTAGCAATAGCTTTATGGGAACCCAACCCTTACACCGACGATTCATTAATATCCGAAAATATTGTTTTTCATCAAAATATATTTGTCAAGTCGGTAGCAGACTATTATCATATCAAAATCGACGAGTTTGAAGTACCCACCTGGTGGAAAGAGTTAAATTCGATAAATAATGAAATAAAAGTAAAACCTAATCTTTCAAAAGTTACCAGTATTAACATCAGTAATGGGTATGTACCTGAAAAAAACAAACCCATATCTTTCGAAATATACGAAATTAAACTAGTCCGAAACAATAAAGGGCTATTGGCTGGTACCATTATTTTTTTGGCCTTATTATCGATCATCTCAGTTGTAGGTTTTTACGTTGTCGACAAATTCAAGCGAGAAAAGGTATTAATTAAATATCAACCTGTTGAGGTTAAAGAAAATTATCACGATATAGAAGATAAGGTTTTAGACTTTATCAATAACAATTTTCATGATAGTAATCTTTCGCTTAAACAAATTTCTGAAGCACTAGGTGTCCCCGAACGACGCATTACAAACATCATTTACAGTAAGTGTAATTGTAATTTTAGGACATACATAAATCGGGTAAGAATGGCTGAATCGAAAAGATTGTTATCAGAAACCAAACTTTCTGTGAGCGAGATTGCCTTTGCTGTGGGTTTTAATAGTCCTACCCATTTCAATCGGGTATTTAAATCGATAGAAAAAACAAGTCCAACAGAATATAGAAATAAAATAAACAGATAAATTAAAATGGATTATGCAATTCATTTTTGTAAAGTGAATTTAATTTTTTGTAAAGCCTTTTGAAGTTCATACAATTAAAATTGTACGAACTTTTAAATTAAAAAGCTTATGCGCAGCAAGAATTTAATTTTTTGGGTATTATGCTTATACAGTTTTAGCACATTTGCTCAAACATTTCGTAATCCGATAATTACAGGAATGAATCCCGATCCTTCAATAGTTCGGGTTGGCGATGATTTTTATTTAACTACATCGTCATTCGAATATTTTCCTGGATTACCAATTTATCATAGTAAAGATCTTGTAAACTGGAAACTTATCGGTTATGGGCTAAGTAAAGCGAGTAACTGTCCTCTCAGAGGATGCGAATCGTCTACCGGAGGTAATTACGCACCAACTCTTCGATACCATAATGGGATTTTCTATCTAGCATGTACTAATTACGGCGGCGAGGGAACCCAAGGACAGTTTTATGTAACAGCTACCAATCCGGCTGGTCCATGGTCCGATCCGGTTTGGGTTGGTAACTGGTATGTCGACCCGTCGATGGAATTCATTAACGACACATTATACTACCTAACTCCAAACAATGCCGATGGTTTTTTACTGGGCATAATGAATCCACAAACAGGAAAATATATAAAACCTCTAAAAAAAATTGCTACCGGCACTGGTGGTAGTTCGCCAGAAGGGCCTCATCTCTATAAAATAAACAATTACTACTATCTTATTTCTGCCGAAGGAGGTACGGGTTACGATCATATGGAGGTTGTCCAACGCAGCGCTTCGCCCTGGGGACCTTATGAGAAAAGTCCAAAAAATCCAGTTCTCTCGAACAAAAATAAGCCCAATCACCCCTTTCAAGCAATTGGACATGCAGACTTTGTCCAATTGCCCGATGGAAGTTGGTGGGCAGTTTGCCTTGGCATACGACCCAAAGGTGGACAATATCATCATCTGGGACGCGAAACTTTTTTAGCGCCAATAACTTGGGATACTGAGGGCTGGCCTAAAGTAGGAACTGATGGCGTTGTACAAGAAACTTATCCTCTTCCTAATTTACCCATACATCAATGGGATTCGATACCCGAAATTGATGATTTCGACAGTGATAAGCTAAATTTATACTGGAACTTTATTCGAAATCCTTATACAAACAGCTGGTCTTTGACAGAACGACCGGGCTACTTGCGACTCAAAGGGTCAGCTTTTAGTTTCAAGGAAAAAGATTCGCCTGCATTTATCGGACGACGTCAAACCTCATTCGATGTGGTTGCTTCTGCCAAAATAGATTTTATTCCAGTGTCCTCGAATGAAGAAGCAGGACTTGTGGTAAGATATAACGATCAAAATCATTACGATTTACTAATTACCAAACTGGCAGGACAACGTGTAGTAATGCTCAGAAAAATACTAAAAAATAAAATTGTTGAGCTTCGCTACCGTGAGATACCTGATGATGATATAGTTTTAAGAATTAGCGCAACAGATCTTGAATATAAATTCTGGGTGCAATACAATAATTTTATGCCAGAACTTCTTGGTACTGCTTTAACCAAAGACATATCGACGGAAAAAGTTGGGGGAGGGTTTACAGGTGTGTTCATTGGCATGTATGCTTCGGGAAATGGCAAACCCAACTCAAACCCCGCCGATTTCGACTGGTTTCAATTCGACGAAAATCCTACTTTACCATATTCTTGGCTTCAAGGCTTATCCGATAGCTTAAACCATTTGGCAACGCCAATTATCTCTGCAACATACGCTAAATCATACGATCAAATAACACTGTCGTGGTTTTCGATAAAAAATGCTCAAGGATACCTAATTGAAAAAGTAAGCAACCAGTCTATAGATTCTATTGGATTTACGACCGACACCTTTTATACCGACAAAGGACTTGAGGGTAAAACTATTTATCTTTATAGAATAAAAGCAACAAATGATCTTGGATACTCAAAACCTTCACTTATAGTATCGGCTCTTACTCGTCCAAAACCTGGACCTTTTAAAGGAATCCCTTTTCAGATACCGGGTAAAATAGAAGCAGAAGACTACGATGAAGGAGATCCAAATATAGCTTACTACGATACAGATAGCATAAATTCACCAGGAGCATATAGAAATGATGGTGTCGATGTACAATCGTGCTGGGACTCAGGTAATGGATACGAAATAGGTTGGATTAATAATGGCGAATGGGTTACGTATACTGTAGACGTAAACGACTCATTAGCAGATATAAATCTAAGAATTGCTTCTAACTCGGGTGGCAAAATCAGATTTCAAATAAACGACACGAGTATAGCAGATTACAACATAAGCCCAACAGGAGGCTGGTCGACTTATAAAACTTTTACTATTCCTTGTGTAAAATTACCAGTTGGTAAGAACAAAATACTTAAAACTATCTTCCTTCAAGGGGGATTCAATATCAACTGGATAGAGTTTACAAATTGTAAAAGCGCATCTATACAAAAAAAACAATTAAAAGAAGATTTCATTTTTCCTAATCCAGCTAATAGCTACATCCAAATCAATACTATTATGGACGATATTCGCTCGATCGAAATATACTCATTATCAGGATATTTAATAAAGACTATTAGAAATTTTAGCGAACGAATAGACATTACTGATTTAAATAATGGTTTTTATCTTTTAAAAATAACATCGGGTAATGAAAAAATAAGATACCTGAAATTAACTAAAATATAATTTGCTCAAACAGATTTAACCCAAAGATAATTTCACATATGAAAAAGAGAAAACAATTTACTCTAATAACAATGGCCTTATTAATGCTTGTAAGAATTAATGCACAGGTAATTTATGTTAACAATGCAGGCGAACAGATAAAATTCGATAAAACTTTGTTTCGATTCGACAGTCAAGCGGAAGTAAAATTAAAACCTATTCCTATAAGTCAGGTAAGGCTTTTACCGAGCCTATTCAGTCAACGTTACGAGTTAAACAAGAAATATTTGATGAGCCTCGAAAACGATAAATTACTACAAAACTTTTATTACGAGGCAGGTATTTCAAAGACAGGCAATATAATGTTAAACAAGGATATCAACTATAAAGATTTTTACTGGGGATGGGATTCACCAATGAATCAACTCAGGGGTCATTTTTTAGGGCATTGGCTATCGGCTGCTGCCTACTTATATGCCGAAACCAAAGATGAGGAGGTAAAGGCCAAGGCCGATAAAATCGTTGCTGAACTAGCCGAATGTCAGAGGATAAATGGTGGAGAATGGGCTGGATCTATCCCCGAAAAGTATTTCGACTTAATGGCTAATGGGTACCAAATTTGGTCGCCACAATACACCATCCACAAAACGCTAATGGGATTGTGGGATATGTATGCCATGACAGGGTCGCAAAAAGCTCTTGAAGTTCTTGAAAAGTTTGCCGATTGGTTTCACCGCTGGACAGGACGACAAGTAGCTAATAATAATGCAGGTGCAGTATATGGAGGCGAAGCCTGTGGCATGCTCGAAATATGGGCAAACTTATACGGTCTTACACATCATCAGAAATATCTCGACTTGATGGAACGGTACGGAAATCCTGGATTATTTCAATCGCTTCTTAAAGGTGAAGACGCTCTTTCAAACGAGCACGCCAATGCCAGCATACCCTGGTCGCACGGCTCGGCTCGAATATACGAAGTTACAGGTAATCCTTACTGGCGAAACATTACTTTGGCCTTCTGGAAAAATGCTGTTGACGATCGAGGATATTATTGTACCGGCGGACAAAACGCTGGTGAATACTGGATTCCCCCTCATAAACTTGCCGACTTCATGTGCCAGAATAATCAGGAACATTGTACTGTTTACAACATGATCCGACTTGCATCTTATTTGTTTCGTTGGACAGGTGAGGTAAAATATGCCGACTACATCGAACGAAACACATATAACGGCATACTTGCGCAACAAAATCAATACACCGGTATGGTTGCCTACTTTCTTCCCATAGCAGCCGGTTATACTAAAGGCGGAGAAAAGGGATGGGGTACCCCTTCCATGGATTTCTGGTGCTGTCATGGAACACTTGTTCAGGCGCAAACCAGATATGCCGAATATATCTATTTCGAAAATAACAACGGATTAGTCATCAGTCAATATATTCCTTCAGAATTAAACTGGTCGAAAGATAATATCGCAGTTAATTTCCGACAAGATTTCGTTGCCCACGAATATAATCGAATACCCGACGGTAGTCGATGGAGAATAAAATGTAGCCTTAAAGCCGAAAAACCCATACTTTTCTCACTTCAACTCAGAATGCCATGGTGGGCAAAAAGTCAGGTCGATATCAAAATAAACGGTTCTACGTATAATGCAAAAGTTATTAATGGGTATATTAACATAACACGCGAATGGGGCAACGACCAGTTGTTGATCGAATTCCCCACAAGATTATATACCGAACCTCTGCCTGGGAAAAAAGAGCTGTATGCCTTTATGGAAGGCCCCATTGTATTGGCTGGAATTATCGACAAAGAAGTCACGCTTAAAGGCGATGTAAACAAACCCGAAACTATGCTTACCCGTGAATACGAGCACGAGTATAAAATTTTCCCTTGGAAACAAAGCCATTACATAACGGTGGGACAACCGCAAAGTATACGGTTTGTGCCCCTATACGAAATTACCGATGAACGATATACAATTTATTTTCCTATTCAAAAATGATAAAATAAATATTAACCATAATAAAACCAACGTCCTATGAAATCGAAAATAAATTCATGGCTGCTAAGTATTTTAATATCTCTACCAACATGGTTGGCAGGTTGTGAAAAGAATAAGGAATTGAATACTTTGCAGGTTAGACCCACAAAAATTGAAATACCGGCTGCAGGTGGCACCGATAGTATAAAAATTGAAACCAACGCAAGTGATTGGAAAATAAGCAATAGCATTGCTTCCTGGATTAACGTTTCAAAAAAATTTGGCAAAGGACCTCAAGATGTTGTTGTTATTACAGTTAATACTCAAACATCGACACCAAGAACCGATACACTCATCTTTACTGCAGGTGATGCAAATCCAGTAAAAGTAGCTATAAGCCAGGCTGCTTCGCAATTTTCTGCCTCGCTGATAACCAATACTACTCAAATAAATTTGTCGAATGCCGAAGACTCGTCGGTATTGACCATAACCACCAGTGCACCCCAATGGACCGCTGTGCCCCAGGTAAATTGGATAACCTGCAGTGCTACAAGTGGACAAACGGGTACAACCCAAATAAAAATTTTTACGACCGACAATCCTCTAACTCAATATCGAACAGGCGAACTGGTGATATCGGCCGAAGGTGCCCCAACTGTAGTTGTAAAAATTACTCAAGAAGCAAGTTTATACTCCTCGTTTAACATTTCACCACAGGCCCCAGATGCAGCAGGAATGAGTAGCGATGCTCAACAATTGGCCTCGAAAATTAAAGTAGGTTGGAACATTGGTAATACGCTTGAAGCTATAGGAGGCGAAACTGCTTGGGGTAATCCCAAAGTAACTAAAGAACTCATCGAACTTGTTAAAGAAAATGGTTTTAATGCTATTCGTATACCCTGCTCTTGGAATCAATATGTTATCGATAATACAACAGCTCAGATTAATCCCGATTGGCTCGATAGGGTTAAAGAAGTAGTCCAATACTGTGTCGAAGCCGACATGTATGTAATCCTCAATATTCATTGGGATGGAGGATGGCTCGAGAATAACTGCACTTTAGCTAAACAAAAAGAAAATAATGCCAAACAAAAAGCTTTCTGGGAACAAATAGCCACCCACTTACGCGATTTCGACGAACATTTACTGTTTGCAAGTGCCAACGAGCCTAATGTCGATAATTCCGAACAAATGAAAGTACTTCTATCCTACCATCAAACCTTCATCAATGCTGTCAGAGCTACTGGTGGTAAAAATAGCTACCGTGTATTAGTAATACAAGGTCCTTCGACCGACATCGAAAAAACCAACAACCTGATGAAACAATTGCCTAAAGACAAAATTCCCAATCGATTGATGGTAGAAATTCACTATTACACACCCTGGAACTTTTGTGGATTAGAAAAAGACGAAAGCTGGGGAAAGATGTTTTATTACTGGGGAAAGGGATATCATTCTACCACCGATACCGAACGTAATGCCACCTGGGGCGAAGAAGAGACCGTCGACCGGCTCTTTGGACTTATGAAAACACAATTTGTCGATAAAGGTATACCCGTAGTTCTTGGAGAATATGCTCCTACCCGACGTTCAAACCTAACTGGCGAGGCACTCCAGTTACACCTTGCATCGAGAGCCTACTACTTAAAGTACGTAACCCAGCAAGCAAGGAAAAATGGAATTCTTCCTTTTTACTGGGATAACGGTGGACTTGGTGCCTTAGCCAGCGGTATCTTCGACCGAAATAACCTTAAGGTTTTCGATCAGCAAGCTCTCAATGCAATTATGGAAGGGGCCGCAAAATAATCTCTCAAGCATCAAATTGTAAACATTAACATCCATAACAACTGATATTTTATGCTTTTGTAAGAACTTAGGAGATTAGAAATTAAAACCTTATCCTTTATTTTTGGAAGACGAATGTATATTATAAATTTAATAGACACTTTTAAAAAGAATATAAAATGAGAATTATAACATTTTTACTATTAGCCTTATGCACCCTTGGGCTTCAACAAGCTCAAGCGCAAAAAAAGAAAACTGAACCCCTACGTATCATCAGTATCGACACTCGTACCGAGAAAGGCAAGTTGAATACTATGTTTAAAGAATGCGTAGGAGCAGGACGAGCTAATGAGGGACTCCGTGCCGACTGGCAACAACAACTTATCCTCACAAAACAGGAATGCGATTTTAAATACATCAGAATGCATGGCCTTCTTTGCGACGATATGGGAGTATACAAAGAAGATCGGAACGGAAATCCCCAGTACAATTTCCAATATATCGATGTACTTTTCGATTTTCTCCTGAGCATTGGTATGAAACCTTTTGTTGAGCTTGGATTTATGCCATCAGCTCTTGCCAGTGGCGACAGAACAATCTTCTGGTGGAAAGGTAATGTTACACCACCAAAAGATTATCAACGATGGGAAGAACTTATCCGTAGACTCGTTCAACATTTTACCGACCGTTATGGAGC